>JAZNMZ010000043.1:0-32969 GCA_045580005.1 Eubacteriales bacterium | reverse complement strand
TGGAACGCAAGCAGTAGCTTTACAGCTCCTGTAAGTATCGTTTACAACGGCGGTACATTCACAAATACCCGTTATGGGTCAGCAAATCCACAGCCTACATTCACTGCGGTACAGTGGATATTCAACAACGGCTGTCCAGATAACTACTCATGGCTCCCGAGCAATGGTGGCAACCCCTGGAGAATACACAGTGCAGCTACCGACGGCAGTATGCTTATGCCTACAAGCACGGCAGGTAAGTATACAGTTATCGGCGACAGAATAGCAAAGGCAGTAAATTCCGCGACAGGCGCAAACTACTATTCGGCAGACGGTGAACTTGTTGTTCCCGTAGGTGTATATGATGTTACATATATTGCCAAGGACGAAATCGCGGCTGAGGATACAGTTACAGTTAAGTTTGATGGAGTGGCAGACGAGGACCGCACATACTTCAAGGGCGAAACAATCACTCTCCCGTGGCTTGACAACAAGGTTGACGCAGAGTTCCTCGGCTGGGAATACAACTCCGAAGAGTACGACGGCGGCGACATAATAGTTCTTCCTGAAGATGTTGACGAGATTGAAATCACTTCAAGATGGAATTATATCGAGGGACTTGTATACCGTTATGTAGACAGCAAGAGCGGCTCTGATGACGCAGACGGTCTTACAAAGAGTACCGCTTACAAGACAATAGATAAGGCTGTTACAGAGCTTGACGCTTATGACAGCTCGTATACTGTGAGAAGAATTCTTGTTATAGGCAGCTATTCTCTCACAAAGGATCTCCCCGAGCATACCAATCTGATAATTCTTACATCCGGCGCTGACGGTGCAAAGATTTCATACGAGGGTATGAACGCACAGGGTCCCATCGGATTTGAAAATATTACTCTTGAGCTTGCACGAGTATGGGGCGGCTCTATCAGAACAAACGGCGGAGAGCTTTATATCGGTGAGGGCGTTGTTACAAACGCTGTTGAGGCAACAGACGGCGACGAGCCTTGTTTTGCAATCGGCAAGCTTGACCAAGACCTTACATCTCCCATGAAGGTTACAATCAAGAGCGGTGTTCTCTCGTCTACGGTAGTCGGCGGATATAACAACACAACTCAGAAAGCTATCCCCGGTGCAACAGTAACAATTGACGGCGGTAGCGGCATTATCTACTTCGGTGAAGAGCACGGCGGTTGGAATGATCCCGGCGTTGGCGCACGCTATACCGAAAATGTAAATGTCATTTACAATGGCGGAAGCTTTGATATTTCGTTCTATCCGTACAAGAACGGTCTCACAAAGCACCCGGTATTCGAAAAGGCATTCCAGATTATCTGCAATAACGGCACAACGGTCGGCGATATTGCAAACGAAAACGCAACAGAGAGCTATGTCGGCGACGGCAAGTGGCTTCTCAAGGGCGAGAAGAAGACAGGCAGCTATCTCACACCCACAGATGTCGCAGGTCAGTTTGAAGTACACGGTGATATAATTGCTATTGCTACAAACGATGCTTCGGGAAGCCTTTACTACTCAAAGAACGGCGTTCTCACAGTTCCTGCAGGAACATATACAGTTACATATCCCGAGGATATCGACTATGTAACAGACGGCACAGAAATCGAATTTATCAGACAGTGTGCCCCCGACCTTGGCACTATTCCTTTTAACACATCAAAGTCAAAGGTGTTTGTCGGCTGGGTTGACGAGGACGGTAACGGCGTTGAAAACGGTACAACATTCGAGGTAGGCACAACTCTCAAGGCGCAGTATGCAGACTTTGACGGCGAGTATGATTACGATGGGGATACAGCAGACTTTGCAGTACACGGCGTTCAGATGAGAACAACAGGCGTTCAGGGTGTTCGTTTCATTATCGAAAAGAGCAACGCTCTTACAGGGGCTCTTGATGTTACAGAATACGGCACACTCGTTCTCCCCTCGGCTATCAGAGGTGACGAAGAGCTCGAGTACGGCAAGGTGTTTACTTACAACTCAACAGATTACCAGCCAGCAGTAGTAGTTGCAGAGAAGACATACAAGAAGCTCACCGACAGAATTCTCTACACAGCTGTTGTTACAGGTGTCACAGAAGATAAGTACGACAGAATGTACTACGCAAGAGGTTATATCAAATATAACGACCTCAACGGTGTTGAAAGATTCGTATATACAGAAGAGTACTATACATCACTCCACGATGTTGCAAAGTTTGCTCTCAAGAACGACACAGATCTCAGCGACGAGCTTCGCGCAACAATGGAGAACATCACCGAAATTGCAAAGGCTAACTACCTTAACCAGACAATCTCTGTTGTAAACGGCTCTGCAGACGACCATACAACATACATCTACAAGCTTGACGAAACAGGCCATCAAATAAGAGAAGTTGTATTTGACTCGGGCAAGGGTGGCGAACCTGTTGAAATTGTTCAGCTTTCAGACCCGCACTTCAACTTCCTCAATGAGCAGGACTTTATAGAAAACGACCCTGTTATCATTTCCTCTTATGAGAACAGAACATGGCTTGCAAACGGCGAGTCTGTTCCGCGTGCAAAGAGCGCTCTCGAGTACGCAAACTACTATGATTTCACAGTCATCACAGGCGATGTACTTGACTATATGTCGTGGGGCGCATTTGAGCTTGCTCAGAAGATTATCTGGGACAAATATCCCGAAGTTCTTGTTCCTCTCGGAAATCACGAGTTCTCGAGAAACTGTGAGGGCAAGGTGGCAGATTCTATGTCCGACGAAGAAAAGTACGAAATTCTCAAGGCTAACTGGGGCCACGATGTTTCGTATGTATCTGAGGTGCTTGGCGACAAGGTTATGATTGTTGCTATAGATAACGGCAGATATGTGTTTACGCTTGAGCAGGCCGAAAAGCTTGCTGCCGATATAGAAATTGCAAGAGAAAACGGCTATATTATGCTTCTCTTCTACCATATACCCGTTAAGACAAATAATGTTGCCGAAACAGCTCTTGAGCCTTACATCCTCGTTTCATACCAGGATAAGAACGGTCAGTCTGTAATGGACTACTGCAACGGTAAGCAGGGCTACATTATTGGTCCTGACATGGACGAAGGAACACAGGCTGTTTATGACCTTATCGTAAATAATGCCGATGTTATCAAGGGTACCTTCTGTGGCCATATGCACTCTGATTACTACACAGAGATTGTCGCTAAGAACGCTGACGGTGCAGACGCTGTAATTCCTCAGTATGTACTTACACTCAGCGCAAGCGAACCCAACATCAGGAAGATTACTGTTAAGTAATATTCAAAAGAAAAGCATGCGAAAGCGTGCTTTTCTTTTGCCCTTGCGGTTGACGCGGGTGCGCGTTTGTGCTATAATTATTGCAGAAAACAAAGAAGAGGTAAGTTATGATAAAAATTCTTTTTGTCTGCCACGGAAATATTTGCAGAAGCCCTATGGCAGAGTTTGTAATGAAGGATATGATCTGCAAAAAAGGTCTGGCTGATAAATTTGAGATAGCTTCTGCCGCTACAAGTACAGAGGAGCTCGGCAACCCTGTTTATCCGCAGACAAGGCAGATTTTGTCAAGACATGGCATTTCCTGCGAGGGCAAGCGCGCAAGGCAGATGACAAATGACGATTACCGTTACTTTGACTATATTGTTGCAATGGACCGCAACAATCTGCGCAATATGGAGCGCTTTGTCGGCAGCGACCCCGAGAGAAAGGTGTCGATGCTTATGGATCATACAGACCACCCGCGAGATGTTGCTGACCCGTGGTACACGCGTGATTTTGAAGCGACATGGCGTGATGTAAACGAAGGATGCGCTGCGTTGCTGCAAAAGATTGTTTTAAAAACAGGTATGTTTTGAATATTAAGCAAAAACGGTTGGAGAAATCTGACCGTTTTTCGCCTTTTGTGTCAAATAGTCCCGAATATAGGCGAAAATGAAAGTATTGACATAAAAGCAATAATATGTTACAATAAAATATATACAAATTACTGTCACATGATTGGAGCGATAAGAGTGAAAGAAACTCTCGAACAGGAAAAAGAACTGTCACTTGCAATACAGGAAAAACTTAATTTTGAAGAGCTTGAATTCGACCCCGAACAGCTCAAAAAATCATACACCGGTATATACAACCGGGTATTCAAAAGATGCATAGATTTTGTTCTTGCTCTCGCGGCGCTTCTTGTACTGTGGCCGTTTTATCTTATCATTTCGCTTGCAATTGTTATAGAAACGGGTTTCCCGATACTTTACAGAGCTCCCCGTGGCGGCTATCGCGGCAAGACCTTTAAAATCTGTAAGTTCCGCACGATGGTAAAGGACGCTGATAAGATAGGCGGCGGCACAACAGCTCTTAACGACAGCCGCATTACAAAGGTCGGTGCAATACTCCGCAAGACAAAGCTTGATGAGATAACCCAGCTTCTCAACATTCTCGGCGGCACAATGAGCTTTGTAGGCCCACGCCCCGAGCTTGTAAAATATACATCACAGTACGACGAGCTCGAAAAGAATATTCTCAATGTTCGTCCGGGCATTACCGATTACAGTTCGCTTACTTTTATTAACCTTGATGAGATAGTCGGAGGAGAAAATGCCGATGAAATGTACGAAAAGTATGTTCTCAAACAAAAAAACAAACTCCGATTGAAGTATGTTTCCAAGGTGTCTTTTGCAACAGATGTAAAGCTCTTTGTGCTGACGGTACTCAGAGTTTTCAAAAAGGCACTGCGCGTTTTTTCCAAAAAGAGAAAAGACGACAAGGATATTGTTGAATCTGTCGATTAAAGGAAGAGAGTATATGGAGTACATAACACTTAAAAACACAGACCTTTCCGTATCACGCTTTTGTATGGGTGGCTGTCCAATGGGCGGATACGGATGGGGAAATGTACAGGAGCAAGAGCTGATAGATGCAATACATACAGCTCTTGAGCTTGGCGTTAACTATTTTGATACTGCAGATACTTACGGTCTCGGACAGTCAGAAAGGACTCTTGCCGAGGGCCTTGGACCTAATAGAAAAAATGTTATAATCCAAACAAAATTTGGCGTGCGTACAGGTGACGGCAAGACTGTGTACGACAATTCTCCAGAATATATCGAGCAGGCGCTTAACGCGAGTCTCGAGCGCCTTGGGACCGACTATATAGATATTTATACCCTGCATTACCGTGACGGCAAGACCCCTATGGAAGCCGTAGTTGAAAAACTTATTTCGCTGCGCGAGCAGGGTAAAATTCGTTATTTCGGTCTTTCCAACATACATGAGCAGGAGATGAGAGAACTTCTGCCGTACAAAGGACTCTTTGTAAATTGCCAGGACGAGTATTCTCTCGCCTGCAGAAAGAACGAGGGAGATCTTTTGCGAGCACAAAGCGAACTTGCAGTGACTCCACTCACCTGGGGAAGTCTCGGTCAGGGTATACTCACAGGTAAGTATGACAGAAAATCCACTTTTGAAGCAAACGACAGACGCAGCCGGGATATCTATGTTAACTTCCATGGTGAAAAGCTTGAGAAAAACCTTGTCATTGTAGAAAAGCTCAAGGAGATAGCAACTGTCAGAGGCAAGACGGTTGCCTCGTGTGCAATAAGATTCATTCTCGACTGGCTAAGTGAGTCTGTCGTTATTTGTGGCGTAAAGCGACCCGAACAGCTTATATCGAACATGGATGCCTTTGGCTGGCAGCTTAATGCCGAGGAGCTGGGCGTTCTTGACAGAGTGTCAAAGTTATGACGGGCACAACTGTAAAAAACACAAGGCTGCAATATATCACGCTTTCTCAGGTTATGGGGTGTCTGCTTGTTATTTTCGGGCACTCGTATCCGTTTGTGACCGAAGTCCCGGGAGCTCTTATTGATATACGCACTTTTGTATACTATTTTCACATGCCGCTTTTTGTATGGTGTAGTGGGTATTTGTTTGTGAAAACAAACCAGAGCACAAAGTATTCCTTTTCGCGGTATTCATTCCGCAGACTCAAAAAGCTGATTGTTCCGTATGCGGCGTTCTCTTTTATCGGGCTTATGCCAAAAATACTTTTCTCGGCGGTTCTTAATGACTCGGCCCAAATGGGATTTGCTGGTATGGTAAGGGTATTCCTTGTACCCAGGGAAAACATCTGGGGGCACTTTTGGTTTTTGCCGATGATATTTTTTATGGGGCTTGCAGGCTACGGAATAGATAAATTTTACATTGGTAAGTCTGACAAATACAAAATATCTGTTTTTGCTGCAGCCACCGTTATTTTGGTCTTTATGTCGTTCATCCGTTTTAGCGGAGATGAGTGGCTCGGAATCCGCGATTTTTTGAAATATATGTGGGTATATACTCTTGGCATGATGTGTGCTTTGTTCCCTGAAAAGGACAGGCGCGAGATAAAGCTTGTTGTCCCCATCCTATTGCTTGTTGCAAGTATTGCGGTTTTCCTGGCTATGAGTCAGATGGTTTTTATAGTTAGAACTCTGCGCAGTATGATTATATCTGTGTTGATGACGACAGCCGTTGTCACCGCATGCAGGATTTTTGAGAACAGGATAAGGGTGCCAGCAAATTCTGTTATTTTGCAGACCTTTACAATATTCATTCTTTCATGGCCGTGTCAGCTGGCGGCAGAGGTTGTGCTTGAGAGGTTACTCTATGCACCGATGCTGGTGACGAGCCTCGCCATGCTTGTTGCAGGTATTGTCGGACCTATCGTTATTATAAAACTCGTTGATTTATTTGAACAAAAAACTAATACAAGAATACTGTCTTTCCTTTTGGGAAGATAACTTTAAGAGGTGAGAAAACTGAACCGTAAATACACCAGCGAGCAGCTTGCGTGGCTGATTCGCAGACATGGAATAGAAATGACGCATCTTTCGGGCGGCTCTCATATTGCGGCGGTATTGTCGGTTGCCGATATAATCGGTGTTCTGTATACCGAAATTCTGTCGTATGACCCCGACAATCCGTCGGCAGACAGCCGCGACAGATTTATTCTCAGCAAGGGACATGCCGGCGCGTCTATATATGCGGCTTTGGCAGAGAGCGGCTTTTTCCCTGTTGAGGAACTTAAGACCCATTATGCCGACGGCAGCAGACTTTCTGGCCATGTGTCACACCATCTGCCCGGAGTTGACTTGTCAACAGGCTCTTTGGGGCACGGACTTTGCGTGGGAACAGGAATGGCTCTTGCTGCAAAAAAGGATAAAAAAGACCACCGTGTCTTTGTAGTTCTCGGCGACGGAGAGTGCGATGAGGGTTCGGTGTGGGAGGCAGCCCTGTTTGCCAACCATTTCAGACTCAATAATCTTGTGGCTGTTGTAGATCACAATCATATGCAGTCAATGGACTTTTGCGAAAATACACTCGAGCTTGAGGACTTCGGTGCTAAGTGGCGTGCTTTTGGCTGGAATGTAATTGAAATTGACGGCAACGATCATAGTCAGCTCGTGAATGCGCTGTCACAGCGTTCGGGAAACAAGCCGACCGTCGTGATTGCCAACACGGTAAAGGGTAAGGGTGTCCCGTTTATGGAAAACGATATCCTCTGGCATTACCGTTTTCCTCATGTGGGTTGGGAGTATGATATTGCAGTATCTGCTCTGCATGAGAACAAACCTGAGGGAGTTGTTGACCCGTATACCCCCGACGGAATAAATAATCCCACTCAGCCTGATGAAAACTCAGGTATCGGCAGGGACAATACAATGAGTGCCGGTTATCACCCCAGCTTTTTTAAAAAGGAGAATTAACGGTGAGAGATACCTTTGTTCGCACACTGATTGAAATAGCGAAGAAGAATAAAAATATAGAGCTCATAACAGGCGACCTCGGTTTCGGAGTGCTTAAGCCTTTTTATGAGAAGCTTCCCGACCAGTTTATCAATGCCGGTATCGCCGAGCAGAATATGACCTCGGTCGCAGCAGGAATGGCTCTTGAGGGCAAAATTCCGTTCACATACTCTATCGGAAATTTTCCGACGCTGAGATGCCTTGAGCAGATTCGTAACGACTGCGCATACCACGACGCAAATGTAAAGATTGTTTGTGTTGGCGGCGGTTTTGTTTATGGCTCGCTTGGTATGAGTCATCACGCAACCGAGGACATAGCTGTAATGAGAGCGCTGCCAGGAGTTACGGTGCTCTGCCCAGGTGATCTTGTTGAAGCCGAGGAAGCAACCAAGGCAATGGCGGACTACCCCGGTACCTGCTACCTGCGACTCGGCAGAGGCGGGGAAAAGCGTATACATGACAAAATCGAAAATTTCCGCATCGGAAAAGCAATAAAAATACACGACGGCGAAAAGGTTGCCATTTTCTCGACAGGTGCAATCTTCGAGGAGATAAGTGAAGCAGAGAAGATTCTTGCAAGGGACGGTATTACTCCTGCAGTTTATACTTTCCCAACAGTAAAGCCCATAGATGCTGATGTAATAAACGAGTGTGCCGGGAAGTACGACCTTATCGTAACCGTTGAAGAACACAACATTGTCGGCGGATTCGGCAGTGCGGTTTCGGAAGTGCTTTGCGAAAAGAGCAATCATGCAAGACTGTTAAGGATAGGACTTAACGATTGCTACTCTACTCTTGTAGGCAGTCAGAAATATCTGAGAGGTCGGTTCGGACTTGACGCCAAGGGTATTGCCGAGGCAGTTGCCAAAGCGGTGAAGGAGTAAGATTATGGAACAGACAAAAGTTCTTGTTATAGCAAATGACTATACAACGCTTTATAACTTCCGCCTTGAGCTTTTGCGGCGTATGGCAGATGAGGGGTACGATGTGACGCTTGCCCTGCCGCACGATGACAGAAACAGTGTGTTTGAGAAGTTTGGCTGCAAGATAGAGACAATTCCGCTCAGCCGCTTTGGGACAAACCCTGTCGCAGACATGAAGACTACGGCAGTGCTCTATAAGCTGATTAAAAAAATAAAGCCCCATGCAGTGCTTACATATACCGCCAAGGCAAATATATACGGCGGACTTGCTGCGCGACTCACGCGCACTCCGTATATTGCAAATGTTACGGGACTCGGAGCGAACTTTGAAAAGCAGAATGTAATTGCAAAGATTATGCTGCTTTTACAGAAGATAGCTTACAAGAAAGCAAGAGTGGTCTTCTTCCAGAACAGCAGCAACAAAGAACTGTTTACCGGCAAGAAGATTGTAAAAGGCAGAACGCAGCTTTTGCCCGGCTCGGGAGTAAACCTTGAGGACAATCCGTTTGAGGAGTATCCTGAAAACGAAGTTATAAAGTTTATTACCGTTGCAAGAATCCGACAGGATAAGGGCTACGACGAGCTATTTGAGGTGATAAGACGCCTTAAGGGTAATAAAGTTCCTGCAGAATTCCATATTGTCGGCTGGTATGAGGACGAAAAATACAAAACTGTTGTCGACGAGATGACCTCAAAGTACGCAGTTCGGTTTTATGAAAATATGCCTCACGAAAAGGTACACAACCTTATAAAGGAGTGTGACTGTCTGTTACAGCCGTCGCACCACGAGGGAATGTCAAATGTTGTCCTTGAGGCAGCGGCGGCAGGCAGACTCTGCATAGCCTCAGACATACCCGGCTGCCGTGAGGGTGTTGACGACGGGAAGACAGGCTTCTGCTTTGATGTGAAAAATGTCGATGATTTTTATGACAAGGCAGTAAAGCTTATAAATTTGCCTCAAGAAACACGCGCCAAGATGGCAAAGAACGCGAGAGAAAAGATGGAAAAACAGTTTGATCGCAACATTGTAGTTGAAACCTATATTAAAGAAATAAAAAATATAAGAGAGGAAGCGTAAGATTATGTCACTTTACGAAAAAATTGTAAACCGCGAAGAAAAAATTTCATTGGTGGGCCTTGGTTATGTAGGAATGCCGATTGCAGTAGCTTTTGCAAAGAAAGTTGATGTTATCGGTTACGACCTTAATGAAGCAAAAATCAATCTCTACAAATCAGGTATCGACCCCACAAACGAAGTTGGTAACGAGGTTATCAAGAACACAACTGTTGAGTTTACAGCAGACGAAACAAAGCTCAAGGAAGCAAAATTCCACATTGTTGCAGTTCCCACACCCGTAAACGACGACCACACCCCCGACCTTACACCTGTTGAGGGCGCAAGCCGTATTCTCGGCCGCAACCTCACAAAGGGCAGCGTTGTAGTGTATGAATCAACAGTATATCCCGGTGTTACAGAGGATGTATGTATTCCGATTCTCGAAAAGGAATCGGGACTCAAGTGCGGTGTTGACTTCAAGATAGGCTACTCGCCCGAGCGTATCAACCCCGGCGACAAGGTACATCGTCTTGAAACTATCGTAAAGATTGTTTCGGGTATGGACGCTGAAACTCTTGATGTTGTGGCAAAGGTATATGAGCTTGTTGTTGAAGCGGGCGTTCACAGAGCTTCCTGTATCAAGGTTGCAGAGGCTGCAAAGGTTATCGAAAACAGCCAGAGAGATATCAATATCGCGTTTATGAATGAGCTTTCAATTATCTTCAATAAGATGGGCATTGATACAAAGTCTGTTCTTGAGGCTGCAGGCACAAAGTGGAACTTCCTCAACTTCCGTCCCGGACTTGTAGGCGGTCACTGTATCGGTGTTGACCCTTACTATCTTACATACAAGGCAGAAATGCTCGGCTATCATAGCCAGGTTATTCTCTCGGGCAGAAGAATAAACGACGATATGGGTAAGTATGTAGCTGAAAACTGCGTAAAGAACCTTATCAAGGCAGGCAAGGCTGTTAAGAACGCAAAGGTAGCAATACTCGGCTTTACATTCAAGGAAAACTGCCCCGACACAAGAAACAGCAAGATTTACGATATTCTCCAGGAGCTCCGCGAGTATGGCATTGAGCCTGCTATTGCTGACCCTGCGGCAGACGCTGATGAGGCAAAGCACCTTTACGGCGTAGAGTTTGTTGATATGAAAGATATAAAGAATATGGACGCTGTAATTCTTGCAGTTGCACATACACAGTTTGAGGGTTTGACACAGGCTGATGTAGCGTCGTTCTTCGGCGAAGGCAAGAAAGTGCTTCTCGATATCAAGGGAGTTCTTAACAGAGAAGAATACGAGAACGCAGGATACTCATACTGGAGGCTTTAATATGGGATATAAGCATCTCAGATTTCCCGAAAACACAAAGTTTTTAGTAACAGGCGGAGCCGGCTTTATCGGCTCCAACCTGTGCGAAGCAATTCTGAATATGGGATACTCGGTGCGCTGTCTTGACGACCTTTCAACAGGCAAAAAAGAAAATGTTGATATGTTCGCCGACAACCCAAATTACGAATTTATGCTGGGTGACATCAAGGATTACGATACCTGCGTCAAAGCGTGCGAGGGCGTTGATTATGTTCTCAATCAGGCGGCGTGGGGCAGTGTTCCGCGCTCGCTAGAAATGCCTTTGTTTTATTGCAGAAATAACATAGAGGGCACACTCAATATGCTTGAGGCTGCTCGTCAGTGCGGCGTAAAGAAGTTTGTTTACGCGTCAAGCTCGTCTGTATACGGCGACGAGCCCAATCTCCCCAAGACGGAGGGCAGAGAGGGCAACCTGCTTTCTCCCTACGCTCTCACAAAAAGATGTGATGAGGAGTGGGCAAAGCTTTATACAATGCACTACGGACTTGATACATACGGTATGAGATATTTCAATGTTTTTGGCAGACGCCAGACTCCCGACGGCGCGTATGCTGCGGTTATTCCGAAGTTTATAAAAATGCTCATAAACGACCAGCAGCCTACAATCAACGGCGACGGCAAGCAGAGTCGCGATTTTACATATATCGAGAATGTTATCGAGGCCAATCTCAAGGCGTGCCTTGCACCGCATGAGGCGGCAGGACAGGCATATAACATTGCCTACGGCGGCAGAGAGTATCTTATTGACATTTACAACACTCTCACAGCAGCGCTAGGCAAGAATATCGAGCCCAACTTCGGTCCCGACCGCAAGGGTGACATCAAGCACTCGAATGCTGATATTTCAAAGGCAAGAAATCTTCTCGGCTACGACCCCGATTATGATTTTGCAAAAGGTCTTAATGAGGCTATCGAGTGGTATAAGGCAAATCTGTAAATTATTATAAAACACTCAGCGGTAAACCGGATGTACAGTAATTGATTTAAAAGCTATATGGAATTACAGGTGAGTTTACCGCTTTGTGTTTTACTTTGCAAATACGGCAAAGCAGTGTATGCGTCAAAAGCTTGAGATGACATATTCCGTGTTGTGAAGTTTTCTTTGTGCAGGATAGGTGATATTTGTGGAAAATAGCAGAAAATTAAAGGTGCTTCAGATTTTCGGCTCGCTTGGTATGGGCGGTGCCGAGAGCCGTATGATGGATGTATATCGTACTCTAGATAAGAATGAGTGCGAATTTGGCTTTGTCACTCTGCAATCTGACAAACAGTATTATGAAGATGAGATTGTAAGTCTTGGCGGATGTATACATAAGCTAGGCTCGCCGCGCGAAATCGGTATCCTTAGGCATATAAAAGAGCTCAGAGCCTGTATGAAAAATGGGGAGTATGATGCGGTTCACGCGCATACCTCATACCATTGCGGCCTTGCTATGCTGGCAGCGTGGGCGGAACATATACCCGTGAGAATTGCTCACTCAAGAACAACAGGCACAAAGCAGTCAAATCCCCTGAAGATGCTGCCAATACTTTTTGGCAGATGCTTGATAAATCTTTTTGCGACCTCAAAGCTTGCAATCTCAGTGCAGGCGGGGAATTTTCTCTTTGGAAAGGCAAGGTTTGAAGTTGTAAAAAACTCTATCAACCTGGATAAATACCATTCTGCACAAAAGTCGGACATCCCTGCAATAAGAGAGGAACTTGGTATTCCGCAGGATGCCTTTGTAATCGGTCAGATCGGCAGATTTGACAGAATGAAAAACCACACCTTTTCGGTAGAATGGTTTGCACAGTATCTTAAAAATAAGCCCGAATCCTTTCTTGTCTTTGTCGGTGACGGACCGCTGCGCGAAGCTATTGAGGAGCAGGCGGCAGGTCTTGGCATAAAAGAGCGTATACTCTTTACAGGCGTCAGAGGAGATGTGCCGAGGATTATACATTCCTTTGATATACTTTTATTCCCGTCTTTGTTTGAGGGACTCGGAGGGGTAGTGCTCGAGGCACAAGCTGCAGGAATTGCTACGGTAAAATCCGATACTGTCCCTGACGAAACAGACCTCGGACTCGGCCTTGTGAAAAGTTGCTCTCTGAACGACAGCTTCTCTATATGGAACGGCGCGGTAGATGAGGCGGCAACTGTAGCCAAACCCGAAAGGGAGAAAATTTGTGCTGCTTTTGACAAGAAAAAATACAGCATTACTGCCACAACCGAAAGATATCTTGAAATATACGGAGGAAAATAAGTGAAAACACTTACAATCATTACCACAACCTACAATAGAGCGTACTGCCTGCACCAGGTGTACGAATCTTTGTTAAGACAGGACTGCGATGATTTTGTTTGGCTTATTATCGACGACGGCTCCTCGGACGGCACAGATAAGCTTGTTGCCGGCTGGCAGGATGAGAAAAAGATAGATATAGAATATTACTATAAAGAAAACGGCGGAATGCACACGGCGAGAAATCTTGCTTACGAAAAGGTAACAACAGAACTCAATGTTATAATAGATTCGGACGACTGGATGACCGATGATGCTGTGGAAAAGATAGTTTCTTTTTGGCGTGAGCACGGCAGTGACAAATATGCCGGCATTGTGTCGAATAATGTCAGCAAAAAAGGCGAAATGATAGGCACGCCACTGCCTCAGGGTGTTGGTGACTGCACTGTCACCGAGCTTTTTGAAAAGCACGGCGTAAAGGGCGATAAAAAGCTTATTTACCGCTCGGAGCTTTCAAAAAAATATCCATATCCCGAGTTTCCCGGAGAGAAGTTCTATCCGGCAAGCTACAAGTTCAAGCTGCTGGACCTTGAGTATACAATGCTTTTGATGAACGAATATACCTGCGTAGTTGATTACAACGAGGACAGTATGACCTTTGATAAGTTTGCGCAGTATCGCTCATGCAGCAGAGGCTTTGCTCATTACAGAAACGAAATGATACGCATTTCACGCTCTCCGCGCTATATTGTAAAAGAAATGATTCACTATATCGCAGAGTCGAAATTGTCAAAGGCAGAGCGATATATCCTCGGCAGTTCAAAGCCGCTGTATGCGCTTTTATGCTGGCCTGCAGGAATTTTGTATTATGCATTCATAACAAGGACTAAGAGAAAGTATTAAGGACTGAGGAGTTTTATGTTAGAAGTTTTCATACTGTTGGTTGCTTGCACCATTATTGCATATATGACCTCTGCTATGAACAGGCGCGCTTTGGGAGAGGGAGGTTCTCTCTTTGAAGTCAGCCGTTCCAGGGCGCAGATTCTCGGTAACCTGTGCTTTGCAGTGCTGCTTATAATAATGGTGTTTTTCTCAGGAACAAGAACATGGATGAATGACACAGCCACATATATTTCTAACTTTGCAAGAAAAGTTCCCGATGCCCTGTCAGGCCTTGGCGAGGTTGACTGGTCTATTGGAGCAAACCCCGCTTTTCAGGTGTACCAGATTATTTTAAGGTCGCTTATCACTAAAAGCGGAAGTGGATTTATATTTGTGACGGCCAGCATTGTTGTATCCTCGTATCTTATATTTTTGAGAAAATATTCCAGAGATTTCGGATACAGCGTATATATGTTTATTGCCTTTCTTGTGTACGCTTTTAGCATGGCAGCGATGAAGCAGACTATGGCAGTGGCAATAGCGATATGGTCGATTCCTCTGTATCTTAACAACAAGAAGATAAGAGCAGCTCTGATGATATTCCTTGCAGTGCTCGTGCACCCGTATGTTGTTCTGTATTTTGCGCTGTTTTTTGCCACGAAGAATATATGGGATAGAAAAACAGTATGCCTTATCGGCCTTACTCTTTTGATGGGAGCCTTTTACAGTACATTTGTAGACAGTGTTCTGAGTATTGCATCTGCAATCGGTGATGAGTACGATATGGAGCTCTTTATGGGCGAGGGAATCAGTATATTCCGACTTATGGTATATGCAGTTCCTCCGATACTTTCATTCATTTACAGAGATAACATACGCAAAAACGGAAACGGATTTACATACCTGTGTATCAATTTTTCTATAATATCTTTTTGCTTCTGCTTCCTTGCGGGCTTCGGTAGTCCGATACTTTTTGGAAGAATGGCAAACTACTTCGATATTTTCCAGTGTCTCACGCTGCCGATAGTATTCTGCGACGGTATGCGTAAGCGAACCGACCGTATTATAGTTATGGCAATAAGCTTCCTTGCTTTTACATATTTTTATTATACTTATTACAATAAGTACGCTATTTCGTGGGGAACACCCTTTACAGGCTGTTTCTACAGACATATTTCGATATTTGATTTGGTGTTTGGCTGGTGAGTTATGAATAAAATTATACATTACTGTTGGTTCGGAAAAAATCCAAAGAGCGCAACTATTGAAAAGTGCATCACAAGCTGGAAAAAGTTCTTCCCGGATTGGGAAATCATAGAGTGGAACGAAACAAATTTTGATGTTAACCACAATATATATGTGCAGCAGGCGTATGAAGCAAAGAAATGGGCTTTTGTGTCTGATTATTGCAGATTTTGGGCGCTTGAGCAGTACGGCGGACTCTATTTTGACACAGATGTTGAGGTGATCCGCCCGTTTGATGAAATTCTCGGTGACGAGGCTTTTGCAGGCTTTGAAACAGATAAGTTTGTCGCTCCCGGTCTTGTACTTTACGCAAAGGAGCCCAATCAGAGGGTGATAGTCGAGACAAGACAGTGGTACGACGGAGCAAAGTTCCTTGACGATAACGGAGAGAGAATAAAGCTCAATGTCTGCGGCATTTTCTCAAATGTGCTCTCAAAGTACGGCTTTTTGGAAAACGGCAAAAAGCAGACCTGCGGCGGCGTTACACTCTACCCAAAAGACTATTTCTGCCCGTTTGATGACGCGACAGGCGTTCTTACGAAGACCGAGAACACATACTCAATTCACTGGTATGATAAATCCTGGATGTCAAAACGCAAAATTTTAAGAAACAAGTTCACTCGCATACTTCATAGGCTTTTTGGTACAGATATAAAACAAAAACTACTCGGCAAAAAATAATTTTTGTGAAAAGAGATTGATTTATGACAAGTGTTAAAAAGAACAGAATCGAACACCTTGATTTTCTTCGCGCTGCAGCAACTATTGCCGTGGTTTTTTACCACGCAAGACCTACGCTTGATACAGGCGCGCTTCCTCATTATCTGATAGCACTCTTGCTTAACTTCTGCGTTCCTGTATTTTTGATGATTACAGGAGTTTTGTTTTTCAGAGCCGATAAAGAAACTTCTTTTGAAAAAATACTGAAACACAATGTCACAAGGATTATCTCGGTAATTGTTGTGTGGGGATTTGTGTATAACTTTATTTCGTCAGTTCTGATTGAAAAGACTGTTTCGGTAAGCATTTTGCTCGACTCTTTTCTTATGACTCTAAAGGGCGATACGACCTATTGCTATCAGTTCTGGTATTTATATACCCTTGTCGGAATTTATCTTTGCGTTCCTATAATAAAGCCGTGGATAGATAAGCATATGAGTGGCAGTGCACCCACAACCGAGTGCAATCTTGTATACTTGTTTTTCCTTGCGCTGTCGATAATTTTGCCAACCGTGCTCGGCGGGCTGGGTGTTGAAGAAAGTGTATGGAACGGAGCGTTCTTTATGTTCTCCGGATACTTCTTCTATACAATGTGCGGGGCGTATCTTTCTAGATACAGACTTTCAAAGAAAGTAAGACTTGTTCTTGCAGCAACTCTGCTCTTACAGATGGCGTTTTTTCTTTATAAGACCTTTGTCGGCAAGTATCCTGACATCGAAGCCTGGCGAGGATACACAAGCTTTTTTACATGGAATCTTTCGGTCGTGCTTTTTGACACTGTTATAAGAGCCGACTTTTCAAAGGTACATAAGTGGATAAGGGCTACATATATGCTTATTTCAAAGCACAGCTTTGGAATTTATATTTTTCATGTTATGATTTTACAGCTTATAAGAAAGCTCGGCTTTACAAGCGAGGTTATAAATCCCTGGCTCTTCCCGATAGCAGCAGTTTCGGCTACTGTATTTGCTTGCATAATCGCAGACGCAATTTGTAAGAAAATTCCACTTATAAAGAAGATTGTTTGACAAAAACGGAGAAGCGATGAAAAAAAAGATATTTATCTGGATGTCTTCCATGCACCTCGGCGGTGCCGAGAGAAGTCTTGTAGGACTTTTGCAGAGCCTTGACCGTGAGAGGGTAGAGATTGACCTTTTCCTCAACAGGCACGAGGGCGAGCTTATGTGCGATATACCCGAGTGGATAAATCTGCTTGCCGAAGAGAAGCACTATGCCTGCCTTGCAGAGCCTATGACAGCCACGCTCAAGAGGGGGTATGTTCTAATTTTTGCTTCTCGTATGATAGGAAAGCTTGCCGCAAAGCTCAAGGGCAGAGGCGCAAGCGACGGTGGTATATCTGTTGAGTATAGCCATAAGTATACGAAATGGCTTATGCCAAAGGTGTGTAGAGATACAGTCTACGACCTTGCAATAAGCTTTATTACTCCCCACTATTTTGTGAGTGAAAAGGTAAATGCTAAGAAAAAGATTGCATGGATACATACCGACTATACAAACAGCCGTATTGATATAGCCTCACAGAGTAAGATGTGGGGAAAATACGACCGCATTATTTCAATATCCGAGTCTGTTTCGGAGAGCTTCGCAAAGGTTTTTCCGAATCTCGGTGACAGACTTTTTATTGTCGAAAACATTCTGCCTGCCGCCCCCATTATTTCAAAATCAAAGGAATTTGATGTGTCGGGCGAGATGCCTCGCGGAAAAGAAATGAGAATTCTGTCTGTCGGCAGATTCTCTTATGCAAAGAATTTTGATAATGTTCCCGAAATTTGCAGCAATATCCTAAAGAGTGGTGTTGATGTAAAGTGGTATCTTATCGGCTACGGCAGCGCAGAAGCGCTTATCCGCAGTAAAATTGCGCAGTTTGGTGTGCAGGATAATGTAATTATCCTCGGCAAAAAGGATAATCCTTATCCGTATATAGCAGAGTGCGATTTGTATGTTCAGCCGAGCCGCTACGAGGGCAAGGCTGTAACTGTGCGTGAGGCGCAGATTCTTTGCAAGCCTGTTGCCATAACAGCATTTGAGACGGCACAGAGTCAGCTGCAGGACGGCGTTGACGGAGTTATTGTCCCTATGGACAATGCAGGGTGCGCCGAGAAAATTGCAGAGCTCCTTTCGTCGAAAGAGCAAATGCAGGTGCTTTCTGACGCTTGCAGCGAAAGGGATTTTTCGAGCTCGTCGGAAGCTCAGAAAATCTATGAAATATTGGACCTCTGAAACGGGAGGGGATTGTATTATGAAAGTTATGACAATTACCTGTCACGATGTATATAACGCAGGCGCAAGCCTGCAGGCCTATGCGCTGGCAAAGTATCTTAAAGATATAGGAAACGATGTAGAAATAATCGACTACAAGCCCGATTATCTCAGCAGACACCATAGATTGACGGGAGTCTCGCCAAGATTCAACAAGCCGGTACTGCGGCTTGCATATCTGGCGGCAAAATTCCCGAAGAGACTTATGGCAAGATACGGCAGGAGAAAAAAGGCTTACGACAGCTTCACAAGAGATTTTCTTCCGACAACAAAAAGACGATATGCCTCCAACGAGGATTTGAAAGACAATCTTCCCGAGGCAGATGTGTATATAGCAGGCAGCGACCAGATATGGAATACTGCTTTCCGTAACGGCAGAGATCCGAGCTTTTATCTCGATTTTGTGCCTCAAGATAAAATCAAAGCGTCTTTTGCCGCAAGCTTTGCCACAGAGGATGTCGCGGAGGAATACAAAGAAAAAATCACAGGCTGGCTGAAAGAATTTGACTTTATTTCCGTAAGAGAGAGCTCTGGCGTGAGCATTATTGAAAATCTCGGAATCTTGGGTTCGGTGCAGGTGATGGACCCTGTTTTTTTGCTTGAAGCAAAGACTTGGGAAGCGCTTGCAAGCGATATTCCAAAAAAAGAAAAGTATATTCTTGTATACGATTTTGACAAGAACACAGAGGTTGAAGGGCTTGCAAAAAAAATAGCGGCCGAAAAAAATCTTAAGATTTACTCGGTTTTGCCGAGTGCATACGCGCATAAGTGCTTTGCAAAGTACGGTCCACGCACCTTTGTTTCTCTTGTTAAAAACGCTGAGTTTGTAATATCAAATTCTTTCCACGCAACAGCCTTTTCACTTATTTTCAGGAAAGAATTTGTTGTATTCAACAGACACGAAAAAATAAACACGAGAATGAAAGACCTGCTTTCGCTTGCAGGATTGGAGCATAGGATTATGTCCTGTGCCGACGACAGCATTGGCGGCACGATAGATTATGAGGCTCCAGTCAAGGCATTGGATGTCGGTATAAATAAATCAAAAGAATATCTGGATAAAGTTTTAAACGGAGTGAAAAAAGATGATTGACAAGGTCAGCACTCTTGATTGTTGCCTTTGCGGCAACTGTGCCAGCGTCTGCCCGACAGATGCTATCAGCTATACAAGGGAAGAAAAGACATTTTTTTATCCTGTGATAGACGGCGAAAAATGTATCGAATGCAACAAGTGCGAAAAGGTTTGTCCCGTACTGCACACACCCGAAAAGGCAGAGATGACAGCTTCGTATGCTGTCAAGAATAAAGATAAAGATGTGCTCAGAAGGAGTACCTCTGGGGGCGTTTTTGTCGCTCTTGCAAAGAGCGTTCTTGCCGACGGCGGAACAGTCTACGGCGCTGCCTTTGACAAGGATTTTAAGGTTATGCATATAGCTATAACAGATGAGGCCCATCTTCATCTCATACAGGGCTCAAAGTATGTGCAGAGTAGCCTTGACGGTGTCTTTGCCGATATTGCAAACAAGCTCTCGGACGGAAAGACAGTGCTCTTTTCGGGGTGTCCCTGTCAGTGTGCAGCGCTCAGAGCATATATGGGCGACAAAAAGTATGACGGTGCCTTGTATGTTGTTGACTTTATCTGTCATGGCATACTGAGCGAAAAGCTCTTTATGGAATATCTTGACAGCCTGCAGAAAAAGAGAAACAAGAAAGTTGCCGCTTTTTCATTCAGAGACAAGAGCGAGGGCTGGCTTGAGTCGGGTATCAAAGTGACTTACGAGGACGAAAAAGCTTATCGCTGGCCGTACTATGAGGACAAGTATATACAGGGCTGCTTGCAAGGCATATGTATGCGTGAGTCATGCTATACCTGTAAATACAAGGACTTACATAGCGGAGCCGACCTTACGATGGGCGATTTCTGGGGTGCTCAGTATCTTATGCCTGAGTTTTATGACAAAATGGGAGTATCTGTTCTCTTTGTCCAGACAGAAAAGGGAAAAGAGCTTTTTGAAAAAGCCTGTGAGTATCTTGACACGGTACAGGCTCCGGCAGAAGTGCTCACTAGGCACAACAGCGGACTCTACACGCCTTTTGCAAAAGGCAAAAAGAGCGACGCATATTTTGCACTTGCAAAAGAGATGGGTAATTTCAAAGCCTTGGAGAAGATAACTGCTATATCAAATATAGAAAAATTAAAGAGATTTTACAGAAAATTAAGAAGAAGACTTAAAAAATAACGAAGGGGAGAGCAATGGCAAATACAGGAAGACTTAACAATTCCATAAAGAACCTTGCCAGTGGACTTGCATCGCGGTTTTTGATCGTGATACTGGGCCTTGTAGTCCGTACAGTTTTTATTCGGGCGCTGGGCAACGAATATCTTGGCGTAAACGGACTTTATACAAACATTCTCAGTATGCTGTCACTTGCAGAACTCGGATTTGGTACGGCAATAGTATACAGTATGTACAAGCCGCTCGCGCAAAAAGATTACAGCAAGCTTGCGTCGCTTATGACCCTTTACAAGAAGTTTTACCGTGTCATCGGACTTATTATTCTTGCGATAGGTCTTGCAATAGTGCCGTTTTTGGATAACATAATAAAAGACCCGCCGGATATTCCTTATCTTACATTCTACTACCTGCTGTTTTTGCTTAACAGTGTTCTGAGCTATCTGTTTTTTGCATTCCGCAGATCAATTCTTGTGGCAGACCAGAAAGAGCATGTCTGCTCGAACTATCACATGGTTTTCAATATAACGAAAACTGTTGTGCAGATGATTGTCTTGCTTGTTTTAAAGAACTTTACAGCATATCTTATAGTACAGCTTGGCACGACAGTGCTTGAGAATCTTACTATCGCAAGATATTCAAAAAAGCATTATCCCGAGGTTGTCAGCGGCAAGGGAGAACCCTTGAGCAAGAGCGAGCTTACAGGAATTGCTCACAATGTAAAGGCACTTACACTGTCAAGGCTTGGCCATGTAATACTTAATAATACAAGCAACATTATAATTTCCGGTATAGCAGGAATATCCTGGGTAGGCTTGCTCTCGAACTTTACCCTTATAGTCGACTCGATAACGGGTGTGCTCTGCCAGGTTACTTCAGCCCTTTCTGCAAGTATGGGCAATTTCTTTACTGTCAAGAGCAAGGACGAGAGCTATGAGCTGTTCTCAAGAATTGAGTTTTTGAATTCGTGGCTGTACGGCTTTTCGACAACCTGCCTTTTTATTCTGCTCAATCCTTTTGTAACAATCTGGATAGGCACAGAATATACTCTTAGCACTCTTATAGTTTTTGCAATATGCCTAAACTTCTTTGTACAAGGATATATGAATACTCTGTGGACATTCCGCTCGACCCTGGGACTTTTTACACAGGGTTGGATAAGACCCTTGATACTTGCCATACTTAATATAATATTTGCAGTTACTTTGGGTATGAGATACGGCGTCTTCGGCATACTTATTGCAAATTCGCTTGCAAGAGCCTGCGTCAGCATTTGGTACGATCCGCTGATAATACACAAATACGGGTTTGAACGCTCGGTAAAGCCTTTCTTTATAATGTACTTTTTCAGAGTGCTTGAAATCGGCTCGATTGTAGCCGTGCTTTCTGTAATAAAGTATTATCTGACAAGGAGCGGCGTAACAATACTTAATTTTATTCTCCTCATGGTTATCACAGTGGTTGTTATGCTCGGAATGTTCTGGATATACAGCCACAGACGCGATGAGTACAAGTATTTTTACGGAATTGCAAAGGAAAAGCTTTCGGTAATAATAAAGAGATAATAACAAAGAGGAAAACAAGACTGTTTTCCTCTTTATAACAATTCGGAGTCTTATGGTTAAAGAAATACATTTTAATGGTGCAAAAATTCAATACGACCTGCAGTACAAAAAGGTGAAGAATATCAACCTCAGAATATCTTCTGACGGTAAAGTATCTGTCAGCGCAAACAGGCGTGTATCGCAGAGAACGATTGACGAATTTTTGATATCAAAGGCAGAGGTCATCATAAGAGCGGTCGAGAGATGTAAAATAACAGCTTCAGTTCCTGCGACACAGTATTTTTCGGAGGACGAGGTGTGCAGAATTGTAACTGAGCTTTGCGACACGGCGTATCCATATTACGAAAAGCGTGGTATAAAGCGCCCTCAGCTTAAGTTCCGCAAAATGGTGTCCCGTTGGGGCAGCTGTCATCCGACAAAAGGGATTTTGACATTTAATAAAAATCTTATGTATGCACCGATAGAATGCATAGAGTATGTGGTGCTTCACGAGTTTACGCATTTTTTGCAGGCAAATCACTCGCCAAAATTTTATGAAGAGCTTGAGCGCGTCTGTCTTGATTGGAAAGCGAGAAAAAAGAAATTGAAAGATGTTTATATACAAAAGCAGTGACACTTTATATAACTGCGAATGAAAGCAAGGTCTTCATATAAATTTGTGCCTGTATTCTGTTTGTTACTTTTCAACATATTTCGCAAGCTGCGAAATTATGTACTTGTAACACTTTTCAACTTGACATAAAAGAGTATCTATGGTACAATACATAGATAAGATATAACAAATAATTTTACATATATTGTGTAGTTAACGGCGCGTTATTTGCCTGCTGTGATGCGTCGTGGTAAAATATCGCAGGAAGAAAGGCGAGGACAAAAGTGCTTAATTTTAAAGAATGGGACGGCTTTGATGGCCGTATCTGGAAAGAGGAAACAAACACAAGAGATTTTATACAGAAGAACTACACCCCCTACGAGGGTGACTCATCCTTTCTTGCAGGCGCAACAGATGCAACAGAAAAGCTTTGGGAAATTCTTCAGAAACTCCAGAAGGAAGAACGCGCAAAGGGAGGCGTTCTCGATATGGAGACCTCTGTCGTTTCCACAATCACATCATATCCGCCCGGATATATAAGCGATGAGACAAAGGATCTTGAGAAAGTTGTAGGGCTTCAGACCGACAAGCCGCTAAAGCGCGCCTTTATGCCTTTTGGCGGTATCAAAATGGCAGAAAAAGCTTGCACAACAAACGGATATACTCCCGACCCGGCTCTTAATAAGATCTTCAGTGAATACACACGCACTCACAATCAGGGCGTGTTTGATGCATACACTCCCGAGATGAAGAGCGCCCGCCACAACAAGATTATCACAGGACTTCCCGACTCATACGGCAGAGGAAGAATTGTCGGTGACTACAGAAGAGTGGCTCTTTATGGTATCGATGCACTTATTGAGGCAAAATATCACGACCTTGCAAACATCGGCGGCGGAGATATGTCAGACGCTGTTATCAGACTCCGCGAGGAAGTCGCAATGCAGATTAAGTCGCTAGAGGATATGAAGATTATGGCGCAGAGCTATGGCTTTGATATTTCAAAGCCTGCAAAAGACGCGCGAGAGGCAGTTCAGTGGCTTTATTTCGGCTATCTTGCCGCAATCAAGACCCAGAACGGTGCCGCAATGAGCGTAGGCCGTATTTCCACATTCCTTGATATCTATATCGAAAGAGATATTAAAAAGGGAATTCTCACAGAGAGCGAAGCACAGGAGCTTATAGACCACATGGTTATGAAGTTCAGAATGGTTAAGTTTGCCCGTGTTCCGTCATATAATCAGCTCTTCAGCGGCGACCCTGTATGGGCAACTCTTGAGGTTGCAGGTATGGGTCTTGACGGCAGAAGTATGGTAACAAAGACAGATTACCGCTTCCTACGCACTCTTGAAAATATGGGACCATCTCCCGAGCCTAACCTCACAGTTCTTTACTCAAGCAAGCTTCCTGAAAACTTCAAGAAGTATGCTGCAGAGATTTCAATCCGCACAAGCTCGATCCAGTATGAGAACGATGATGTAATGAAGCCCGAATGGGGCGACGATTATTCTATCTGCTGCTGCGTATCCGCAACAGAAACAGGCAAGGAGATTCAGTTCTTCGGCGCAAGGGCAAATCTCGCAAAGTGCCTGCTTTATGCAATCAACGGCGGTATTGATATGAAGACTCACGAGCAGGTAGGCCCTGCACTTCGTCCTATCACAGGTGAATACCTTGAGTATGACGAGGTTATAGAAAAGTATACGGCAATGCTTCAGTGGCTCACAGAGCTTTATGTGAACACCCTGAATGTTATTCAGTATATGCACGACAAATATAATTACGAAGCGGCAGAGATGGCTCTTATTGACACACATCTGCGTCGCACATTCGCGACAGGTATCGCAGGATTTTCTCATGTTGTGGATTCTCTGAGCGCAATTAAGTACGCAAGAGTAAAGATTATCCGCGATGAGGCTGGTATCGCCGTAGATTTTGAAACACAGGGCGATTTCCCGAGATACGGAAACGACGATGACAGAGCAGACGATATTGCGCTCTGGCTGCTTAAGACATTCCTTGAGATGCTCAAGCGCCACCATACATATCGTAATTCCGAGCCGACTACATCTATACTTACTATTACATCCAATGTTGTTTATGGCAAGGCTACCGGCAATATGCCCGACGGCAGACGCGATGGTCAACCTCTTGCTCCCGGCGCAAATCCCAGCTACGGCGCAGAGCAGAACGGACTTCTGGCATCGCTCAACTCTGTTGCAAAGCTGCCTTACCACTGGGCGCTTGATGGCATTTCCAATACTCAAACAATCAATCCCGATGCACTCGGACACAATGAGAACGAGAGATCAGACAACCTTGTTCAGATTCTTGACGGATATTTTGACAAGGGTGCGCATCACCTCAATGTCAATGTGTTTGGAATTGAAAAGCTTCTCGACGCAATGGAGCACCCCGAAAAGGAAGAGTACGCCAACTTTACCATAAGAGTATCGGGCTATGCTGTTAAGTTTATCGACCTTACAAAAGAGCAGCAGATGGATGTTATCTCCCGTACCTGCCATGGAAGAATATAAGGGAATTATCCACTCCTTTGAAAGCTTTGGGCTTGTCGACGGACCGGGAGTGAGGTGTGTTGTCTTTCTGCAGGGCTGCAATATGCGCTGTAGGTATTGCCACAACCCCGAGACATGGTGCCGCAACGGTGAGAGTGTTTCTGTAAAAGAGCTTTTTCAAAAGATATGGAAGTACCGCACCTATTGGGGCAAGGACTACAAAAAGGGCGGCGTCACTGTAAGCGGCGGCGAGCCGCTCTTGCAGATAGGATTTGTGACGGAACTTTTCAGGCTCTTAAAATCGCATGGGATTCATACCGCAATCGACACAGCAGGTCAGCCGTTTCGCGAGGATGAGGAATTTTTAAAAAAATTCGATGAGTTGTTGGAATATACCGACCTTGTACTGCTCGATTTAAAAATGCATGACAGCACGGAGCATAAAAAACTCACAGGATTTGATAATACGAATATTCTTAGAATGGCGCAATATCTTTCGGATAAGGGTATGCCAATGTGGATAAGACATGTTCTTGTGCCGGGTATTACCGATTCGGAGGAAGACCTTAATAATCTTTCAAACTTTATAAAGACCCTTAAAACTGTAGAAAAGGTCGAGGTCCTGCCGTATCACACCATCGGTGCATTCAAATGGGAGAATATGAATATAGATTATCCTCTTAAAGGCGTTCGCACACCGACAGAGGAAGAAGTTAAAAGAGCACAGAAAATACTAAATAACTAAAAAGAAAAGCACGCAAAAGCGTGCTTTTATTTTTGGCAAAAATTAGCTTTTACCGCCGAAGCCTGTAAAAAGTCTTGGCTGATTTCTGCAGTTTTCATGGTAGTGATTAAGCGCTTCACCGAATCTCTGATAATGCACAACCTCGCGCTCGCGCAAAAATCTGAGAGGGGCAATTACATCGGGGTCGTCTACCAGTCTTAAAAGATTGTCGTAGGTCGCGCGCGCCTTTTGTTCTGCTGCAAGATCCTCATTTAGGTCTGCAACGACATTGCCCTTTGAGGCATATGCCAGAGCGTTGTTGGGAATATCGCCTGCCGACTGAGGCCAGATTCCGAGAGCGTGGTCTGTATAGTATGCGTCAAATCCTTGCGCCTCTATCTGCGCCTCGGTGAGATTTCTCGTGAGCTGATGAATAATAGAACCTACAATCTCCATATGAGCAAGTTCTTCGGTGCCGATGTCGGTAAGAGTGCCGATAAGCACGCCGTCGGGCATACTGAATCTCTGTGACAAATAACGCAGCGACGCGCTTATCTCACCGTCGGGTCCACCGTATTGGCTCATAATAATCTTTGCAGCCTTTGCGTCAGGCTTTTTGATATTAACCGGATATTGCAGTTTTTTCTGATAATTCCACATTATGCGTTTCCTCCTTCGGTCCAGGGCCAAGGCATATTAAGCCAGCTCCAGCTCTGAAGCTCCGTATCAAGGTCGGTGTTTACCGCTCCGTATCTTTCCTGCAGCTCTGCTGCAACCTTGTTCTGCAGCTTGTTGAACTTGTTAAAGTAATTGAGTGCTGCGCGGCTGTCGGGGTGGGTGTCGAGATATAATCTTGCATCATAAGCGGCAAACGAATATTCCTGCCACTTCTGAAGCAGATATTCTCTTGAGTTTTTATCTTTCATGGCACTCTCCTTTAGTTCCGAGCTCGGGCAGATACAGTTCGGGGAAGACTGTTCCGTGGCAGAGCGCTTCGTCGGGATCAAACAGGTTTTCAAAATCGTTCATCTGCCATACAACATACGCTGTGGCAAGACGAGGATTGTCGCAAGTAGTGTTGTTCAATCTGAACTCTCCTTAATTTCAAATTGTAGGGATAAATATTTTACCCTATTCTTATCTTATGCTTTGAACGCCTGTATTGACATAAATCGACACTTTTAAAAAAATTTCAACTTTTTTTAAAAAAACTCTTGACAAATTTAATATTTATGCTATAATAACAATAACGATAATCATTATCGATATTAAGCAAGAAGGGGGCAATATGGAGAACAGAAAGTATAGCAGACAGCGAGAAGTAATGCTGAAAGTCTTGAGAAACACAAAATCTCATCCCAATGCCGACTGGATTTATACCGAGGTTCGAAAGGAAATACCAAATATAAGTCTCGGCACGGTGTACAGAAATCTTTCGAAACTCTCAAATGACGGAACGATAAGAAAGTTTTCGGCGAGAGAGGGTGGAGATTGTTTCGACGGCGACATTTCGGAACACTCACACCTTTTGTGTGATGGTTGCGGGAAGATAGTTGATGTTTTTACCGACTATTTCGAATTTTTATCAAACGATGTAGAACAAAAGACAGGCGCTTGTGTCAGCTCATATTCACTGATTTTATCAGGGACTTGTGCTGATTGTATCAAAAAATAATTCAAATTGAAATTATATTAAATGGAGGATTTAATTATGAAAAAGTTTGTATGTACAGTATGTGGTTATGTTCATGAGGGCGACGGCGCTCCCGAAAAATGCCCGGTATGTAAGGTTCCCGCTGAAAAGTTTAAGGAGATGCAGGAGGGCGCGGCTCTTGCAGCAGAGCACGAATACGGCGTGTACGCAAAAACAGTTAAGAATAACCCCGACATTAGCGAAGAAGACAAGAAGTATATCTTCGAGCAGCTTATGGCGAACTTCAACGGCGAGTGCGCTGAGGTTGGTATGTACTTATGTATGGCAAGAATTGCACATAGAGAGGGATATCCCGAAATCGGTCTTTACTGGGAAAAGGCAGCTTTTGAGGAAGCAGAGCACGCTGCAAAATTTGCAGAGCTCCTCGGCGAGGATCTTGTGCCTAACATGAAGGCTACAACAAAGGATAACCTCAGATGGAGGGTAGACTGCGAATACGGCGCAACACAGGGTAAGTTTGATCTTGCTTCTTGTGCAAAGAAAAACGGACTTGACGCGATACACGATACAGTGCATGAAATGGCGCGTGACGAGGCTCGTCATGGTAGAGGACTCGAGGGTCTTTTGAAGAGATATTTCAAATAAGAATAAAATGTTGAAATTACGAGGGTTCGGAGCATTCCGAACCCTTATTTCATGCAGTTTTTTACCACTAAAATTTCGTGGACTGCATCGGTATAGAGTGAATAATATTATGCAGCTAAATCAAGGTTTTACAAGCTGTTTTTGCTCAAAACAGTAGTCAAACCGGTAACTAAACTGGCAATTTACAAAAAACACTTTAAAAATAAAAATGAACTGGAAACAAAATTGCCAGTTCATTCCAAAAAGCCTTGTGCTTCAAGATTAATGGAAGTATTTTCTCGAATTGGTAGAAATAATTGCAAATTAGTGGTATAATATTCTTAAAATATAAGAACCGATAAATTCATCTTTTTGGAAGTGATAAATTATGCCAATTATTATAGACCATCAACTTCGGGAACAAATGCCACACGATATTACAGCGTTTCCTATCACATATTTTCATGATGAGCTTGCCACTATTCCTAATTTGGAGGGGGCGTTCCATTGGCATCCTGATTTTGAAATTGCTACTACAATAAGTAATACTCTTGACTATCAAGTGGAGCAACAACACATAACATTGAAGCCGGGAGATAGTATTTTTGTAAACGGAAATATATTGCACGCAATAAAACAAATATCCGGTGATACTCCCGAACCGATGCCAAATATAGTTTTTTCGGGTGCTATTGTTGCACCTGAAACAAGCGAGGTTTATCAAAAATATATTCTTCCCATTAAGCAATGTAATGCTTTGCCGTTTGTTGTCTTTCGACACGAAAATAGCTATCATAAGGAAGTAAATTACTTAATCAAAAATATTTATAATTGTTTGGGTGAGAAAAAACAATGCTATGAAATGACCGTGCAAAGAGCTTTAAGCAGTATATTTGAATATATCTTTTGTAACTTTGATGATTTACCAAAAAATAATGCAACACGCATACAAATCAACAATCAAATACGGATACAAAAAATGCTTTCGTTTATTTACGAGCATTATGCCGAAACTATTACTCTTGAGGATATTGCTCATTCGGCTAATATCAGCAGAAGCGAAGCGGGGCGTTGCTTTAACTCTTATATGGGAATTTCTCCTGTAGACGCACTTATTAAGTATAGGCTTCAAATGGCATACAGAATGTTGAATGAAAATATATATACGCTTCAAGAAATTAGTTATGCTTGTGGGTTTAACTCCGCAAATTATTTTAGTCGGCAGTTTAAGAAAAATTACGGATATGCTCCCGGTAAAAATGACAAATTGGGTAAATAGTGCTTAAAATTGGTTGTTATGTGTCTTGGCGGTTTTCTTATATGATGATATAATGTGGTTATTATCTACATATAAGGAGTTATTATGATAAAGCAGAAGAACTACAAAAAAACATTGATAGCGTGTTATCTTGGTTTTGTAACACAAGCTATATCGGCAAATTTTGCGCCGTTGCTATTCTTAACCTTCAAAGAAACCTACGGAATTTCACTTGAAAAGATAGCCTTGATTCCTTTAGCCTTTTATTTGACACAATTATTGGTTGATTTTGCGGCTACAAAATTTGCCGATAAAATAGGTTATCGGACTTGTGTAGTTGCATCGCAGTTGTTGTCATCAGCAGGACTAATTTTAATGGCAATTTTGCCGGAGATAATGCCTGTTTCCTTTATAGGGATTCTTGTTTCGGTTGTTTTTTATGCAATAGGCAGCGGTCTTATTGAGGTTTTGGTGAGCCCTATTGTTGAAGCGTGTCCCTTTGAAAATAAAGACGGAATGATGAGCCTCTTGCACTCTTTTTACTGTTGGGGTGCAATGGGCGTGATTTTGGGTTCAACTGCCTTTTTTGCTTTGTTCGGTATAGAAAGTTGGAAAATACTCACCTTTATTTGGGCATTGATTCCACTATATAATACATTTAATTTTATAAACTGTCCTATTGAAAGATTGGTTGAAGATGGAAAGAGCATGAGTATCAAGCAGTTACTGGGAGTACCGGTTTTTTGGTTGATGATAATTCTTATGATATGTGCCGGTGCATCGGAAGCAACTATGGCTCAATGGGCATCTGCATTTACAGAATCAGCGCTCGGTGTTTCTAAAACCGTAGGTGATCTAGCAGGCCCGTGTTTATTTGCTATGTTTATGGGCATATCCCGTATGTTATACGGAAAAATGTGCAAGAATTTTGACCTTACAAAAACAATGCTTATGTGCGGAACATTATGTGCAGTCTGCTATTTGTTAGCATCGTTGTCGGCTTCTTCAATATTAGGGTTGGCAGGGTGTGCTCTTTGCGGATTGGCTGTTGGAATTATGTGGCCGGGAACAATCAGTATTTCATCACAGAAATGCCCCAGAGGCGGAACTGCTATGTTTGCTTTTTTAGCTTTAGCAGGTGATTTAGGCGCAACTGTAAGTCCTGCTATGGTGGGCAGATTTTCAGAAATGGCGGGCGGTAATCTTAAAGTGGGATTGTTTACTGCTACTGTATTTCCGATAATTTTAACACTAGGATTGTTTTTTCTTAATAAGAAAGTAAACTTGAAAGAGGAACGATAGAAAAATATTGGTTCACCTTGAAATTTCAACAAAAACCTGACAAACTCACTTTTACTCTATCAAACCGGCAACGAAATCGGCAATTTCTAAAATGCCCGAAACCCTTGAAATATAAGGAAAAACAGATAACATCAAATTGATTTTAACTATGACAAAACTTGTTACGGCAAAGGTCTTGAAGGACTCCTTAAGAAATATTTTAAGTAATTTAAAAACATCATAAATACTGGTACAAAAGGCATATGCTAATTTTAGCAAATGCCTTTTCTTTTATAATAGGGAGAAAGTACAATGGATAATATATTATGATATAATGTAATCGGTGGAGGCCCGGCAGGATATACTTCAGCAATTTACACATCAAGATCAGGCTTTGATACTCTTGTGATTGAAAAACTTTCGGCAGAAGGACAAATGACCGAGACCACACAAATAGATAACTATCCCGGTTTCCCTGAAGGCGTGGACGGATTTGAATTAGGAACTAAAATGCTCGAGGGAGCAGAACGAGTTGGCACAAAAACTATCCAAGCAGAGGTTATAGAGGTGAAATTGGTATCAGGTTGTCAATGTTATTGGAACAAACCCATATTTTGACATTCGGAGTACACAGGTCAGTCCTGATTTTTAAAAATTAAGAAAAATACAAAAAACTCTTGACAAAGCAATTTTTGTGGAGTATAATATACTCAAAATTTGAATATCACAAAAACGACTGCGACGAGGACGGTCGGATTGTGAAGCCTTGAGAGAGTTGCCGGTTGGTGCGAGGCAATGGTGGAGCTTTCCAATGACTTATCACCTCTGAGTCGAAGGACCGAAAAGTAAAGCTTAGTAGATTCCTTCCGTAATGCTGCGTAAAAGCAAAGGGCTTGTTAGAGCTCGGTAAGTGACGGAGTATATATTTCCGTAATTTGAGTGGTACCGCGGGTTATTATAACTCGTCTCAAAGTTATCTTTGGGGCGAGTTTTTTGTTTTATTCAGATTTGTAACCAAATAGCAATTTGTCAGAAATGAAAGGAGACAAAAACAATGGATTACAGTTTGAAAGAAGTAGCAGGCAGAATCAAAGATCTGCGAGAAGCAAAAGGCTACACGCCCGAAGAGCTTGCAAATCTTACAGGTGTGTCGGTAGAAGATTACAAGGTTTTAGAAGAAGGAGAAACAGACTTCAGCTTTACATTTATCTACAAGTGTGCAAAAGCTTGTGGTGTTGAAGTGGTTGACTTGCTTGAGGGTACAAGCACAACTCTTACCTCCTTTGCCATCACAAGAAAAGGTGAGGGCCTTAAAATCGTTAAGAGGCATGGTGTTGAGTATAACAATCTTGCGCCTAAGTTCAAAGAAAAACTTGCAGAACCTTTTCTCGTTAAATTCCCGTATCTTGAAGAGGAACAGAACGCTCCTATGCAGTTAAATTCACATAACGGTCAGGAATTTGATGTTATCGTCAAAGGTTCGCTCAAAGTTCAGGTTGGAAATCATGTAGATGTACTTCACGAAGGCGACTCTATTTTCTATAACAGCCTTATTCCTCACGGAATGGTTGCAGTTTCGGAAGGTGGGTGTGAATTCCATGCAGTTGTATTAAATCCGCAGGACGGATTGGTAAGCGAAGAATATCCCGAAGCACCGATGATTGCGGCAAAGGTAGCTGCTAAAAAGAAAAAAACCGAAACAGTTGCAGATAAATTCATTGAATCATCTTATGATGAAAATGGCGTATTCAACGGAATTAAATTCAAGAACGCAGATTCATTCAACTTTGCATTTGATTGTGTAGATGCTATTGCCGAAAAAAATCCCGACAAACTTGCTATGATGTGGGTTGCAAATGACAAGACGGACAGACGCTTTACATTCAGTGATATGAAAAAATATTCGGCAAAAACTGCAAACTACTTTGAATCACTCGGTATCAAAAAGGGTGATACAGTAATGCTTGTACTAAAAAGACATTATCAGTTCTGGTTCTGCATGCTTGCACTTCATAAAATCGGTGCTATCGCAATCCCTGCAACAAATCAGCTTGTGG
>JAZNMZ010000042.1:0-4465 GCA_045580005.1 Eubacteriales bacterium | reverse complement strand
ATCACCTCTGTCCCATGCGACCTCTATCGCGTGGCGTATTGCACGCTCAACCCTTGACGAGGTTGTGCCGTAGTGCTTTGCAACAGAGGGGTAGAGGATTTTTGTAACAGAGTTTATAATCTCGCTGTCTGTTACTGTCATAATGATCGCGGTGCGGAGATACTGATAGCCCTTTATATGTGCAGGCACGCCAATCTGATGTATTATCTTTGTCACCTGAGTTTCAAGGTCTTCTGTTTCTTTATCGTCCTTACGAATTACGGAAACAGCTTTCCCGGGCAGATTTTCATATGCCTTTATAATTCTCGCACCAAGACATCGGAGATCTACCGGCTTCATAAAGCAATATGCCGCTCCTGCCTCGCTTGCCTGCTGGATCATACTCATGTTATCGATCTGTGTGGCAACAATAAACCCGGGTGCAGATGCCTTGCTGCCGCTCGAAACCTCGAGAATGACTCCTATTCCGTCGAGCTTCGGCAGCCACAGATCAAGGATAACAATATCCGGGCGGAGCTGAGTGATTTTTTGGACTGCCGATTCGCCGTCAGAAACCTCTCCTATTATTTCGAATCTGTTTTTTGGCAGCCCGAGCCTGCATTTTTCGCGAAAATCCTGGTCGTTATCCGCGATGAGAATCCTGATTTTGCTTTCCATTTTTTACCGTTCCTTTCTGTCAATTTATATTTTCCGATAATAAATTCTTGCACAAATATGGTAACACAATTCGTCACAAAATTCAAGGCGATTTTATGTATTTGTTTGTCGGAGCAAAAGGATTGTAGAAAGTGTAAAAAATCGCATTTTTCGTTGTTACATTTTACCAATACACTTGTGTAATTCGACAACACAAAAGGCGTTAAACCGATATAAAAAGCAGATTTTCGACAAGAAATTTATCATTTCGTCACAAATTGTATGACTTTGACAAGTAAATTTTTCTTTTTACAAAGTTTTTCGCATTTCGATGCAGAGAATGTCGAAAAGCTGCAAAATTTGCAAAAAACGCTCATTTTGAGGGGAATTATGAAAAACATTTTTTACTCTCAAAAAATCAAAATCAGCGTAATTTTTCCGCCAAAGAAAATAATTATCATCAAAAAACAGTGGAAAAAAGTCAAAGTATGTGGTATAATATCCTGGAACATATATTCCTGTTACTAAAAATGTGCAGATTCAAACGAAAGTGAGTACATAAATGTCAAAGTATATAGAAAAAGTAGAGAAATTTGTTTTGCCGCAGCTTACATTGCTCGGTGTCGTTGTTTTTCCGAACCTGTCTGCGAGCATCGAACTGTCAGACGCGAACGCTATTGCTGCGGTTCATGCCGCTTCGGATTCTGACGGTCTTCTCTTCGTGAATGCCGTGTCCCACATCGACGAAGATGAGATAAGCTCTTATGATATTGGCGTTGTTGCAAAGGTAAGACAGCTTATAAAGCTCCCTGACGGACACCTGAGAGTCTTGCTCGAGGGCAAAGCCAGGGCTGAGCGTATGGGAATTGAGAAAAAAGGAGAGTATATCACAGTAACAGGACTTTCGCGCAGGATTACTCTTGCAGACGGTGGCGGTGTAAAGGGCGAGACCCTTATGCGCGAAGCGGTCAATGTATTTCAGAAGTTGCTCAAGCTTTTGCCCAAGATTTCACATGAGGTTATCGTTACTGTTCAGTCAATCACAGATCCCGGATTTCTTGCAGATTATATAAGTGCCAATGTTCTTTACAAGGTTGAACAGAAGCAGGAAATACTTTCAGAAATAGGCCCGCTACAAAGGCTGGAAAGACTTCTTGTCATTTTAGAGAACGAAAGAGCTATGCTCAAAAACGAAATTGAGCTTCAGAGCAAGGTAAAGCAGCAGATTGACAGAAATCAGCGTGAATACTACCTGCGCGAGCAGATGAAGGTGATTCAGCATGAGCTCGGCGACAACGATATGTCGGATATAGAAGAGTATGAGGAAAAGCTCTCAAAGATTACTCTGCCTGACGAGATTGAAAAAAAGATAAGAAAAGAGCTATCCAAGCTCGAAAAAATGCCATATAGCTCTGCTGAGAGCACAGTTATCAGGAACTATCTTGACACCTGCCTTGAAATCCCGTGGTCTGAGTATTCGGACGATAGATTTGATGTTGCTTATGCGCGCAAGGTGCTTGACGAGGACCACGACGGACTTGAAAAGGTTAAAGAAAGAATACTTGAGTTTATAGCTGTCCGTCAGCTTTCCCCCCACCTTAAAGGACAGGTTATCTGTCTTGTTGGTCCTCCCGGCGTCGGAAAGTCTTCTGTTGCGGTGTCAATAGCGAGAGCGCTTGGACGCAAGTTCGTGAGAGTATCTCTCGGTGGCGTGAGAGACGAGGCAGACATCAGAGGTCACAGAAAGACATATATCGCATCAATGCCCGGTAGAATCGCAAACGCAATCAAACAGGCAGGCGTTATGAATCCTGTTATTCTTCTAGACGAGATAGACAAGCTCACGCGTGACTCTCACGGTGATCCGTCATCGGCACTCCTCGAGGTTCTTGATTCCGACCAGAACAAGTCATTCCGCGACCATTTTCTCGAGCTTCCGCTCGACCTTTCGGACTGCGTGTTTATCGCTACTGCAAACAATCTTGAAACTGTTGCGCGCCCACTTATCGACCGTATGGAGGTAATAAGCCTGCGGTCGTACACAAGAGGGGAGAAGCTTGCGATATTCAAAAATCATCTTTTTGGCAAGGAGCTCAAAAGACACGGCCTTACAAAGCGCAATCTCAAGATAACCGACGAGGCAATTCTTGAGATTATTGATTACTATACAAAAGAGTCTGGCGTCCGTAACCTATCAAGAGAAACAGCATCTCTCTGCCGTAAGGTTGCAAAACTGCTTGTTGAAACTGGCAAGAAGAGCATTACTGTTGGCAAGGGAAAGGTGAGCGAGTATCTCGGTAAGCGTAAGTACAGAAAAGAAGAACTTCTCGGAGAGAATCTTGTCGGTGTTGTAAACGGTCTCGCGTGGACCGAGGTCGGTGGCGAAATGCTTCAGGCAGAGGCGGTGTCGATGCCTGGAACAGGTAAACTTGAGCTTACAGGTCAGCTCGGCGATGTTATGAAAGAGTCGGCTGAAGCTGCCGTTACATATATAAGGAAGAATTTTGAAAAGCTCGGTGTCGACCGCGAGTTTTATAAGAATACCGATATACACATCCACTTTCCCGAGGGCGCAGTGCCCAAGGACGGTCCGTCGGCAGGCGTTACAATTGTTACTGCTGTTGTGTCCGAGCTTTCGGGTATACCCGTAAGAGCAGATGTTGCCATGACCGGAGAGGTTACACTTCACGGAAGAGTTCTTGCAATCGGCGGGCTCAGAGAAAAAACTATGGCAGCCTATCGTAACGGAATTAATACAATTATTATTCCATGTGACAATAAGGGGGATCTTGATGAGGTCGACGATGAAGTTAAAAATAGTGTACGCATTATTCCTGTTAAGACAGTGGATGAGGTGCTAAGGATTGCACTTGTGCCCGACTGCGGAAAGCAGGTCGATGTTTCCTCGGCGTCAGAACGCTCATCCTGTCGGAACCGTTTGGAGGTGGAAGTATGAACCTGAATAAAGTGTCTTTGTTTTTCACAGCGGGTCTTCCGTCGCAGCTGCCGGGAAAGCTAGATCTTGCAAGACCGCATATTGCCATGTGCGGCAGATCCAATGTCGGAAAGTCTTCTATGATAAATAAGCTCATCAACCGCAAGAGTCTTGCCAGAGTCAGCGGCGAACCGGGAAAGACCATCACCGTAAACGCATACGATATCGATGGGGCACTGTATCTTGTCGATCTGCCGGGATACGGATATGCACGCCGCTCTTTCAGCGAGAGAGATAAATGGAAGTCTATGATAGATAAGTATTTTTCTCTCGATGCAAATATTCTCTTTTTGCTTCTTGTTGACATGAAAGTCGGACTCACAAAGGACGACGATGCAATGCTGCAGTACCTGCTTGATATCGACGCACCTTTTGCAATAGTTGCCACAAAGGCTGATAAGCTTAACAAAACCGAAACACAAAAAAGTCTTGACGCTATCACAAAACACCCGGGTATTCCCGAGGATGTAGCAATTATCCCGTTTTCTTCCAAAACAGGTCAGGGTGTAAAAGATGTGTGGGAAATCATCAATGAGTTCTCGGATTTTGTAAAAAACGGCGAAACAGGAATATAATCGACCGACAAAGATATCATCCGGAAGCCAAAAACAGCCAAAAAAGCGCCTTAAATCAGTTGATTTAAAGCGCTTTTTAGATTTTTTTCAAAAAAAATAAAAAATATTGAAAAAAACACTTGACAAAGGGAATGAATTGTGGTATTCTATAGAGGCGCTCGAGAGAAGAGTGCGAATGGACTTTGAAAATTGAACAACGAAAGACGAGAAAAGAACAAGAACTCGTTAATTCCAAATCGTAAGTAGAGATACTACGACC
>JAZNMZ010000041.1:0-55489 GCA_045580005.1 Eubacteriales bacterium | reverse complement strand
TGCTTTACAGAATGTACTGCAGATGGGCAGAAAGAAGAAAGTTCAAGGTTAAGGTGCTAGACTACCTCGACGGTGAAGAAGCAGGTATCAAGAGCGTTACGATTCTTGTAGAAGGCAGCTACGCTTACGGCTATCTCAAGAGCGAAAACGGAGTCCACAGACTTGTGCGAGTTTCACCCTTTGACTCGTCTGGAAGAAGACACACTTCGTTTACCTCTGTCGAAATACTTCCCGAGCTTGACGACAGCACCGATATTGAGATAAAGGACGAGGACCTTGAGATTACCGCACACCGCTCGAGCGGTGCAGGTGGACAGCATGTCAACAAGACAGACTCGGCAATCAGAATTGTCCACAAGCCCACAGGCATTGTCGTAGGCTGTCAGACAGAGCGCAGCCAGCTTCAGAACAAGGAAACTGCTATGAAAATGCTCAAGGCAAAGCTTGTTGAAATCAAGGAAAGAGAAAACCTTGACCGTATAGAAGACATAAAAGGCGAGAAAGCTAACATTGAATGGGGTAGTCAGATACGCTCTTATGTGTTTATGCCTTACACGCTTGTAAAGGACAACCGCACAGGCTACGAGGACGGAAATATTTCGGCGGTTATGGACGGCGACCTTGATGAGTTTATGAATGCATATCTCAGAGCAAAGGGAAATTACATCAAGTAATGAGGAAACGGCATGGACGATAAGAAAAAAACTTTTTCGCTGTCGACACTGCACAAGGCAGTAACAATAGCAGGCGCTGCGGCGGTTGGTGCTATTTCTGCAGTATGTATAGCACTTGGCAAGGATAAAAAGCCGAAGGTTATCACAGAAAAAAGCGAAGAAGCAAGGGCTTGTGCAAAAACCGCGTCCGACAAGGCTTGCACAGCCGTTCGCAAAAGCGATGCACAGATTGCGGCTGAAGTTGAAAAAGAGCTTGCCGAAGCTTCTTTTGATCTGTCCGATGACGACAGCTTTTCCAAAAGGATAGAGGCTATCTTTTCCGAAGAATGAAAATTTACACAGAGGAGACTGTTGGAGGAAACATGAAATTATACAGCAAAATTATTTGCCTTACTCTTGTACTCTGCGCTCTGCTTTTGCAGGGCTGCAATCAGCGGCCGGGTACTAACGGCGGATTCGATTATGAAATAGCGCCGCCGGAAGGAACTCTTGACGGGGTGTGGTTTGACGACTTCTTTATGGTTGTTTTTCCGTCCCAGATTGCTGACAAGAACTTTTATTTCAGCAAGACCTTTATATACGGAGATCCGAGTATAAAGCAACCGGCAATATGTATGTTCTCTGAGGAAATAGGCGATCTTAAGATTTATGAGATTTTGGATGAGGGGCTCACAAACGAGCTTTATGTTGTCGACAAGCTCGAGCCTACCGAGGCACTTGTGCTTGGAGCTGAGTTCGATGGAACACCAAAGCTTGCTGTGTCGTTTAAAGACTCCGACGGAGTGACTTACACCTACGGAATTTTCAAGGACGAGGCAGGGCAGGCTCAGTACATTGCCATCGAATGAGAGCAAAAATCATATTTTACCGTCAGGCTTTATATAGCCTGACGGTTGCTTTTTTAAAAAGAAAAGACAAAAATTCAAAAAATATAAAAAATATATAAAAATATTCCTGGAAACTATTGACAAAACGATAAAAATATGATAAAGTAGTATACTGCATTATAATTGAGTAATTGTCTGTTTTTTTGCGACAGCAAGAGGCGGCAAAGACTCAAAATGAGTGTAATTTTGAATGGAGTGATTGCTTAATATGGTAGAATCTTCAAAGCTTCAGAAACTTGTTGACAGCGGAATAGTTAAGCGCAAATATCTCGGCAAAAATCTGAGATACAGCTTTTCTAAAATCAACGAAGACATCTGTGAAATGCCCGACTTTATCGAGGTGCAGAAAAAGTCTTATCAGTGGTTTTTGGAAAAAGGTCTGCGCGAAGTGCTTGACGATGTTTCGCCCCTTGTTGATTATTCCGGTAATCTCAATATTGACTTTGTGGACTATTCTCTTGAATACAATCCCAAGTACTCTGTTGAGGAATGCAAGGAGAGGGATGTAAACTACGCAGCCCCCTTAAAAGTTAAGGTAAGACTGTCAAACAAGCAGACAGGCGAAGTTAAAGATGCAGAAGTGTTTATGGGCGACTTCCCGTTGATGACAGAGACAGGTACTTTTGTTATTAACGGCGCGGAGCGAGTTATTGTTTCGCAGCTTGTTCGTTCTCCCGGTATCTATTATGATACGGCTATCGACAAATCAGATAAAAGAATATATACTGCAACGGTTATACCTTACCGTGGCGCTTGGCTCGAATACGAAACAGATGCAAACGATGTTTTCTATGTTCGTATAGATAAGAACAGAAAGATTCCGATTACAATACTCATCAGAGCTCTCGATGAGAACCTTTCGACCAACGAGCAGATTATAAACTTCTTCGGCGACAGCGAAAAGCTCAGAGCTACCTTTGAAAAGGACCTCAGCGAAAACGACGCCGTTAAGAACGAAACATCTCCCAGAGATGAGGCTCTTAAGGAAATTTACAAAAAGTTAAGACCCGGCGATCCGCCACATGTAGAAAGCGCACTCCTTCTTCTTAATAATCTCTTCTTTGACGCAAAGCGTTATGACATTTCGGCGGTAGGCCGTTATAAGTTCAACAAGAAGCTCGCTCTTGCAAGAAGAATAGAGGGATTTGAGCTCGCAAGAGATGTTGTTAATACTTTTACAGGAGAAATTATTTTCGAAGCAGGTACAATTCTCAACAGAGCTATGGCAGAGCAGGTTGAAAATTCAGGTGTTACAGAAGTTTATCTTCTCTCGCACATTGTTACTCCCGGAGCTCCGCGTGCAGAATTTAAGGTGTTCACAAACAAGGCTGTGTCGCTGGACAAGCTCGACACACTTCCTGCAGAATATCTTGATGGTGTGAATGTTACAGAAAAAGTAAATGTTGAAGTTCTCGCTGAAATTCTCGAGAATGTCAGCAACAAGGAAGAGTTCGCAGCAGCTTTTGAAGCAAGACGCGACGAGCTTATTCCCAAGCATATCACAAAGGAAGATATTCTTGCTTCTATCAACTATCTCCTTTGTCTCCAGTATATGTCAGGTACAACAGATGATATCGACCATCTCGGCAACAGACGCCTGCGCTCTGTGGGCGAGCTCTTGCAGAACCAGCTCCGCATCGGTTTTACAAGAATGGACAAAATCGTTAAAGAGCGTATGACAATGCAGGATACAGATAGTCTTAGTCCTCAGAACCTTATTAATATAAGACCCATTGTGTCTTCTATCAAGGAGTTCTTCGGTTCATCACCTCTGTCGCAGTTTATGGATCAGTCCAACCCTCTTGCCGAGCTTACTCACAAGAGAAGACTTTCGGCACTCGGTCCCGGCGGTCTTTCAAGAGACAGAGCGTCTTTTGAAGTTCGAGATGTACACTACACACATTACGGAAGAATGTGCCCGATCGAAACACCTGAAGGTCCTAACATCGGTCTTATTTCGTATCTTTCAACTTACGCAAGAATCAATGACTTCGGATTCATCGAGGCTCCTTACCGTAAGGTTGATAAGGAAACAGGTATCGTAACAGACGAGGTTGTATATATGACAGCCGATGTAGAGGATGAGTACATCGTTGCCCAGGCAAACGAGGAGCTTACTGCTGAGGGAAGGTTTGTCAAGGAAAGAGTTAACGCAAGATACCACGAAGAAATTCTTGAGGTTGAAGCAAACCGTATAGACTACATGGATGTTTCGCCCAAGATGGTTGTATCGGTAGCAACAGCTCATATCCCGTTCCTTGAAAACGACGACAACTCGCGTGCGCTCATGGGATCAAACATGCAGAAGCAGGCAGTTCCGCTTATGGTTACAGAAAGTCCTATCGTTGCTACAGGTATGGAGCACAAGGCTGCTGTTGACTCGGGCGTTGTTGCAGTTGCAAAGGAAGCGGGCGTTGTTCTCAAGGCAGATTCTGATACAGTCAGAATTCTCGAGGATAACGGAAATACAAGAGAATATCATCTTATCAAGTTCAAGCGCTCCAACCAGGGCACTTGTGTAAATATGAGACCTATAGTAATGGCAGGCGAGCATGTTGAAAAGGGACAGGTTATCGCAGATGGTCCCGCAACGGCAAACGGCGAAATTGCTCTGGGTAAGAATGCACTTATCGGATTTATGACCTGGGAGGGTTATAACTACGAGGACGCCGTTCTTCTTAACGAAAGACTTGTTCGCGAGGATGTATATACTTCCATTCATATTGAAGAATACTCTCACGAAGCAAGAGACACAAAGCTCGGTCCCGAGGAAATCACACGAGATATCCCCAATGTCGGAGACGACGCACTCAAGAATCTCACCGCCGACGGTGTTATCTGCAAGGGTGCAGAGGTACACGCAGGAGATATTCTCGTAGGTAAGGTTACTCCCAAGGGCGAAACAGAGCTTACTCCCGAAGAAAGACTTCTCCGCGCAATCTTTGGTGAAAAGGCGCGTGAGGTTCGTGATACATCTCTGAGATTGCCTCACGGCGAGAGCGGAATTGTTGTTGACATCCGCACATTCTCAAGAGATAATTCAGACGAGCTTCCCCCCGGAGTAAACAAGGTTGTAAGAGTATATATCGCACAGAAGCGTAAGATTTCTGTCGGCGATAAAATGGCGGGCCGTCACGGTAACAAGGGTGTTGTATCAAGAATACTTCCTCCTGAGGATATGCCTTTCCTTCCCGACGGTACTCCTCTTGATATCGTACTCAATCCTCTGGGCGTTCCTTCCCGAATGAATATCGGTCAGGTGCTCGAGGTACATCTGGGTATTGCGGCAAGAAAGCTAGGCTGCAAGATTATGACACCTGTATTCGACGGTGCCGACGAAAAGGGCATTGCCGAGTTTATGGAGCAGGCAGGTATGAGATCTGACGGTAAGACTGTTCTTTATGACGGTCGTACCGGCGAAAGATTTGATAACCTCGTAACAGTAGGTATTATGTACTATCTCAAGCTCCACCACCTTGTAGACGACAAGATTCACGCCCGTTCCACAGGTCCTTACTCTCTCGTTACACAGCAGCCTCTGGGTGGTAAAGCTCAGTTTGGAGGCCAGCGTTTCGGTGAAATGGAAGTTTGGGCTCTTGAGGCATACGGCGCAGCATATACACTTCAGGAAATCCTTACAGTTAAGTCTGACGATGTAATCGGCCGTGTCAAGGCATACGAGGCAATCGTCAAGGGACGCAACATCCCGACTCCAGGCGTTCCCGAATCGTTCAAGGTGCTTGTACGCGAGCTTCAGTCTCTGGCGCTCGATGTAAAAGTGCTTGACGCACAGGGTAACGAGGTTAAGCTCAAGGACAGCTCTGCCGAGGAAACAGACAACATCAGACATGTGACTGTTAAGTTCGACGACGAGGGCAACGCAAATAATACCGAAGTTAGTGGCATAGAAGACTTCACTAATGACGAAGTTGACTACGAAACGGAGGATGGCGAAGACGAGGATTACGGCGATTACGACGGCGAATACGACGATAGCTTCGACGATTCGGAAGAGTAAATCCTCACAGCGCCGGAAATGTAGATTACTCGGGCGTACCGCGTGAGCGGTATGCTCATAATCGAAAAATTCCGCAGCTCCGGTGCCACACACCGGCAAATCAAAATAGATTTATAAAGGAGCGGTATTTTATTAATGAACCAGATGGAACATAATGAATTCGACAAAATAAAAATCGGTCTTGCTTCCTCCGACATGATACGCTCATGGTCGCACGGCGAGGTAAAGAAGCCCGAAACAATAAATTACAGAACCTTAAAGCCCGAACGCGACGGTCTTTTCTGCGAAAGAATCTTTGGCCCGATGAAGGACTGGGAATGTCATTGCGGAAAGTACAAGAGAGTAAGATACAAGGGTAAGGTCTGCGAGAAGTGTCATGTTGAAATCACAACCAACAAGGTAAGAAGAGAGAGAATGGGACACATCGAGCTTGCAGCTCCTGTTTCTCATATCTGGTATTTCAGAGCGATTCCGTCAAGAATGGGACTTCTTCTTGATATTTCACCCAGACTTCTTGAAAAGGTTCTCTACTTTGCTCAGTATATAGTTGTAGATCCCGGCGAGGATACACAGCTTTCCAAGAAGCAGCTTCTTACAGACCGTGAGTATCTCGACTACCGCGAGAAGTATGAGGACGATTTCTATGCAGAAATGGGCGCAGAGGCTATCAAGGAGCTTCTCTCGGAATTTGACTTCGAAAGATACGACGAATATATGAAGCTCAATGCAGACGATTTCTCAAGAGTGACAGGGCTTTCAAGATCAAAGCTCTTTGATTTCCTTGCGAAGCGTATATATGTTATTGCCGATCCCGCAGAGTGCGAAGCATTCGAGATGGGCGAGGTGGTATCCCGTACAGTATTCAGAACAAAGATTGCAAGATACAATCTTGAACACCAGTCAAAGCCGATAGTTGTAAAGACAGGCTCAAAGTATGTTGAAGAACTCTTTGACGCTTATGTTTACGAAAACGGCATTGACGCTGTTCCCTCTATTATTGCCGACAAGTCTGCATGGGTTAATAACCTTGCATGGCAGGACGCACAGCTCAAGCAGGAGCTTGAAGCGTCGACAGGACAGAAGAGAATCAAGATAGTAAAGCGCCTTGAAGTTGTTGAGTCTTTCAAGCAGTCAGGCAACAAGCCCGAGTGGATGATACTCGATGCTATCCCGGTTATTCCTCCGGATATCCGTCCTATGGTGCAGCTCGACGGCGGTCGTTTTGCAACATCAGACCTCAACGACCTGTACAGAAGAGTTATAAACAGAAACAATCGTCTTAAAAGACTTATGGAGCTCCAGGCACCTGATATCATTATCAGAAACGAAAAGCGTATGCTCCAGGAGGCTGTTGACGCACTTATAGACAACGGCAGACGCGGCAGACCTGTTACGGGTCCCAGCAACAGAGCCCTCAAGTCACTTTCTGAAATGCTCAGAGGTAAGCAGGGACGCTTCCGTCAGAATCTTCTCGGTAAGCGTGTTGACTACTCGGGCCGTTCGGTTATCGTTGTAGGTCCTAACCTCAAGATTTATCAGTGCGGTCTTCCTAAGGAAATGGCACTCGAGCTGTTTAAGCCGTTTGTTATGAAGCGTCTTGTTGAAACAGGCAAGGCTACAAACATCAAGGACGCAAAGAAGAAGGTGGAAAGAGTAAACACAGAGGTGTGGGACGCTCTTGAATATGTAATCAAGGATCATCCCGTGCTTCTCAATCGTGCTCCTACACTTCACAGACTTTCTATACAGGCATTCGAGCCTGTACTCGTTGAGGGACGCGCAATCAAGCTCCATCCTCTTGTATGTACAGCTTTTAACGCCGACTTCGACGGCGACCAGATGCCTGTTCATGTACCTCTTTCATCAGAGGCACAGGCAGAAGCGAGATTCCTTATGCTTTCTGCAAACAACCTATTAAAGCCGGTTAACGGTCACGCTGTAACTGTTCCTACACAGGACATGGTTCTCGGTTCTTACTATCTCACAATTGTTAAGCACGACGAAAAGGGTGAGGGCAAGTACTTCAAGGACTTTGACGAGGCTATGATGGCGTATGCTAACGGTGAACTTGGACTCCATGCACCTATGAAAGTCCGTGTTACAAAGACAATGGAAGACGGCAGCGTTCGCAGCGGCATTATTGACGCAACACTCGGACGAATGATATTCAACCGCTCAATTCCTCAGGATCTCCATTTCGTTGAAAGAAACGAGAGCAATATGTTCGACCTTGAAATAAACAAGGTTGTAACAAAGGATGAGCTTGGTAAAATTATCGACAGCTGTATCAAATATCACGGCATATCAAAGACAGCAGAGGTTCTTGACTTTATCAAGGACACAGGCTATAAGTACTCTACAAGAGCTGCTATTTCTATCTCTGTATCTGATATGACAGTACCTCCTCAGAAGAAAGTAATCATCGAGGAGAGCGAAAAGCAGGTAGCGCTTATTTCCAAGCTCTACAACAAGGGTCTTCTTACCGACGAGGGCAGACGCCAGAGAGTTATCAAAATCTGGGAAACAGCAACAAACGATGTTGCAAACGCTCTTACTGCAAACCTGGATGAGTTCAACAACATCAGAATGATGGCTGTATCCGGAGCTCGAGGCTCTATCAAGCAGATCAGACAGCTCGCCGGTATGCGTGGTCTTATGGCTTCCACATCCGGTCAGACAATTGAGCTTCCTATCAAAGCTAACTTCCGTGAAGGTCTTAACATTTTGGAATACTTTATCGCTGCCCGTGGTGCGCGTAAAGGTCTTGCCGATACAGCGCTCAGAACAGCCGACTCAGGTTACCTTACAAGAAGACTTGTTGATGTTGCCCAGGATGTTATTATCCGCGAGGTTGACTGTGGTGCCAAGGACGGTCTTTGGGTATCAGAGATTGCCGAGGGCAAGGAAAAGATTGAAGCACTTGATCTGCGTCTTATCGGCAGATTTGTTATCGGTGATGTAGTTGATCCGATGACAGGCGAGGTTATTGTTGCAGACAATACGATGATTTCGGAAGACCAGGCTAACGCTATCGTTGCTACAAACCAGAGAGAAAACCCCGATCACCGCATAACAAGAGTAAATATCCGGTCTGTACTCAACTGCCTGTCAAAGCACGGCGTTTGTGTACACTGTTATGGCTCAGACCTCTCGTCGGGTATGCCTGTAAATGTGGGTGAATCTGTTGGTATCATTGCTGCTCAGTCTATCGGTGAGCCCGGTACACAGCTTACAATGAGAACATTCCATACGGGTGGTATTGCCGGCGGAGATATTACTCAGGGTCTTCCCCGAGTTGAAGAGCTCTTTGAAGCAAGAAGACCCAAGAAGACAAGCGTTGTATCTGACTGCGATGGTGAGGTTACCTCTATCGTTGAGGATAAGAAAGTACGCAGAGTAACAATCTCGCGTGTTCTTTCCGATCTTGAAAAACAGACTCTTGCAAAGGATGTAATCGAACAGATTAATAACAAGCCATTTGAATACAACATTCCTCTGGGCACAAGAGTTATCGTTGCCAAGGGTGACACTGTATACAGAGGCCAGTCTATTACAGAGGGTCTTATGAGTCCTGCCGATATTGTCAGAATCAACGGTCTTGATGCTGTGTATGAATACATCATCAAGGAAGTTCAGAAGGTTTACGCACTCCAGGGTGTTGAAATCAACGACAAGCATATCGAAACTATTGCACGCCAGATGACAAGAAAAGTCAAGGTCGAAGCAGCGGGTAGCACAGACCTCCTTATCGGCTCTGTAATCAGCAGAAACGACTTTATGGCTGCAAACAAAGAGATAGAAAAGCGCCTCGAGGCAGGCGAGACAGGTATTGCCCCTGCAGTGGCTTCTCCTATGCTTCTGGGTATTACAAAGGCTTCTCTTTCTACAGAATCATTCCTTTCTGCAGCATCATTCCAGGAAACAACAAAGGTTCTTACAGAGGCTGCAATCAAGGGTAAGGAAGATCCGCTTCTCGGTCTTAAGGAAAATGTCCTTATCGGTAAGCTTATTCCTGCAGGTACAGGTATGCAGATCTACCGTGATATAGAAATCCGCGACAAGGAAGACGGCGAGCTCTTTGCTCCCGAACCTGTTGACAAGGAAGAGGTTCCTGTTGTCAAGGTTCCCAAGGAGGAAGCGGCTGAAGACATAGCTGACAGATTCTCTGAGGAAGACGGTGATGCAGATTACCAGGCTGAAGATGCTTTTGACGAACTCTATGAGGACGAAGAAGCGGCAGATGAAACATCAGCAGACGAAGTGACTGAAGAATCGGAAGCTGACGACTCGACAGACGAAGAATAAAAAATTGAGAGTAACACACTTGTGTTGCTCTCTTTTTTCTCATTTATATATAATTTTAAAAAAAGACATACAAATCGCTTGAAAAAGCATGGCAAAAACTGTATAATAATTTGATATAATGAGATATGATGGCGGTGTGATTGGAGGAAGTATGAACAGCAACTCATATATACTTGTAGTTTTGGGAATTGTGCTTGCAAAAATAGTAGGCTTTTCACGAGATATCTTTTTTGCGAACTTTTACGGAACAAGTGTAAGCTCAGATATTTATTTCCAGATTTTCGGTATTGTTACACTTGTATTCACGGGTATCGGTGTGGCTCTTTCGACAAGAGTTATAATGAATTTGAACAAAGAAGAAAACTCTGGAGACGAGCGTGAAAAGCTCTATGTGTCAAGATTTTTGCAGAAGTCTCTGTTTTACCTTTTGCTTGCGACAGCTGCCCTTTATGCGGGAGCGCGAGTGCTTGCGAGAATATTGCTCCCCAATGCCACCGGAGAGGAATTTGAGCTAGCTGTGAGAATGACATATATCATGCTCCCGTCCTTTATCTTTGTGGCGATAGCATACATCATTTCGGGTGTGTTGCAGAATAAGCGCGTGTTCTTTATCCCGTCAATCGTGAGCCTGCCATATAATGCAATTATTATTGCTTCCCTATTTATAAAGGGCGTTACTATCGAGCAGATCGGCATTGTTACCACAATCGGATGGTTTTTGCATATCGTAATCCAGCTGCCCGATTTTTATAAAAAAGGTTATCGCTTCTTCTACCATCCAAAGGCAGTAGTAAAGCTCAACAAAACAAAAGCCGATATGAGTATTTGGTGGATATTCTTGTCAAATATGATGTTCCAGCTCTGCTTTATTATAGATAAGGCGTTTGTGAGCGGCGATGACGGAATGGTTTCTATTCTCAACTATGCGTCAAACCTGTTTGTAACAATCTCGAGCGTGTTTGTCGTTGCGATGTCGTCGGTTGTCTTTCCGTCAATTTCAAAGAACTACGAAGAGGGCAAAAAGGAGTATGTAGGAGGACTTGTCGGATATATCTTCACTGTTATGTTTGCCGTTTTTGTTCCTTTCCTGCTTGTCGTATGTCTGTTCGGCGGTCAGATAATCAGCCTTGTGTACGAAAGAGGCGAGTTTACCCACGAATCAACTGTCGCAACAGCTGCAGCCTTTGCTCTTTATAGCCTCGGTATACTCGGCTATCTTGCACAGGAGCTCTTGAACAAGATATTCTATCTTGCGTCAAAATATGCTTTTACAGTTGTGGGGACTGTCCTTGTCGTGGCAGCCAAGATTGTGGTTGACGCGGCACTTGTTCCGGTATACGGCACAACCTTTGCGGCGGCGTCAACAGCTGTGCTTCTGACACTTTATGCTGTCACCTCGTTTGTGCTGCTGCACAGGGTTGTCGGCAACTGCTTTACAAAGGATGTTCTTATAAATATCGCAAAGGTATTTGTGTCGGGTGTTGCGGCAGTGCTTGTGTACCTGCTGTTCAGACTGCTTGCGCCTGCACTTGTTGATCACAAACTTCTCTTTATAGTGCCTATTGCTGTCTGCGGAATTGTTTATGTTGTGGCGGCATTTGTGCTCAGACTTCATAAGGCTTTGATAAGAAAGCCCGGAAACTAAGAAATCGGAGGAAATATTATGAAAAAGAATCTATGCAAGATTATTGTAGCTCTTGTGGCGCTGATACTGGTGCTTGCTCAGATACCCACATTTGCGCAGAGAGTGAAAAACGAGAGCGCAAATGACAATGTTGTGGTTTCTCTTTACTACAATGACCTTAAGAATAAATTTCCGTCCGATAGGCTAGCTGAACTCCTTGCCGACTACAAGGAAATTGGCGTGACGACTGTGTCGCTTTCTCCGGAAAATGTAAACTCAATGGTGGCAAGAGGCGATGTTACAAATATCAAGTACAACACACTGCGCCACAAGTACGATGACGAGTCGCTTGATATTGCAAGAGTTATCGAAGAAAATTACCCCGAGGTAAACTACGACAGCCAGCTGCTTATCACAAAGAGCGACTATGCTGCGGAATTTGTTTTGGAAAGCCTCTCGTCAAGATATTCTGATGACGAGTATGTGCAGATAATTCTGGAGGAAACCCCCGACACAAGAGTATTCTGCATATATGATGGAACGCTTCCAACACATGACCTTATTCTCGGCTATGAAAAAAGAGATCTCGATATGCTTCGCGACGGCGGATTTGATATCTGCCTTGTACTTAAGGTGCAGAACTGCAGGAACACTGGATATTTAGACAATATTCAGAAGATAATCGACGAGTATAATGTAAAGTATTTCAATATCCGCGACTCTATCAAGGTTGCAAAAGAGGGCGAGGATGGCAGCGCCAACTATGAGGGAATATCTGACCTTATAAAGAACAACAACCTTACCCTTGTTGTTACCGAGAACACAAACCAGCTCTCAAATGAGAAGACGATGGGTTATTCGAAGATTTTTGCCGATAACAGCAAAAAGGTACTTCGCTCATACGAAACCTACGACTGCACAAACGCTGACAGTACCAACTATATGTTCAGATACCATCAGCACCTCAACTCTACAGTTGACAGAAATATGAGATTTATCACAGTGACTCAGATTTCTATCAAGAATACCGATTTTGACACACTAAACGGTTACACATATAAGGCGGCAAAAGAGTATATAAACAAGATTACCTCTCTCGGCTACACGGTAAACGGCGAGGTGAGCGAGTATAACTATGATGTCAATCTCACTCTTGCAAACGCCCTTGCTGCACCTGTCATGGTGCTTCTTGCGCTGCTTGCATATATGATGCTCATAGATAAAGAAAATGTAAAGCTCACGGTGGCAGGCTTTATTATTGCAGTGTTTGCTTTTGCCGTAAGCTTTGTCATGCCACAGGGACTTTTGACCTTGTATTCGACGGTGTGGGCGGTAATTATGCCGTGCTTTGGTATGACCTTGATGTTCTATCTTATCAAGAAGCTTTCGGGAAAGCTCCACACTATTCCGCTTATACTTATTGTGCTGGCGGTACTTGTGGCAGTTATGTCTGCAGGTGGGCTCGTGATATCGTCGCTTCTTTCTGGACTTGACTATCATATCAACAACAGCATCTTCAGAGGAATCAAGCTCTCGCTATTTGTGCCGATAATTTACAGTGCCATTGTATTTTGCCTGATGTTTGTGAGCAGTGTGGATGACATAACCAGGGATATAAAAAAGGTGCTCTTTGCCGATATAAAGGTCTATTGGGTGCTGATTGCAGGCGCTATCGGCGTTGTTGCGTACATTTACCTTTTGCGCAGCGGAAATGTAAACACAATCAGCTCTCTTGAGAGTGGTATGCGCTCGTTTATTACAGAGGTGTTTACTGCTAGACCGAGGACAAAGGAATTCCTTATCGGCTATCCGTGCGCGGCGCTTCTTGTTTACTATATTAAAAAGACCGACCTCAAGCTTGTACAGACAGTGCTTGCGTGCGGAACGGCAATACTTGCAGCATCCATATCAAACAGCTTCTGCCATGTGTTTACCGATGCTGTGACAATATACCAGAGAGTTTTAAACGGGCTTTTGCTCGGTGTGGTTGTTGCCGCAGCAGCTTATATTCTGAATCTTGCGCTCGTCTTTGCGGTAAAGGCAATATACCGCAGGGCAGGCAAAAATTAAGGTTTAAAATACGCTAAAAAGGAAACGAAAATTGTTATATGAAAAAAATAGTTATTTCCGGCTATCATGGATTTGCCAATAGTGGTGACGAAGCTCTGCTTCGCGCAATAGTTGAAATAATCCGCAAAAAACGACCGGATACAGACATAACCGTTTTGTCAAAGACTCCAAAGCAGACAGCCAGCGCATATAATGTAAACTCTGTATACAGATACAACTTCTTCAAGCTTGCGCGCATTTTTGCAAAAAGCGACCTTCTGATTTTCGGTGGGGGCAGCCTGCTTCAGGATGCGACAAGCTGCAAGTCGTTGCTGTACTATCTTTCGGTAATATGGCTTGCCCTTTGCAGTAAGACAAAGGTTATGCTCTATGCCAATGGCATAGGACCTCTATTCAGACCCTTTGCGAGAAAGCTTACAAAAAAGGTGCTTGATAAGGTCGATCTTATTACACTTCGCGATGACAACTCGGACATTGAGCTTCAGAATATAGGCGTCACAAAACCTAAGATTATAATAACGGCAGATCCGGCATTCACCCTACACTTCGATGACCTGCGCTCTGGAGGCGAGCTTCTCGCTGAGGCAGGTGCGACAGAGGGCAAGGATTTTGCCATCGTGTCTGTGCGGGCGTGGAAAAATTCGGAACCGGAGTTTGAACAAAAGGTTGCAAAGCTATGCGATGAAATGTCGCAGAAGTACGGCGTTCTGCCAATCTTTGTGCCTATGCAGTATCCGCACGACACTGCGATATCAAAAAGAATAATGGCGCTTATGAAAACCGGGAGCTGTATTATTGATAAACCCCTTGAGGTTGGCGATATATTTGCGATTATCGCGCACTCAAAGCTTACAGTTGGAATGAGACTGCACACGCTGATTTACGCAACAGCGCTTGGCGTGCCTGTTATTGCGCTGTCTTATGATCCCAAGATTACGGCGTTTGTAAAGTCGATAAACCAGCCGCTCTGTGCCGATGTGGAAAGACTCGACTCTGACGAGCTCACAGGACTTCTCGACATACTTATGTCGCAGATAGATGAGAGACGCGACGATATACAAAAAGCTCTTGTGTCGCTCCGTGAGGCGGCAGAACGCAACGCAGAGCTTGCAATCGAGCTGCTTGAAAGATAAATGGTAGAATACGCACATAAAGTCTTTCGAGCAAGCATTTTTACTTCATGGTAGAATAAAATCCGGAAAGCTTATGCTTTCCGGATTTTTTCTTTGTTTTTTGTAACATAAAAACAGAATAAAAATACTGCAGGATATACCGTGACAAGTCTTATGAGATAGCTTATACCTGTGCCTGTGATACCAAACTTTTGCAAGTGGATATTTATGAGGAAAATAAATATCATGTGGCTAAGGTAAATGAGAAAGCTCGATTTGTCAATCTTTTTGATAAGAGAGCAGAAAAGCCTGCCTTCGTAGAATTTTTGCGGAAGAGAAAGTGCCACTGTGTATGTGAAGAATGTGGCACAAATTGCGTATATTGCCCATACATAGTTAAGATAGGGGATACTGTCGTAGTGACAGTAGGCTCTGTAGCTCAGATATATGTTGACAGCCGCAACGATACCGAAAGCTGTATACACTATAGTCGAAAGCTTTTTAAGAATCAGCTTGAACTTTTCGTAATTTTTGCCGATATAGCAGCCGCACAGCCAGTAGAAAAGATAGGTTGTGAAAACTCTGTCGTTGAAAGTGAAGTTAAAAGACGGGAAGATACTGCTCACAAGCGACGGCATATACTTTTCGCACAGCAGCGTCAGGACAAAGGCTGTCGGCAAAGAGATTGCTGCAGGAATCCTGCGTACAATCAGACGCCATAGAGGGGCGAGCAGATAGAACTGGATTATAATGATTATAAAGTACAGATGACTTGCGATATATCCGCTGAGAAAGCTCAGTGTAAAGAATTTGATATCAAGAGAGTAACCGTAAAAGAGGATATAAAAGTCGTAATAGATAATACTCCATATCATGTATGGAACAAGTATGGTCTTTGCTCTTGATATATAGTAGCTTTTGTAGTCAAAGCTTTCTTTGCGTGTCAAAAACAGCTTTATTCCCGAGAGTGTGATAAACCCCTGCACAACAAACGACGACAGACGCCACGGTATCATAACCGCTACATAGTGCGGCGTGTTGACGGGATATTCGGCAACGGCAAAACTTGTCGCGTGTATAAATATAACGAGAACGCAAAGCAGTGAATTTAAAAGAGAAATTTCGTCCAGTCGCTTGCGCGGTGTATGCAAAAGAGATTTATCCATACTTACCTCCATTATTTTATATGGTTATTGTAACATTCTTTGCAGATTTTGTCAACTTCTCAAGTATTTTTGCAAAAAAAGACTTGCCTTTTTTGCGCTTGTCATATATAATTATCTTGTTGCAAAAAAATGAAAATCTGAGGTAAAAATGTATATAAGAAAAACCGAAGCAAAAGACCTTGAAAAAATAGATATAATGATCTTAAAAGCAAAGAAGAATATGCGCGATGTCCTCAAGATTGACCAGTGGCAGGCAGGCTATCCCAACAGAAGTATATACGAAAAGGACATTGCCGATGGTATAAGCTATGTGCTGTGCGACGACAATGACGAGGTGCAGGGCGTGTGTGCTCTTATTTTTGACGGCGAGCCGCTGTATGACAGTATTCTGACAGGCAACGGTGAGTTTCCGGGCAGATGGCAGAGCAACGGACCGCACTGCGTTATACACCGTATCTGTGTTGACGCCGACAAAAATGGCGAGGGACTCGGCACTGTTTTTGCGCGAAAGATTATGAAAATGGCTATAGCAAAGGGCTGTTCCTCGATTAGAGTTGACACCCACAGAGGTAATCTCCCCATGCGCGGAATGCTAAAGAAAAACGGCTTTGTCGAAACAGGCGTAATCTTTATCCCAGAGCCGCACACCAACGAGAGAATAACATACGAAAGACTGCTCTGACGGCATAAAAAACACTTGAGAAAGCTCTCAAGTGTTTTTCTTTTTTATTATCAGAACAGTCCTGAAATCACACCGTTTTCGTCGACATCGATTTTTTCTGCCGCAGGGACCTTGGGAAGTCCGGGCATTGTCATAATGTCACCTGTCAAAACTACGATAAAGCCTGCACCTGCAGAAACCTTGACATTCTTGACAGTAACTGTAAAGCCCTCGGGAGCGCCGAGCTTTGTCGGGTCATCCGAGAATGAATACTGTGTCTTTGCCATACATACAGGCATATTGCCGAATCCAAGCTCAGTCAACTGTGCGATCTGCTTCTTTGCGGCAGGGAGCACATTGATACCGACACCACCATAAATCTTCTTTACAACAGCCTCGATTTTTTCCTCGATAGTGCCCGAGAGCTCGTATGAAAATGTGAATTCACCCTTTTCTTCCTCGCACAGACGCACAACCTCTTTTGCAAGCTCGATACCGCCTTCGCCGCCCTGTGCCCATACGGTTGACAGAACAACATTTACGCCGAGCTCACGGCATTTTTTGATAATGAAATCAATCTCGTTATCTGTATCTGTGGGGAATCTGTTTACAGCTACAACGCAGGGGAGCTTGTAGACATTCTTGATATTTGAAACATGGCGAAGAAGATTGGGGATACCCTTTTCAAGCGCCTCGATGTTCTCGTTTGCAAGCTCTGTTTTGGCAAGACCGCCGTGCATTTTGAGTGCTCTTACAGTTGCAACAACGACAACTGCGTCGGGAGTAAGGCCTGCCATACGGCACTTGATGTCGAGGAACTTCTCGGCACCGAGGTCTGCACCGAAGCCTGCTTCTGTAACTGCGTAGTCTGCAGTCTTCATTGCGAGCTTTGTTGCAATAACACTGATACAGCCGTGTGCAATATTTGCAAAGGGACCACCGTGTACAAACGCGGGTGTACCCTCGAGTGTCTGTACAAGGTTGGGCTTGAGGGCGTCCTTGAGGAGCGCTGTCATAGCACCCTGTGCGTTGATATCACCGCAGGTAACAGGCTTGTCGTCGTATGTGTAGCCTACAATTATTCTCGAGAGTCGTTCCTTGAGGTCTGTAATTGAGTTTGACAGACACAAAACAGCCATAATCTCGGATGCAACAGTGATATCAAATCCGTCCTCGCGCGGAACGCCGTTTGCCTTGCCGCCGAGACCGTCTGTTACAAAGCGAAGCTGTCTGTCGTTCATATCGACGCAGCGCTTCCATGTAATCTTTCTCACATCAATACCGAGTTTGTTGCCCTGGTGGATGTGGTTGTCGAGCATAGCGGCAAGAAGGTTGTTTGCCGCGCCTATTGCGTGAAAATCGCCTGTGAAGTGGAGATTGATGTCCTCCATAGGTACAACCTGTGCGTATCCGCCGCCTGCGGCACCGCCCTTGACACCAAATACGGGACCGAGAGAGGGCTCGCGCAGAGCAACTGCGACATTCTTGCCTATTCTTTTGAGTCCGTCTGCAAGACCGATTGTTGTTGTGGTCTTGCCCTCACCTGCAGGAGTAGGTGTGATGGCTGTCACAAGGATGAGCTTGCCGTCTTCTTTTTTTGATTCTCTCAAAAGAGAAAGGTCGATCTTTGCCTTGTAGTTGCCGTACTGCTCGACATACTTTTCTTCAATGCCGGCAGTCTTGGCAATCTCGCCGATGTGCTTCATCTGCACACTTTGTGCTATTTCAATATCGCTCAGATATGCCATAATAATATCTCCTTATTGTTTAAAATATTTTACAGCTGATGCGAACATCTGCATATCGTAAATGCCGGGAACATTCTTATAAAGATTTTCTCCGATACGCTCGGAATGTCCCATCTTACCGAATACCCTGCCGTCGGGGGAGGTAATACCCTCAATTGCAAAGTTTGAGCCGTTGGGATTGCAGCTGATGTCGTATGTGGGGTTGCCTGCCATATCAACATACTGTGTTGCTATCTGTCCGTTGTCGGCAAGCTTCCTTATAAGCTCATCGCTTGCGATGAATCTGCCCTCGCCGTGAGAGATTGCAACAGTGTATATATCACCAACCTCGGTACCTGCAAGCCAGGGAGATTTGTTTGATGCAATTCTTGTGCGCACAAGCCTTGACTGATGGCGTCCGATAGTGTTGTATGTAAGTGTAGGACAGTCGGCATCTGTGTCGATAATCTTGCCGTACGGCACAAGACCCAGCTTAATAAGTGCCTGGAAGCCGTTGCATATACCGCACATAAGTCCGTCGCGTCTGTCAAGTAGCCCTGTAACAGCTTCTTTAATCTCGGCGTTGCGGAAGAAAGCGGTAATAAATTTACCCGAGCCGTCGGGCTCGTCGCCGCCCGAGAATCCTCCGGGGACAAATATCATCTGAGAGCCTGCAACCTTGAGTGCAAACTCTTCTACAGATCGGGAGATACTGTCTGCCGTGAGATTGCGGATTACAAATATTTCAGGATCGGCGCCTGCCGCAGCGAGAACTTTTGCTGTATCGTATTCGCAGTTTGTTCCGGGGAACACGGGGATGAGCACCTTGGGCTTTGCGCACCCAAGCGAAGCTGACAGATTCTCTTTGCGCTCGTAAGAGAAAGCAGGGATTTCCTTTTCCTGTGTCTTTATATTGCAGGCAAATACAGACTCAAGCTTGTTCTCATAAATTCCGAGCAGCTTGTCAAGAGCAAGAGCTGTGCCCTTGTAGCTGATGTTCTTTTCGTCTGTTGTGCTACCGAGGACGATTTCGCCGTCAACTGATGAGTCGTCCGAAATCTCAAGTACAAATGCACCGTAGTTGTAGCCGAAGATTTCTTCTTCGCTTACATTGTCGTTATACTTAAATCCGATCTTGTTGCCGAAGCACATCTTCATTACAGCCTCAGCAACACCGCCGTATGTGGGTGTGTATGCCGCGAGAAGCTTGCCCTGCTCGTTGAGCTTGCGTACCTTGCCGTATGTGTCGATAAGCGACGAGGTTACAGGCAGGTGGTTCTTGTCATATTCGGGCTTTAAGAGAATAACCTTGCTGCCCGATTTTTTGAACTCGTTTGAAACAACCTCGCTTGCCTTGCCTACAGTAACTGCAAAAGATACGAGCGTCGGAGGAACATCTATATCCTCAAAAGAGCCGCTCATTGAGTCCTTGCCGCCTATAGAGGCAATACCGAGCTCAGTCTGTGCCACAAAAGCACCGAGAAGAGCCGCCATAGGCTTGCCCCAGCGGGCGCCGCACTTCTTGGGCTTTTCGAAGTACTCCTGGAATGTGAGATAAATATCCTCATACTTAAGACCGCTTGCCATAAGCTTTGAAACCGATTCAACAACAGCGAGATATGCGCCATGGTAGGGGCTCTTTTCTGTTATAAAGGGGTTGTAGCCGTATGACATAACCGAGCAGTTGTCTGTGTAGCCTTTTTCTACCGACACCTTGTTTGCCATAACCTGGCTAGGTGTGAGCTGATACTTTCCACCAAAGGGCATAAGCACTGTACCTGCGCCGATTGTAGAGTCAAATCTCTCGGAAAGACCTCTCTTTGAGCAGACATTAAGGTCGTCTGCAAGGGAAGTGTACTTTTCTTCAAAGCTGCCGCTGAGCTCTTTTTTGTAGCTTTCGGGAGCCTTGGGGGTGATATCAATGTGTTTTTCCGCACCGTTGGAATTTAAAAACTCACGCGAGATGTCAACAATCTTCTTGCCGTTCCAGCTCATTGTGAGTCTGGGCTCGGCTGTGACCTCGGCAACAACTGTCGCCTCGAGATTTTCCTTGTCGGCAAGAGCGCAGAACTTTTCTACATCCTCGCTTGCCACAACAACAGCCATTCTCTCCTGAGATTCACTTATTGCAAGCTCTGTGCCGCCAAGACCATCATATTTCTTGGGAACAGCGTTGAGATTGATCTTGATACCGTCGGCAAGCTCGCCGATAGCAACAGATACGCCGCCTGCACCAAAGTCGTTACAACGCTTGATGAGCCTAGAGGCTTCTTTGCTTCTGAACAGTCTTTGGAGCTTGCGTTCTTCGGGGGCGTTACCTTTTTGAACCTCTGCTCCGCAGGATTCAAGAGACGAGACGCTGTGAGATTTTGATGAGCCTGTAGCTCCGCCGCAGCCGTCACGGCCTGTTCTGCCGCCGAGCAAAATGATTATATCGCCTGCTGCAGGAACCTCACGGCGTACATTCTCGGCAGGAGCTGCCGCAACAACGGCACCGATTTCCATACGCTTTGCAGCATAGCCGTCGTGGTATATTTCATCAACCTGACCTGTCGCAAGACCGATCTGGTTGCCGTATGATGAGTAGCCTGCAGCAGCGGTTGTAACAATCTTTCTCTGAGGAAGCTTGCCCTTGAGAGTTTCTGACACAGGTCTTGTGGGGTCAGCCGCACCTGTTACACGCATTGCGGCGTATACATAGCTTCTGCCGGACAGGGGATCGCGGATTGCACCGCCGATACAGGTCGCAGCACCACCAAACGGCTCAATTTCTGTCGGGTGGTTGTGAGTTTCGTTCTTAAAGAGCAAGAGCCAGTCCTGTTCTTCGCCGTCGACCTCGATTTTAATTTTAACAGTGCAGGCGTTGATTTCTTCCGACTCGTCAAGCTTTGTGAGCTTGCCTGTTTTTTTGAGATACTTTGCCGCAACTGTCGCAATGTCCATGAGATTTATCGGTTTTGTTCTGCCGAGCTCTGCCCGTACTGCAAGATACTTATCATAAGCTTCTTTCAAAAGCTCATCCTCAAATGCTACACTGTCGATAGTAGTGAGGAATGTTGTGTGACGGCAGTGGTCGGACCAGTATGTATCGAGCATCTTGATTTCTGTGATTGTGGGATTTCTGCCCTCTTTTTTGAAGTAGTCCTGGCAGAAAGTAAGGTCGTCGATATCCATAGCAAGGCCGTTCTGAGCGAGAAAATCAGAAAGCCCGTCTCGAGAGAGCGTGATAAATCCATCGAGAGTTTCAACCTCTGTGGGAATACTGTAATCTGCAATGAGAGTTTCATACTCGTCAAGAGACGCTTCTCTGCTTTCAACAGGGTTTATAACATACTTTTTGATGAGCGCAAGCTCGTCGGGAGTAATGTCGCCCTCGGGGATATAAACCTTTGCTGTGCGTACAGTCGGACGCTCCTTGCAGGAAATAATCTGTATACACTGAGCCGCCGAGTCTGCACGCTGGTCAAACTGACCGGGCAGAAACTCTACTGCAAATATATTTTTGCAGTCAGAGTCGAGCTTGTCCGCGATCTTGTCAAGCTGAGGCTCAGAAAAAACTGTGCCCTTGGCATAGTCAAACAGCTCCTTGTCAATATTTTCAACATCGTATCTGTTGATGATACGAAGTGACTTTAACGATGTGAGTCCGTGGAGTGTACGCAGGTCGGAAAGCATAGCCGACGCTTCGTGATCAAGTCCGGAATTTTTTTCTACATATACTCTGTAAACCATTTATTTTTCTCCTTTTGCCATAAGAGCTCTTTTTCCTATGTCGTTTCTGCAGAAAGAATTTTCAAATTTTATTGTCTTTACAAGGCTGTACGCGCCATCAATTGCCTTTTCAAGAGTGTCTGCCTTGCTCACTGCACCGAGTACTCTGCCGCCCGCAGTGAGGAGCTTATCGCCGTCAAGCTTTGCACCTGCGACATAGATTTCATCATTTCCGCTCACGCAGGGGAGCGTCATTTCAAAACCGGTCTGATATTTCTGCGGGTATCCTTTGGATGCCATAACCACACAGCACGCAGCACCGTCTGAGAACTTCACTTCTGTTTCGGCAAGCCTTTCGTCTGATACGGCTTTCATTATCGTATAGAGGTCGCTCTCAAGTAAGGGGAGAACAACTTGAGTTTCGGGGTCGCCGAAACGGCAGTTGTACTCTATCACCTTAGGACCGTTTGGGGTGAGCATAAGTCCGAAATAAAGACATCCCTTGAATGTTCTACCCTCGCTGTTCATTGCGTTGATTGTAGGAACAAAGATTTTTTCCATACATTCTGCCGCAATCTCCTCGGTGTAGTAGGGGTTGGGAGCAATAGTTCCCATACCTCCTGTGTTGAGGCCTGTATCGTTATTGCCGGCTCTCTTGTGGTCCATTGACGATACCATGGGCACAACAGTCTTTCCATCTGTAAACGAGAGTACGGATACCTCAGGTCCTGTCAGGAATTCTTCTATTACAATATTGCTGCCGCTCTCGCCAAAGACCTTGTCCTCCATCATAGAGCGTACAGCCTCCTTTGCCGCATCCCTTGTTTCGGCAATGATAACACCCTTTCCGAGTGCAAGTCCGTCTGCCTTTATTACTGTAGGAATAGGAGCTGTTTCGAGATATTTGATAGCGTCGTTTATGTCAGAGAAAACCTCATACTGTGCTGTCGGGATATTGTACTTTTTCATAAGGTTTTTGGAGAAAACCTTGCTTCCCTCGATGATAGCTGCGTTCTTGCGCGGACCGAAGCAGGGGATTCCGAGAGCCTCGAGCTCGTCAACAAGTCCGAGCACAAGCGGGTCATCGGGAGCAACAACTGCAAAGTCGGGCTTTGTTTCCTTTGCCCAGCCGACAATTTTGTCAATTTCCTTTGCGCCTATTGCCACACACTCGGCGTCAGCGGCAATACCGCCGTTGCCGGGGATGGCGTAGATTTTTTCAACATTGCTGTTTTCTTTGAGCTTTTTGATTATGGCGTGTTCACGGCCGCCACCGCCGATAACTGCAATTATCATATTATCTTCTCCGTAGCATTAATGGTGGAAAAGACGCATACCGGTAAACGAAATTACCATACCGTACTTGTTGGCACACTCAATAACAAGATCGTCTCTTATAGAGCCGCCGGGCTCTGCAATATATGATACGCCGCTCTTGTTTGCTCGCTCGATATTGTCGCCAAACGGGAAGAACGCGTCAGAGCCGAGAGCAACACCCGAAAGTGTTGCAAGATATGCCTTTGCTTCTTCATCTGTAAGCGGTTCGGGCTGTTCTGTAAAATACTTCTGCCAGATACCGTCTGCACATACATCCTCTTCGTTTTTGTTAATATAGCCGTCAACAACATTGTCTCTGTCTGCTCTGCCGAGTGTGGGCAAGAAGGGGAGTGAGAGCACCTTGTCATGCTGACGCAGCTGCCATGTGTCTGCCTTTGTTCCTGCAAGGCGTGTGCAGTGAATTCTCGACTGCTGGCCTGCGCCAACGCCGATTGCCTGACCGTCAACAGCGTAGCACACTGAGTTTGACTGAGTGTACTTGAGAGTAATAAGAGCAACAATAAGGTCACGCTTTGCACTGTCGGGAAGAGATTTGTTTTCTGTTACTATGTTAGAAAGGAGCTCTTCGTTTATTTCAAAGTCATTTCTGCCCTGTTCGAATGTGATACCGAACACCTGCTTACGCTCGGTCTTTTCGGGAACATACTCAGGGTCTATCTTTACGATATTGTAGTTGCCCTTTTTCTTTGTCTTGAGAATTTCAAGAGCTTCGTCTGTGTAGCTGGGAGCAATAACGCCGTCGGATACCTCGCGCTTGATAAGTGTTGCAGTAAGCGCGTCACACTCGTCAGAAAGAGCAATCCAGTCACCGAAAGAGCACATTCTGTCTGTACCTCTTGCTCTTGCGTAAGCACAGGCAAGGGGAGAGTCGTTAAGACCCTCGATATCGACAACGAAACACGCCTTTTTAAGCTTTTCGGAAAGAGGAGTGCCGATAGCGGCAGAGGTGGGACTTACATGCTTGAAAGACGCCGCTGCAGGCATGCCGAGCGCCGCCTTGAGCTCGCACACTAACTGCCATGAGTTGAATGCGTCAAGAAAATTTATGTATCCGGGTCTTCCGCAAAGAATTTCAATCGGAAGCTCGGAGCCGTCCCTCATATATATTTTTGATGGCTTCTGGTTGGGATTACAACCGTATTTGAGTTCAAATTCTTTCATTGCAAAAAGTCCTTTCAATCAGTTGTTCTTGTTTATAATTATTTCTTTCGCCTCGCCGCTGTGCAGATCTACAGTACGGACAAAAAGCGAAACCTTGTTTTCTTCATTGAGATTGTCCCAGCAGAGCTGTGCAAGCTCCTCGGCAGTGTTGGGCAGAGCAACCTCCTCGGGCTCGCCGCAGAAAGAGGGGATTGGGTTGCCGTCACACTTATAGGTGTGAATAAAGTGACCTATGCCGTCCTCGGGACCGTAGTTGTAAAAATAGCGGTTGCACGCTTCAGGTCTGCCGTTTGCACTCTTGAGAATAGAGAGCTTGTAGGTGAAAGCATTTCTTGGCAGGCTGTAGTAAAGTATGCCCGAAATTCTGGGAGTGAAGTTCGGAGCGTCGGGCTCAAACTCACGGGTATACAAAGCATCCTCAAAGCTCCTGCCGGCATTTACAAAATCATAGATGGTGTTTGTCTGGTCGCCGTTTGTGATAATATCAATATTTCCGCCCTTAGCACAAAGATAAGGATTATAAATGATAAGGCTCGGATCCTCGATCTTTGATTCGTCAAATGCCTTTGTTCTCATACCGCCGTCAAAGCTTTCAAAAATACGATTACGGGAATTTGCCGACCTGCCCATGATAAAATAAGCAATCATCGCGCTCTTTCCGTCTGCTGATTTTCCGATGATTATTCCTCTTCCGGGGTATGTGTTCTCGGAAAGGAGTTTTTTCAGATCATATAGTGCCATAGGTTTAACCTCTCTTTTCAGTTTTGTCGCTTTACTTTGCACAAAGCTCTGCGCTGATTTTTTCTACAGCCAGCGGCAGTATCTGCCACTCTGCCTCGCGCATAACCTTTTTTTGCAGACTCTCGGGTGTGTCACTGTCCAAGATTTCCACTGCCTTTTGCATGATTATTTTTCCGCCGTCGGGAATTTCGTTTACAAAATGCACTGTCGCTCCCGTTACCTTTACCCCATAGCCGAGAGCCGCTTCGTGGACTTTCAGACCATAGTAGCCCTCTCCGCAAAAAGAGGGGATAAGCGAGGGATGTACATTGATTATTCTCTCGGGATATGCTTTTGTAAAGTCCTCGCTGAGTATGCACATAAATCCTGCGAGAACAATAAGGTCGATCTCATATTCGTTGAGAGCTTCTATTATCTTTTTTTCAAACTCTTCTCTCGTGCTGCCTTTTCTCGGCACTGTTACAGACGGGATACCTGCCTCGGCAGCTCTTGTTATGGCATAGGCCTCGGGATTTGATGAGATAACAAGCGCAAGCTCGCCGCTTTTTATGATCCCGTCTTTCTGTGCGGAAATGAGCGCACCGAGATTGGTGCCGCCGCCCGACACAAGAACAGCTATTTTTGTCTTTTTCATAAGGATACCCTTGACTTACTTTATAATGCAGGCTTCGTCGGATTTTATGATTTCACCGATGATGTATGCATCCTCGCCGTTTTCCTTGAGAATCTCAAGTGCCTTGTCGGCATCTTCCTTTGCGACAACAACACTCATACCAACGCCCATGTTGTAGGTGTTGAACATATCGCGCTCGTCAATACCGCCTGTTTTTGCAAGAAGCTCAAAAATAGGAAGTATGCGCAAATCTTTCTTGCAGATATTTGCACCGAGACCGTCGGGAAGAGAACGAGGAATGTTTTCAAAGAAGCCTCCGCCTGTGATGTGCGAAACGCCCTTTACTGTAATCTTATCAAAGAGTGCAAGCATAGGCTTTACATAAATCTTTGTGGGAGTGAGAAGTGTTTCGCCGATTGATTTTCCGCCGAGGAAATCGCAGGGAACCTTGATGTCGTTCTTTTCCACATCAAACACCTTTCTTACAAGAGAAAATCCGTTTGAATGAACGCCGCTTGATGGAAGTGCAATCACAACATCGCCGGGGCACATCTTTGTGTTGTCGAGTATCTTGGATTTATCCACAACACCCACAGAGAAGCCTGCAAGGTCATATTCGTCAACAGGATAAAAGCCGGGCATTTCAGCCGTTTCGCCGCCTACAAGCGCGGCACCTGACTGAACACATCCCTCGGCAACGCCCGATACGATTTCGGCAATCTTTTCGGGGACATTCTTGCCGCAGGCGATATAATCAAGGAAGAACAGAGGCTTTGCTCCGGCGCAGATGATGTCGTTTACACACATCGCAACGCAGTCGATACCCACCGTGTCATGCTTGTCCATAATAAACGCGAGCTTGAGTTTTGTGCCGACACCGTCTGTGCCGCTTACAAGTACAGGCTTTGTGATGCCCGTCATATCAAGCTCAAAAAGTCCGCCAAAGCCGCCGATGCCTGATACGCATCCGGGTATTACGGTTCTCGCAATGTGCTGTTTCATAAGTTCTACGGCCTTGTATCCGGCGGTGATATCAACACCTGCCGCTGCGTAGCTGTCGCTGTAACTCTTCATTATCAGTTTACCTCCGTTATCTTGTGTGAGTATTTGTCTACATAGTCAACCTTGGGAATTTCGGTAGGATATTTTTCGTCAAAGCATGCGCTGCAGTATCCCTCTCCGACTTTGGAATTTATAAGTTCTGCAAGGTCTTCAAGTTTCAAAAATCCGAGAGAATCAACTCCGATAATCTTTGTGATTTCTTCAACAGAGTGCTCGTTTGCAATGAGCACATCCTTTGACGGAATGTCTGTTCCGTAGTAGCAGGGGTTGAGGAACGGAGGAGCCGAGACTCTCATGTGTACCTCTTTTGCACCCGAGTCGCGCAGTAGCTTTACTATTCTTGCGCAGGTTGTGCCTCGTACTATTGAGTCGTCTATGAGGACAACGCGCTTGCCCTTTACTGTTTCAAGAATAGTGTTGAGTTTTATTCTTACAAGGTTTTCTCTTGCTTTCTGACCGGGAGCTATAAATGTTCTGCCGATGTATTTGTTTTTCAAAAATCCCATACCGTAAGGTATTCCTGATTGTCTTGCATATCCGATAGCGGCGTCAATACCCGAGTCGGGAACGCCGATTACGACATCAGCTTCCACTGGGTGCTCTTTTGCAAGGCACGCTCCTGCCGCAAGACGCGCGCTGTGTACGCTTATTCCGTCGACAATAGAGTCGGGACGGGCGAAGTATATGTATTCAAAAATGCATATTGTCTTTTTTGCTTTGCCGCAGTGATCTTTTATCGAACGCACGCCGTCCTTGTCAAACACTACAATCTCGCCAGGCTCAACATCGCGGATAAATGCTGCGTTTACAGAGTCAAGCGCGCAGCTTTCGGAAGCCACAACATAGCTTCCATCCTCCGTCTTGCCGTAGCACAGAGGTCTGAAGCCGTTGGGGTCTCTTGCTGCAATCATCTTTGACGGGGACATAACTACAAGAGAGTATGCGCCCTTTATTCTTGTCATCGCACCGCAAACAGCTTCCTCGATCGAGGGGGCGGTAAGTCTTTCTTTTGTTATTATGTATGAAATAACTTCAGTGTCGCTTGTTGTGTGGAAAATCGAGCCCTCAAGCTCAAGTTCGCTTCGCAGCTCGTATGAATTTACGATGTTACCGTTGTGTGCGATAGCCATTCTGCCCTTTACATGATTTACAACCATAGGCTGAGCATCGAGTCTTGGGTCTGTGCCCTGTGTGCCGTAGCGCACATGACCGAGAGCCATATTTCCCTCGCCGAGCTTTGATATTACATCGCGGCTGAAAACATCGTTCACAATGCCTGCGTCCTTATGAACGCTGAAAAGCCCTTTGTCGTTCACAACGATGCCGCAGCTCTGCTGCCCTCTGTGCTGGAGAGCATAAAGCCCGTAGTACACATAAGATGCAAGCTCGTTTACAGTATTCTGACAGAATATGCCAAACACACCGCACTCTTCGTGAATTTTTGAGTCGTTAAATGTGATTTCTTTAGTGCTCATAGAGTTCCTTCCTTTTGATTCTGAAAGACTTGTGGATGTTATTTGTTGTATTGTGCTTCAATTTCAGCATTCTTTGCAAGAACCTTTTCTGTGCCCTTTGCTCTTGCAGTGGCAAGCTTCTCAGCAAGCGCTTCGTCGCTCACAGCAATAATCTGGATAGCAAGCAAAGCGGCATTAACAGCCCCATCAATAGCTACAGTTGCAACCGGCATGCCGGAGGGCATCTGTACTGTTGACAAAAGGGCGTCAATGCCGTCGAGGTTAGATGATTTTACAGGTATTCCTATAACAGGAAGAGTGGTGTTTGCAGCCATAGCGCCTGCAAGATGAGCCGCCTTGCCGGCAGCCGCGATTATTGCCGCAAAGCCGTTAGCTCTTGCATTCATGGCAAAAGAGCGTGCCTGCTCGGGAGTCCTGTGAGCAGAGTATACATGTACCTCATAAGGAACTCCGTATTCATCGAGAGTGTCAATTGCTTTGCCAACTACCGGCAGATCGCTGTCACTTCCCATAACAATTGCGATTTTCTTCATAATGTCCTCCTAAAAAATATAAGGGCAGAACTACTTTGTGAAAATGTAGAACTGCCCAGACGGTCGGCCAAAAATTACATACCGTTCCCACGCGGTAACCCGCTAATCCGTCAGTTGCGATATGCATATATTATTTACTTATATATAATAACATAACATTTTATAAAATTCAAGAATACATTTTGAATTTTGTATAAACACACATAAAAAATGTCGAATAAAAGGATATGTTTGTTTATATTTTGTGGGAGAAACAAAAAAAGAAAAATATTTCTTTTTTGCTGTTGACTTAAAGGTAATTTTGTGGTAATATATATTTTACGCAGGTGTGGCGGAATGGCAGACGCGCCGGTCTTAGAAACCGGTGCTTTCAGCGTGCAGGTTCAAGTCCTGTCACCTGCACCAAAAATAAAAGGTCGGCTTTTGCCGGCCTTTTATTTTGAGTATTATGATTGAGAAAGGACTTGAACATCGGGTGCATCAAACTGCTGAGCCACATTCGTTTGCGATTTTATAAAGATTTTGTGTCGTATTAGCGATTGTTTTTGTGCGACGAGATAATTTCGTCAACAATGCCGTATTCGAGAGCCTCTATGGCAGAGAGGGTGTAGTCGCGGTCGCAATCCCTTTCGATTTTTTCATACGGCTGTCCGGTTGTTTCGTGGATAATTTCATAAAGCGTGTTTTTGGTCCTGACAACTTCTTTTGCGGCAATTTCCAGATCACTTGCCTGACGGAAAGTGTTACCCAGATTACTCAGGGGCTGATGGATTAAAACCTGTGAATGGGGGAGTATTTTTCTCTTGCCCTTTGTCCCAGACATTAAAAGCATTGCACCCATAGAGGCAGCCATGCCTACGCAGATGGTAGAAACATCACAGCTGATAAGATTCATGGTATCTATCATGGAAAGACCGTCTATGACACTGCCACCCGGACTGTTTATGTACACAATTATATCGTCATTGCTGTTTTCATGCTCCAGCTTGAGAAGTGTTGTGTTGAAATAGTATGCTATACTTTGATCTATAGGACCGTTGATATAGATAATTCTTGTGCCCTCCAAAAGTGAAAAAGCAACACTGCTGTTTCCGGCTTCGCCGGAGGCGATAATTTGATTCATGTTTTTGCTCCTTTTTGTTTTATTATTCGGAATCATTCATGCTGTCCGGATTGTCTGATGAGCGCAACCACTCAGCAACGCTCTCGTCTCGAATGAACCTGTCATATCTGACATTGGGTCTGATTTTTGAAAACCAGGCCGATAAAATGCCGTCCCCTCGAATTTCGGATTTTTCAAGTGAGTCAAAGGCTTTTTTTGCATAGCAGATATAAGAAACGAAAGCTCCCTCTGGGTCTTTGTCCTTTACCCAAAGCCTTCCATACCAAAAGGATTTCAGTGATTTGAAGCCATCAGCCTTTATTTGAACCAGCAAAGCAAGCGCAAGCGCGTATTCTTCCATATCAATGTAGTACAGAGCCAAATTCATAAGACTGAAAGGCTCGGCTTGGTTGACTCCCTGCAGCAATAAAGATGTGATAGACAAGTCAAAATCTGCTTCCAGAGCTGCTGTATCTATTTTGTAGTGACGGATAAGATAGGCTAAGTTGTTCTTGGAGACAACAACATCTACACCGGACTTGATTTTTTCAATATAGTTCTGTGCTTCCAACTGCCTTTCCAGTTTTTCAATCTGTGTGTCGATATCCTTTAGCCAGTCGTTATCAAAAATCGGTGGTTTGCTGTCATCGGAAGAGCCTTTGGAAGAAGCGTTGTTGGCAAAAGCAGGAACATCTTCTTCGTCGCTCTCGCCTTTTATCAAAGCATTCTCCAGGATGAACAAGGAGCGCTTGTCAATTGGATGAGGCTCGGGGATTTCGCTTTCTTCTCCGAAGCCTTCTGCACCGAAATCGTATGTTGAGTAATCGTCAAGATAACCGATTAACGGACGGCATCTGTCGTTGAATACCAGCACTTGTCCCATGGAGAAATGCTGCAGGGTGCCAATATCAACCAATGGGCAGGTCTCGTTGGTGTATGGACTGGTGTAGTTGCCAATCAGTTCTTCCAAACGACGCAAAAACGGCAGGTTGCGGCAGCTCATATAGAGCCATACTCTGCAATTGGAAAGCAGAATTTCCATTCCGGCATCTTCGTACTTCTCTTTGAGCTGGTCCATGCTTTGGCAAACTAAAACAAAGCGGATTTTGCGGCTTCGCGCAGCGGTGAGCATGGCATGAATGGTGGGCAGCTTGGCAAAATTTGCAAACTCATCCAAAAGGAAAGTAACCTTGTTGGGAAGCTGACCGTTTGGCTGTTCGTCGGCAAGGTTGATTAAGGTAGAATAAACCTGCTTTACAAAATAAGTGGCAATGGGGTACATTGAATCGGAATCGTCAGGCAATATGAAGAAGAGAGCCGTAGGTTCCTTGCCTATGCTGGAAATATCAATTTCTGATTTTGAGAACAGGTCAAGAAGAAGTTCCTGGCTGCAGTACATCGAAATCATGCTCTCGAACATTGATATAATGCAGTTTCGGGTGGACTCAGCGTTTACAATAACTGAACTCAGGTTTTGATAAATTGTGGAGTCTTTTGGCAATGAGTCAATAAATCTCTTGATTGTCTGGTCATTTTTGCTGAGGGGTGCTCTTTTGTCTGCATAGATGCCGGCAATCTTTTTTGCGGTCAGAGCAACGCTCTCAAAGGTCAGGTCTCCGGTCTTTCCGTACTTCAGAATAATCAATGCAACGCCTCGGAAGAAGCTTGCAGCAGCGCTTGCCCAATAAGGGTCGTCCTTGCTGTTAATTCCGGAGGAAAGGATGGAAATAAGGTCGTCAAGCATCATGAAAGCCTTGTCCTTGTTTTCCGAGTCTTCTGATCTGTAAAGTGTTTCGATAAAAGAAAGGGGATTCCATCGGTTTCCGCAACGGGGTTTACGGAAGTTCAATACTCTCACATTATAGCCTTTTTTTCTCAGACTGTCGGCGGTGTATCGGTAAAGCTCGCCCTTGGGGTCGGAAATTACCATCGACTCGCCGGTTTTGGAAATAAGGCGAATACTAGGCAGAATGACTCTTCTGGTTTTGCCGCAGCCTGTTTCACCGATAACAAAACAGTGCATCTCGTCTCTTGTTGTGGCGTAGGTATCGTGATCAATCTGAGCTATGGGGATGCCGACACTTTCGAGTTTGTCTGTGTTTGTATCTACCACAATTGAATTTTTCAGAAAGCTTTCTGTCGGTTCGAATTTTGCGCCGCTTCGGGCATAATAATAGGGCAAGGATAATCTTTTCATTGTGTCCTCCTTAATAACCGAGGCCGGAATAATTTCCGCTGGTAGCAGTCTGAATGTCCAGATTGGCTATTCGGTTCTCAACTTCTTTTAGCGTGCCTTTAAATGCTGACAACTTCAGGTGACGGATGATGTAGTCAGCAGAATCGTATCCCACATTACCCTTGGTATAGTAGCTTTCAAAAAACTCTTTGATACCGTCTTCCAAAGGTTCGCTCAGCGTTTTCAACCCCTCAAGCGTATATTCGACAAGCTGTTCCTTTGTTGGCTCGGGGAGGACGGTTTTGACAATATCGATGTGGTGAAGAATTGTGCGATAAATGTTTTGGATTTCCTTTTCGTTATCAGAATAGAAGAACAGAATGAAAACAGTCTGCGGATTTGATTTGATGTAGGAAATCAACGACAAAAACCTGTCGTGGTCGAGCTTGTTTATATAATTTGAAATGTCAATTGCAAACAAGCCCTCAAAGTTGTGATTCTGAGCAACAACGGCAGGCGACTCAAAAAACTTTTCAAAAACATAGGGTTCCCTGCAATCGGGTTCGGGAAACTCCAGCATCAATTTGTTCTGAGGAGCAAAAGAGGAAAAGATCTTTTTTTCGGATATAATTTTTGATACCTTGTATTCAAAGTATTCAACAAATCCGCAGTCACCGTTTTCCGGCAAAACCACAAGTTCGTTTATACAAGAGTAAGCGGGATTTACTGTTTTCCAGAATTCCGCGTGTATTTTTTTCATAAGCCGTCTTCCTTTCTGAGTAGACTGTATTTGCAGCAAAAAAACAAAACTATTGTAAAAATAATTGTACCATATCCGACAAAGTTTGTCAATATTCGGGGCATGGCTCAAATGTTCAAAATCAGAGGTGAAGCGAACCCCAAAGTTTACACCAAATTAAAAGGAATGAGTTCGGTACAGTACCGAACTCATTCGCAAGCAAGGTAATATTTAATTTTGTCTAAGCTTTGAGGTTCACTTCAATAGCAGGCGTTTTTTTGCTTATGATTCTCATTAGAGTTTTTTGAAGCGGTTCCCTTTATCAACGCCCTTAAAACAAAAGAAAACAAAAGGAACAAAAGAGCCATATCCGGTAAAGAAGAGCCACATCCAGTGACCGCTGTGATTTGTATCGTGCAGTCGTCTGACGCTGAGTGAAATAAAAGCTACAGCGGAGGCGTAAAGATACAGCAATATCAGCACAGGAGCTTCGCTTACAGCAAAAACATTTATTATCAGCACTGCAAAAGAAGCAATAATATTCATCAATACAGCTTTCCAGTATTCTGCTCTTGATGCACAGCCTTTGTAATCAAAGCATCTTTGCCAAAGAAGCGTATAGGCTTTTATAAAGCCCACACTCTTATTCTTGTTTGTTTTGGGTGTGTTTTCACTGCTGAGCGGTATTTTTTCACCGACAAAAGGAGCATTTTCGGTTTTTGGCGGATTTTCAGTTTTTATCTCCGATTGTACCGAGGCTTTATTGTCGGATTTGATTTCAGACTTTGCGACTCGCTCACTGTGGATCTCCTCGCCCTTTATATTGTGGGGCAGCACCGAGATAAGGATATCCTTGAGCTTGTTGATCTGCTCTTGCATATCTCCGTTGATTGCGTCAAGCCAGTGCATATCGGCAAGAAAATACTCCATACTTCCGCTGGGCTTTGAGTCATCAATTTTAAATGGAACAACCATAAGATTATGGCTTACAGCAAGATTAAGCTCTTTTGTTACCTGAGAAGATTTGTTTGAATTCTGGCTGAAAATAAGCACCATTATCTTGCTGGAATTAATTGCATTTATTATACTCTGCGCCCAGTCACTTCCCGGGATGATATCCCTCGGTGCAATCCAGCAGCGTACGCCGTTATTCTCGAGTGTTGAACACACAGCGTCTGCGACATGCTTGTCCACAGAGGAATAACTGATAAAAATATCGTTTTTCATTTTCTGCTTCACCAACCAATACTATATTGGTATAATTATACATTTTTTGAGCCGGTTTGTCAATAACAGTCCTTGAATTATGCTTAAACAAGCTTCAAATTTGTGTTGCAACCGACAGTTGTCAAAAAGTAAAGCCTGATTGGTAGACTTTTTCACAAATAAATGCTATACTGTATGCATAAATCAGACGGAGGAAATTATATGAATCTTGGCGAAACTGTTTTCAGACTGCGTACAGAAAAGAGTATGTCACAGGAGGAGCTTGCATCAGCACTTGATGTATCCCGTCAGTCTGTGTCGAAATGGGAAACAAATGCATCCACGCCGGAGCTTGACAAGCTCGTGAAAATCGGAGAAATTTTCGGTGTATCACTTGATGAACTGGTTTTTGGCACCAAGAGTGCAGCTACTACGAACGAACCTGAATACGAAAAAAGAAATTCAGGGAGTCTGCGCGTTATAATCGGAACAATTCTTTTGAGCTTCGGATTTCTGGTGTTTTTGCTGATTACCATTCTTGGCGGCTTTTTATCGGGAGTTCTGTTTTCTTTGCCGCTTATACTTTGTGCATTTGTTTGTTTTTTTGTAAAAAGCTTTACTGCTCTGTGGTGCTCGTGGGCGGTCTACCTTTCTGTTGACTTATATTTGCATTATGCAACTGGAATCTCTATGTTTAATATTTTCAGCCCCTATTACTATGCTTTTAGTGCACCTGCGGCGGTGATCGTTGCGTGGAGTATGTTTCTGTCATTTGCTTCTCTTGCTCTTGCAACGGCGTTTTGTTACAGAAAGAAGACTGTTGTCCTTTCGTGGCGGAATATTCTGATTGCGTCGGGATTGTGGATTTTGTTTTTCTTATCCCGACTTTTGCTCTTGCCGTTCGGTCATATAGTCATAAACTTCGCACAGGTTATAGCATGGAGGTTTGTTTATGCCGCAGTAGATTATCTGAGAAGCGGTATACTCGTGTATGCGCTTGTGTATATGTTCCGCCTTGTTTATACTCACGCAAACCGCAAGAATGTGTCATAACTTTATAAAAGAGCGGTGCTGTAAATAATTCATAAAAGAAAATCCCCCGACGGTATTCCGTCGGGGGATTTGTATTAAGGTCTGAAAATGCCAGTCCACTCGTCAGCCGGGTAGTTGTCGGGGTCGACCTTTGAAAGAATATTGTTAAGGAGATATTCCTTTACATACTCTGTAATTTTGCTGTCGCTGTATGCCGCCCTTGCAACCTTGAAAATACTTGTCGAGTAGGCAACACCGTAGAGTGTAACTTCGCCCAGCTCATTGTCGTTATATGTGATGTAGGGGACAACGGTATACTCGGTGTTGTAGTTATATTCACCGACATCTGTCATAACGGCATTGAAGTATATCGTCGAGCTTGTTTTGTTGTAGAGAACTGCTGCGGGAACAACCTTTGCAGCAAAGTCTCTTCCGTTGTAACTGATAACAGTGTCCTTAGTGAGCTCGGCATCCCCAAGAATCTCTGTGGGAAGCACAACAGTACCAAAGCCTATTCCCGTGTCGTCAGCGCTGTCGGGACGCTCGGTGACATCGAGAAGGTTATAAAGATCAACAGACATCGTGCTTCTGAATCTGATTCCCTGAGTAACAGTGCCGTCATCCGAAGGCAATCTTATCTGTGCGCCTTCAACCGCGAGTCTGCCGTCAATTCCGCTTCCCTCACCAACAAAGAGGTAGTGAGCATATATTGTTGTATCCGATGTAAACTCGGTAGCCTCTGTTACGAGAACTCCGCCTTCTGCCTCGGTATACCAGCCCTTGAACTCATATTTGCTGTCCTTTTCGGCAACAGGGAAGTCTGAAATTTTAAGGTCTGTAGTTGTCTGTGAAGCCGTACTGCAGCTGCCGCCGTTTGCATCAAAGTAAACTGTGTATGTGTTGTATACAAGGTCACTGTTTGCCTCGAGCAAGCCTACATACGCATCTGTAATAGCCTCCTGTGTAGCACCCGAGCTAACCGCATTCGCAACAGAGACAGCACTCTGGAGGTTTGCGTAGCTGTCGGTTGTATATACAGCAGCGTCCTTATCGTTCATAGCAACTATAAGAGCTGAAAGCTCGGCATATGTGGGAGCTATTTCAACAAGCGCCCAGTATGCACCGTTAAGCGCGCGGTATGCTTCTTCAAGATTTTCACCCGAGATAAGTGCTTCTTCTGCCGCAGCGGCAGCTTTTGCAAGGTCGTTGTAGCTTGCTCCGGTGTATCTTTCACCTCTTTCGGGAAGCTCTGCGAGTACCTCTTCGATATCCTCTGTAGTTACTGCAGGCGAGCTGTAGCTGAGTTCTGCAAGCTGAGCGGGTGTAAGAGCTGCGCTGTATATACGGATGTCATCAAAATCGATATCTCCGATATGAGCGTTGTCGTTACCGCCGATATTAAGAGCGTTGCTGTTTGTTGCAATCGTTGCTGTGCCGATACCAAATCTGTTGTAGGGCTTGAAGTCTATTGCTTCGGGGTTCTCATCGTTGTTAACATAAACCTCTGCCGTAAGAAGTCCTTCTGCATTGTTTCTGAGAACAAGAGCAACTGTAGTCCACTCGTTAAGAGCGATGCCTTCATTGTTTACATTGTCAACACCTGCAGCGCCAGCAATGACATTTGCTGAACTTCCGAGGTTAATGAAGTATGATGAGTCCTTGTTGAGAAGCACAGCTTCACTTGCATTTTCTATTCTTGCTCTGAGAACAACTGTCATCTCACCAGACTGTGAAAGGTCAGTGGAAGTGCCGTCAGCACTAAGATATGCTGATGTGCCGTCAGCGAGTGTGGCATAGCCGTTTGCGACTGTTATGTCACCTGAGAGAGTGTCGCTTACCGCTCCTGCAGTTGCCTTGTCGGCAAGGGGAGACGAGCCTTCGAAATCCCAGTGTGCTACAAGAACATCCTCGGGAACGACTGAACTTTCCATATCTGTGAACTGAGGAGTCTTGTTGATAAGGTAGTAGAAGAAGCCTCCCTCGTCACCAACGAGCGCGTCGGAGACCCCGTCCCTATTCCAGTCAACTATTGTGGGAGATGCTATGTGAGCATAGAGAAGTCTGTCGTGAAGATTAACCATCGGCCTATATACAAACGGGTCTTCCGCGCTTCCTACATTCTCATACCATGCGATAGAGGTAGTATCGTCTCTGACTATGTCAAGATAGCCGTCGCCGTTCCAGTCTGTCATTTCAAACTGAATTCGGCCACTTCCGCCGTACTGAGCGGCGGTAAGCTGAAGGGGGGTGCCGTCCTCGTTCTTGAAGATGCGCTGTCCTGTAGTTACTCTGCCGTTTGGCAATCTTTCAAAGAATGCACAATAGCCCTGATAGTCCATCATAACGATATCGCAAAGACCGTCTTGGTTAAGGTCGATTGCAGTCGGCTTCGTTCTCCACTGTGTTACAAGCTCATAAGGCTCGGGTGTCCACCAGTTCCATGCGATCTTGATGGGAGTTTCGTCTTCTACCTCGATGTCCTGCATGGGAGCAAATCCGTATTCGACCTCATATTCGCCGGGTTTATTGATGTTCTCAAGCCAGTAGATCTTACCCCAGATACTGTTGCCCACAAGGTCGAGATCTCCGTCTCCATCCCAGTCTGCAAAAGTAAATGAAGGATATCCGAGAACTTCCTCGGCAGGACCTTGAACAGAACCGTGACCGCCTTTTTCCTCGGCAGGGCCTTGTCCGTTGAAGCCTGATATGATGCGGTATTCAACACCGTCTTCACGCTTAAGAGTTATAGGCTTTGCCCACGAAGGATTGTCGGTAGGCCCGCCAACCGGTGTGATATTCTCAACATACCAGAAAACTCCGGGCTCTCCGGCAACAAAGATGTCTTCGTCTCCGTCGTTATCAAAGTCAACCGAATGAGGTGCTATCTGAGCGCCCATTATTGCAAGGCTGTTGGCAGGGACCTGAAAACGCTGTATGTTTTGGAAAATAGGGGCGCCGTTGTCGGCAAATTTCCCTGTGTTTTCAAGAAGAGCCGTTCCGCCGTTTGCGTCAGAATAAATTATGTCAAAAAGACCGTCCTGCGTCCAGTCAAATGCTTGTATAACAGGAATAGACTCTACTGAGTGATATTCCTCGCTGCCGTTTTCTGTTTCAAAGTGTGTGCGTACGCCTTCAGCGTAGCAGGGCTCGCTTTTTGTGCCCTTGTTTTCAAAATAGAAAATCGAGTCGATAAAGTCTGCTAAAAACAGGTCAAGGTCGCCGTCGCCGTCGTAATCGCAGAAGGAAGCCGAAGCATTTCCGCGAACATCAACGGGAGTTGAGGGGTCGTTGTTTACACATACAAGTTTTGCTTCGTCTTCGAAAATAAATTCGTCATTAGATCTTCCGATGTTCTTTGCCCACATTACCCAGCCGTGCTGAGGGTCGCCGTCCTCGTCACCCCAGTGACCGGTGCTGTCCCATTTTGCCGCCCAGCCGTATTCTGCCCAGTCGGAGGCTGTTTTGATGCAGTCGAGATATCCGTCACCGTCATAGTCGACAAGATACATCATCTCGCCTCTGTCGCCCTCTTTGGGCCAGATAATATTCTTTCCTATTTCTATCTTTTCTCCGTCCCAGAAGGAGTTTACGAAGTCACGGAAGAGAAATCCCGAGTCAATTCCCCAGGTGTCAACCCAGTTGCCGTCATCATCAAATATCAAAGATGTCGCGCTTGACCAGAGCTTTCCTGATACAAGATGTCCCTGAGTGAGAATAAGGTCCTCATGGCTTGTAGCCGAGCCATATGCAACATACACACCCGCACTGCCTGCAGCACCTGCGTGGTTTGCAATGTCCATATATCCGTCACCGTTGTAGTCGCCGACATAAGGGTTGCCAAGGAAGCCCTCTGTCCAGTCTGTGAGAAGACCGGGGTTGTTGTAGGGGACTCTGCTCATGTCGCCCGTGTTGGTCTCTACGGGAACAATTCCCGGATAACTTTCAGGTTCTTGTGCAATCGACACGGGAACAAGACTCGAAGCGAGCATTGCTATTGTTATAAAACAAGTAAGTAACTTTTTCATTGTTGCAATCTCCTTTACTTGATTATTCTTCCACGCTATCTACGATAGCTTGAAGTGTCGCTCTCGCCTCGTCGGAAAGAGAAGTGTCTTTTTCTATTGCAATCTTTGCTATTTCGTAGGTTGATGCATCATAGGTCTCACCGTAGAAGATGCGGGATACGCCGTTTGCGTCCCTATAACAAATATAAGGTCTTACAGCGTAAACTCTTGAGTATTTTCCCTCTGTAATGCCGGTCATAACCGCAGTGTACCAGATTCTGTCGCCAAGCTCTCTATAGATCTTTTCGGCAACAACTGCTGCGCTCTCATACTCGCCGTAGGCTCTGCCGTATTCGAGAGCTTCTGCACCGAGAATAGCTTTAGGAAGTACTACCGTGCCATATTCGTCAACCGTTACGGAGGAGAGCTTTCTTGCGAAGGAAGAGCTCTTTTCAGTAATGAATCTAAGCCCCTGGTGCTTGTTGTTCTTGTCAACGAGTCTTATCTGTGCACCGAGAACGCCAAAGTCGGCGCCATTTCCGTCGTCGTAGCTTGTATCAACATCAATATACCTTGCCGTGAGAACAGTTCCTGCCTCAAAACTTGCATCATTTTCAGCTGCAACGCCTGAATTATCAAACCATCCGATAAACATCTTGCCCTCAGATTCTGTGTGAGAGATTTTTGCAAAATCAAGGTTTATATTGTCATATACATTGATGGTGTTGCCGTCGCAGTCTGCTAAAGCTTCCCCGAAGGATACTTCATATCTGCCGTCACCAATATTCAGCTTGCCGTCAAAAGATGTGTATGTCTTGTCGCTCGACAAGTTATATGCTCTCGTGTAGCCTGTGCCTGAGATTACAAACTCGCCGTAATTTTCTGTGTGGGCAAGATAGTTTTCGGTATCGTTAACAGTTACAAAAATAGAGTTTTCGTGTGTGATTCCGTTTGTAACATTAAAATCTGAATTTACAACCACCGAAACTGTGCTGTCAAATGCTGCAGAAGAGTCTACCATCGCGTAGCTGCCATCGTTTATTGTAACTGTGACGCTGTCTGTAAATCTTCCTGCCGAAAGTGTAACGCCGTCAGCCTCTCCTCCGTTCAGGATAATATCGGCACCGTCAATAGTTTTGCCATTTCCGACATAGATGTGATTGAAGCTGCCGCTATTCACTGTGAGCTTTTCACGACCGGTGTCGTTTTTGCCGCCGGCAAGAATGTCTACATCGCCATTTACTGTAACGCCTTCGCCTATCGCTGTCTTGTAGCCGTCTGTTGCAAGAGTGAGAGCTCCGACGGAAGAAGTAATGCCAATATTTTCAAGCTCAGTAGGTCCTCCAATAGATACATAGTCTTCTGTAAAGGTAAGAGTGCCTGTTCCGTCAGACTTAATTCTGAGATCCTTGGAATGAGCGGGGAGTGAGCCACCGTTTACGGTATAGTCGCCTATAATTACGATTTCACGATCTGCATATCCTACGATTGACTCAAGTTCGGCAATAGCCGCATCCATCGTTGCGTAAGCAGAGCCTGCTGTAAGCCCTGCAGCACTGTCGCTGCCGCCTTTAGCGTCAACATATCTTGTTTCAACGCCCGGAGTGTACTCGTCGAGGAAGTAAACCTTGTATCTTGGTGTGTATGTCGATACATAGGGAAGAACGAGAGTGCCGCCGCTTGAGAAGTATGATCGACCGTTTTCGGTGTTTATAACACGAGCGGTCTTGCCGCCAACTACTTTATATGTGCCACCTGTTGCGGTAGATTCGATATAGCAGCCCTCAGTTGCCTCTGCCTCGATAATCCACCATCTGTTACATGGCTGCCAATAGTCAGCAAGCTTGATTCCGTTATTGGCAATCAGCTGAATATTAAGGAATGTAGGACGGTTCTTGCCCTCATCGGGGTTATATCTGTCAAGAGCGGGGAAGTTTCCGCCGTTGAATACAACCGTTACCGTATCGGTAAAGAGTGCACCATTTGCCCAGGGACCTATCGAACCGATGTAAATGGAAGTTGCCGAGCCATCGTTGAGTATGAGCGTTGCCCCTTCAACCTTGTAGCCGTGAGTACCGATCCAGATAGCACCATGATCTCCGCTGTTTATAGTAGCTTTCTCTCTGATTGTGTCGCCTGTGGTACTGCCTATAAGCCAGTTCTGCTTTTCACTTGAGTACGAGAAGTTCTCTCCGAAGATAAGCTCACTGCCGTTTGTCTGGTGCATATAGGTCGTGTCGCAGTGCATTGCAATATTTGCAAAGGTTGTAGGACCGTTGATTACAGTTTCACCGGAAACAGCAATTCTTGCATCGTCCGATGCGCCTACAAAGCTAATCATTTGCTCGTGCAAGGGGAGATAGGAGTTTGTAACAGTACATGTGCCTACAACTCTTACCTCGCGTGAAGTATATGTTCCGGTAAGAGCATCAAGCGCTGCAACCGCAGTGTCGAGCGAGTTGAATGCAGTCTGTGCAGTAAGACCGTCTCCGCTTACAGAAAGTGTTGTGTCAACATAACAGAAAGCAGTGTCTGTGTCATTTTCGAGAGGGAGTTTTTCAAGGTAAGTTACCATATAATCTCCTGCGGGAACGGTAAGCACACCGTTCTTTGAAAAGTGTACCGAACCGTCAGTACCTGTTGCACAGGCAATCTTGGTGCCGAATACTGTAAACTTACCCGCTGTAGAGGTTACATCGAGGTAACTTCCGCTGACAGCTTCGGAACGCATTATCCATTTGCCGCCGAGATAGTTTAATGCTGCGTTTTCATTGGGAATAGAGTTGTTTTTGTGCTGAGTACCGCCATTGAGAATAATCTGGAAAGCCTTTTCAAAGATAGGATGCTTATTATATCCCGAAGGATAGAAGCATATCTCATGTGTGCCGCCGCTTATAATTACATTAACATTTTCGGTGTATCTTTCGGTCACACCGGGAGTTGACCAGCTGTTTGTGGCTTCACCGAAGTAAACTGCGCTTTCTCCGCCCTCAAGATAAGCCGTGGCACCGGGAATACTTCTTGCTATCGTGTTGTTTTTGCCACCGAGCAGGATGCTGCCCCACACACCGCTCTTTACATTTAAAGAGAGGGAAGTCGTACGGTCGGTGTTTGCAATAGACAGCTCGAATGTCGGCTTGAATCCGTCGGTGGTAGCGTTTGTTTCGACGCCCTCGCCGAGTATAAGGGTGTCAGTGTCAAATCTAAGAGCACCTGCCCACTCACTATTAAGCTTATAGGTAATATTTTCTATTTTGAAAGGACCGTTTGCACTGCAGTCATTTGCAATAATTGTCGCTCCGTCCGCGCCTTGAGTCAGAGTAATCATTTTGCTGTGCAAGGGGAACTCTCCGGGCATAGAATATTCTCCTATGATTCTTACCTCATAGTTTGCATATCCGTCCAAAAGCTCGAGAGAGGAAATAGCGGTTTCGATCGTCTTGAACGCCTTGTCAGCGCTGACACCGATATTGTAGTCGTTACCGTTTGCTGCATCAACATAGCAGAATGCTGTGTCAGTGTCGTTCTCAAGAGGAGAGTTTTGGTAGATTACCGTGTAGTTTCCGCTTCCTTCCTCGTATGTTCCTGCAGGTACTACGAGATATCCGACAGAGGAGATATACTCGCCTGCGGAATTGTCGGTTGCAACGGCTGTTTTGCCGCCGATAACCTTGAATTTGCCAATAGTATCGGTCGCTTCAAGCAAGCTTCCGTTTGTAGCAGAAGAGCTCATAACATATTTTTCGGATGGATAATAGTTAGAGTTAATGGGAAGAGAACCGACGAGAACTTCACCGTTGTTGAGGATAAGCTGGAAGCCGCCGTTAAATGTAGGCATCTGGTACCAGCCTGTATATGAAATTTCCCATTCGCCGCCGTTTATTGTTGTCATAACCGGAGCGGTAAATACTGATCTCATATTTATTGCTTCAGCTGAATACGGAGCAGAGCCGAAAATGAGTGTTCCTGAGCCGCCGTTCATAACAACCTCGGCGCCGGCAATGTTTCTATTCGCTGTGTTGCTTACAGTACCGAGAACAATGGTTTCAAAGTTGCCGCTGCCTATTTCAACCATGAGCTTTTTATCGCAGTTTGCGTCAACAACGCCGAGATATACTGAAAACGCATAGCTTGATGAGGAGCTTGTAACTCCTTTTCCTGTAAAGAAGTTGTAGCCGTTTGTATTAATTCTCTGCCATTCTGTCGTTGCGTTGAGCTCGATATTTTCAAACTTTATATCACCGCCGGAGGCAAAAGATGTGCTGAAATTCAAAGTATCGCCGGTGATAGTAATAAGGTTATCATGAGATGGAAGGTCGGATGAGAGAGTATATGTGCCGACGATGACAATTTTGCGCTCGCTGTAGTCGTTCTCAAGATTTTCAAGCACCTCAACTGCCTTGTCTATTGTTGCAAAAGCATCTGTGCTTGACGCACCTGTGTTTGTGTCAAGACCCTTTGACGAATCAACATACGCTACGGCAACACCGGTATCGTTTTCTATAGGGGATGTTCTGTATGTAATAGTGTAGTGACCCAGACCTACATCATAGTTTCCGCCGGGAATTGTGAGATAACCGTCGGCAGACGAAACATAGGTAACTCCGTCGGGGTCGGTTGCAACTGCATACTTGTTGCCGACAACCTTGAATTTTCCGGAGGTGGTTGTAGGGATGATTCCGGAGCCATCTGTTGCCGAGGAAAGTGTAACCCACTTCATTCCGTCGGGGTAATAAAGTGTATGTGTCGGGATAAGCTTGCCGTCGCCTGTGAGAACAAGCTCAGTTCCGTTATTGACAGAAAGCTGGAAGCCCTGATTAAACTGAGGGAGTCCACCCCATCCGTAATAGTTAAATTTCCATTCGCCACCGTTAATGGTGAAGTTTGCGGGAGCGGTAAACTGTGTTCTGTAAAGAGTTTTGTCGGAGGGCTGAGGTGAGGTACCTATCATAAGAGTACCTGAACCGCCGTTAATAACAACATTGGCACCGGCAACATTTCTTGAGGCGGTAGCGTTACGCACACCGATATAAATGTTTCCGAAGTTTCCGCTGTTGATAGTAACATTAATGGGCGTGTTAAGATCTGCGTCGACAACGCCGAGCATGACCTCAATTTTCTCTGCAGAGGTTGTTGTAATGCCGTCTCCGGCAACAAACTCCCCTCCGAGAGTGTAAAGCTTGTCTCCGTTAAGCGTTTTTGAATTGAGTTCAATATTCTCGAATCCAAAAGCTCCGCCGAGTGACAGAGATGCAGTAACATTGAGTATGCCGCCCGAAACGGTAATCATATTCTCGTGCGAGGGAAGGTCGCTTGACAGAGTGTAGGTTCCGACAATAACTATGTCACCTCCACCGATTGCATCAAGTGCTTTGATTGCAGCATCGAGAGTAGCGTAGGGAGCAGCCATAGCTCCTGTTCCCGTCGTATCATTGCCGTTTGCAGCATCGACATAGAGCGTGCCGTCTTCTGTAAGAACAATCTCTGCTTCTTCTGCCAATTCTTCAAATGTGTCTGTGGCATAGGTGCCAAGACTCAATGTCTGGAAAATCAAAAGAAAGCTGAGAAAGCATGCTGTAAATATACGAGTCCTCATTTTTCTTCTCCTTTTGTATGGCTTGATTTGTAAAATGACTATACACCTTGTATTATACAGTGCTTACCCCTTCGAGTCAATGCAAAAAAACGATTTTTTTATCAAAAAAAGATAAAAAACAAATATGCCTTTTGATAAAGAAAAATAAATGTTCTTCGGGACAGTTTTGCATATTTTCTTGTGCAAAACCCTTGCATTTTTTGAAAGTATGTAATATAATATAATTTAATATGAAAATAATGTATAAATTTTGCTGCAACTGACTTATCGTAGTTTTTGAGGCCATAATAAAAGTATAATATTTTACTATCGGAGGTGCGCCTTGTTTTACGGCGACAAAAGAAGATTTTTAAAAAAGGAAGCCTCGGCTATAATATCGGATAACCTTGCAGGACTCGTACTCGGAAACTTTGTGACTCTGGTTGTTTTTTGCGGGATGTTCGCGCTTGAGCTGATGTATTTCTCGCTCTTTGCCTCATATTTCCCCGAAACTGTCATAATACCGGTATTTGTCGCTGTCGAGATTGCCACGCTGGTTTTTTTGTGTCCTCTTATATACGGGTGGATTTGTTGGTTCTCTGACTGCTTCAGGGAAAAAAGAGTTTCGCCTATGACCGGCATATTCCGCTGTTATTCGGATATTCGCAGCATACGCAGGGCGCTGCAAGTTATGATATTTTATGTGCTTTTGGCACTGATAACGGCAGCTTTAGTGTCTTTGACGGTTTTTATTGGTGTTAAACTACCGACATTTTTTATCGGGCACGATTACGCACAGCTGGTCACTACACTGTCAAGTGTGGCGGCATCTGTAATATCGCTGATGATTATACTGCATTCGTTCTCGGCACTGTGTGTATTAAAGGAGTTTGAGCAAAACGAAAGACTCGGCATATTTGATGCGTTCAAAAAGAGCAGAGCTGTAATGCGGGGACATAAGCTTGAGTTCTTGCTTTTTAATTTGTCTTTTTTACCGCTTTCGGCTCTTTCTGTATTTACTTTCGGTATACTCTTTGCAGTATACACGATACCGTACTATATAATGAGCGTTGTGGCATACACAGGATATCTTTGCGAGGAATACGAGGCGAGAGACACCGACAGGCTGAAGACAGAAGAAATCATGGCGGATAATACACAAACAATATAAGATAATAAACCGAAAGGAAAATAATAATGGCAGAAAAAGAAAAGTATTTTTTAACCACGGCAATTCCTTATACATCCCGTAAGCCTCATATAGGTAATACCTACGAGATTATTATGACCGACGCTCTTGCAAGGTACAAGAGAATGAGAGGATACGATGTGTTTTTCCTCACAGGTACTGATGAGCACGGTCTTAAGATTGAGAACGCCGCAAAAGAGCAGGGCATTACTCCAAAGGAATATGTTGACAACATAACAAACGAGCTCAAGGGTATCTGGAAGCAGATGAACATAAGCTACGATAAGTTTATCAGAACAACAGATGACTACCATGTCCGTGCTGTTCAGAAGATTTTTCGCAAGCTCTATGACCAGGGCGATATTTACAAGGGCGAATACGAGGGCTGGTATTGCACTCCCTGTGAGTCTTTCTGGACAGAAACACAGGCGGCAGACTGCAAGTGCCCCGATTGCGGCAGACCTGTAGAAAAGTCAAAGGAAGAAGCCTACTTCCTGAAGCTCTCAAAATATCAGAAGCAGCTTGAGGACTATATAGCAGCTCACGAGGACTTTATATACCCCGAAGCGCGCAAAAAGGAAATGGTAAACAACTTTATCAAGCCCGGCATCCAGGACCTTTGCGTTTCGCGCTCTACATTCAAATGGGGCGTTCCTGTTGATTTTGATGACGGCCATGTTATCTATGTGTGGATTGACGCACTTTCAAACTACATAACCGCTCTCGGATATGAGGTTGATAAAAAAGGCGACCTTTACAACAAATACTGGCCTGCAAATGTGCAGATTATCGGTAAGGATATTCTCAGATTTCACACTATCTACTGGCCCGTAATTCTCATGGCACTCGGCGAGCCGCTGCCCGAGAAGATTTTCGGACATCCGTGGCTTCTTGTCGGCATGGATAAGATAAGCAAGTCAAGAGGCAACGCTATTTATGCCGATGTCCTTGCGAATCTGTTTGGCACAGACGCTGTAAGATACTTTGTACTTGCAGAAATGCCTTATCTCAACGACGGCAGTATCACATACGAAACATTTATTGCAAGATTCAACACAGACCTTGCAAACACTCTCGGCAACCTTGTCAACAGAACTGTTGCTATGATCAACAAGTATTTCGGCGGCGAGATACCCAACGCTGTCACAGCGACAGAATTCGACGCCGAGCTTGCAGCAACCGTAAACGAGGGTGTAAAGAAGACGGCAGAGTGTATGGATACATTCCACATTGCAGACGCCTGCGACGAGATCATGACAGTGCTTCGCAGACTCAATAAATATATCGACGAAACAACTCCGTGGGTGCTTGGCAAGGACGAGTCCAAAAAGGATGTGCTCTCAACTGTTATGTATAATCTTGTTGAGGGTATCAGAATCTGCGCGAACCTTCTTTATCCGCTTATTCCTGACTCGGCAGCTAAGATTATCACTCAGATAAACCACCCAGAAAAGGCTCTTATCACACTCGGCGACTGGAGCGATATTGAGGTGTTTGGCAAAAAGATTCCTGCAGGCGCGAGAGTAAATCCCTCTCCCGAGCCGCTCTTTGTCCGTATTGATGAGCAGAAGAAGATGGCTGAGATTAACGCAATAAACGCCAAGAAAGAGGAAAAGAAGCCCGAACCCAAAAAGGAAAAGTCTGCTGAGCCCGAAACACCTGCCGAGATTACAATAGACGACTTTTTCAAGGTAAAGCTTGTGTGTGCAAAGATTCTTTCTGCCGAGCCTGTTGAAAAGTCGGATAAGCTTCTTAAAATCAAGCTGTTTGACGGCGAGGGTGAAAGACAGATTGTGTCGGGTATCGCAAAGGCATACACTCCAGACGAGCTTGTCGGCAAGAAGATTACTCTTGTTGCAAACCTCAAGCCCGCAAAGCTGCGCGGTGTTGAGAGCAACGGTATGCTGCTTGCAGGCGGCTATACAGATGAAAACGGCAATGAGAAGATAGTTATTAACTTCCTTGACGACAGTATCCCCGAGGGCAGCAGAATAAGATAAGGAACAAATATGAGCAGAATATTTGACTCTCACGCTCATTATGATGACGATAGGTTTGACGGAGGCGAAATATCGCTTCTGTCAAAGCTTCATAATGAAGAAAATGTTATAAAAGTTGTAAACGCAGGCGCGGGACTTGAGTCTACAAAGAGCTCCTATGAGCTTGCAAAAAAGCTCGACTTTGTATACTTTTCAGCAGGAGTTCATCCGAACGAGGTGGAAAAGGCACAGGAAGTACCCGACTGGCTCGGAGTTGTCGAGGGCTATGCTCGTGACAGCAAATGCGTTGCAATAGGCGAGATAGGTCTAGATTACTACTACGGCGAGGATACAAAGGAGCTGCAAAAAAAGTTTTTCACCGAGCAGCTTTCTCTTGCGAAAAAACTCGGAATGCCCGTTATAATACATGACAGGGACGCGCACGGCGATATTATGGAGATTATAAGAGATTTCCCTGATGTCACAGGCGTTTTCCACAGCTACTCGGGCAGCTTTGAAATGGCAAAGGTACTCCTTGAGCGCGGATGGTATATCTCTGTCAACGGTATTGTTACCTTTAAAAACGCGCGCAAAATTTGCGAGGTGCTCGACGGCATAAGAAGCTTGCACGACGGAAAATATCTTGACAGAATTCTTGTTGAGACAGACTGTCCGTATCTTGCACCCGTTCCGATGAGGGGCACAGTCAACCATTCGGGCAATATCAAGTTCACGGCAAATGTGAGCGCAGAGCTTTTGGGAATGAGCTGTGAGGAATTCCTTGAGCTTACATACCAAAACGCCTGCAGATTTTATGGTATAGGTGAATGAGTATGAAAAAGACAATTCTTGTAACAGGCGCATCACGCGGTATCGGTGCCGAGATTGCACTGCTTGCCGCAAAGAGCGGTTACAATGTAGTTCTTAATTATAACAAAAGCGAAGAAAAGGCACAGACTCTTCGCCAGCAGATTCTTTCTCTAGGCGCTGACTGCATAGCCGTAAGAGCCGATGTGTCAAACAGCGACGAGGTGCGCAGTATGTGTGCGGCGGCAATAGCCGAGTTTGGCTCGGTTGATGTGCTTGTCAACAATGCAGGCGTGTCTTCCTTTGCTCTATTTACCGATATTACCGAGGAGCTGTGGGACAACACCTTTGATACAAATGTAAAGGGCGCTTTTATTGTGACAAAAGAGGTTCTTCCCTGCATGATAGGAAACAAATCGGGAAGAATTATAAATATTTCTTCCATATGGGGGATTACAGGTTCGTCGTGCGAGGTACACTATTCGGCGACAAAGGCGGCACTCATCGGTATGACAAAGGCCCTTGCAAAGGAGCTCGGCCTGTCGGGTATCACCGTCAACTGTGTGGCTCCCGGTGTTATCGATACCGAGATGAACGCTGCTCTTGACGGGCAGACGCTCTCGGCACTGTGCGACGAAACACCTCTTGGCAGAATTGGCACACCGCAGGATGTTGCAAAGACGGTTATGTTCCTCGCGTCGGATGACGCGTCATTTATAACAGGTCAGGTTATCAGTCCCAACGGCGGAATCGTTATATAAACTGAAAAGGAAAAGGCAATGGCAGAAAAGAAAAAGAAAGTTATTGAAATCCCCAACAAGAAAGCCTATCACGACTTTTTTGTAGAGGAGACATATGAGGCAGGTATTGAGCTGTGCGGCACCGAGGTAAAATCTGTGCGCGCAGGACAGGTCAATATGAAAGACTCGTATTGCTATGTCGAAAAGGGAGAGATATTCTGCACAGGCGTGCACATCAGCCCTTACGAAAAAGGTAACATCTTCAATAAAGACCCTATGCGTATCCGCCGTCTTCTTATGCACAAAAAGGAAATAATGAAGCTTTTCGGTCTTGTGGGCAAGGAGGGTTATACCCTTGTACCGCTCAAGATGTACTTTGTGGGTCCTAGAGTAAAGGTACAGGTAGGTCTTTGCAAGGGTAAGAAGAATTACGACAAGCGCGATTCCGAAGCCAAAAAACAGGCAAACCGCGACATCGAAAGATACACAAAGGAAATGGGAAGATAACTCTCCCTTTCCTGTAAAAAAGGCTTGAAAAAGCCGATATAAAATGCTATAATAAGCTGTAAACAAAATATCCGGGGGCGTAAAGGTTTCGACGGGGATTTTGATATACGATAAGCGAGCAGAGGTCGTGGTAGCTCTTAAGAACGCCACAATCTAAAATTAAACGCTAACAATAATAAATTAGCTCTCGCTGCCTAACTAATGGCGGCCATCACACCCGGGAGTACTGCGGCCCGGACTGTGGTGTCACATCAGCAGTGCCCGTGAGTATGCCTAAGCTTTGCGGCAGACCATGAACTTATGAAGCTACCGACTCAGTCCGTTTGTCGGCTAATGGACTGTTTTGGGAAATTTAATAACCGACTGCGCTCGGAGAAAGTTGTGTAAAGGGGTTTTCGGACACGGGTTCGACTCCCGTCGCCTCCACCATAACACGCAAAGTCGAACCCTGCATATTGTCAGGAATGTCTTTGCATTTGCAGAAGAACTACCACCTAAGTCGTAATTGGCTTGGGTGGTAGTTCTCATTTTAGTCTATAGTGGCTTTAATTCGGTTGCAGAGGCGATCTGGAATATCATCCTCCGAGACCCACATTATTGTGTTTTTTTGTGCAATATCAAAATGTAAAACCGTTCCTACTTTGCACAATTGAATAACCGGCTTCCCTAATCCCATAGCATAGCCTTCTTCGAAATATGCACCGTTATTTTGATGAGTAAGATCGACAACAACAAATTTGCTATCACGAATTTGTTTCAACAGCTCTGGTGTAATCAAATCATTGTGCTGTACTTCATCAATAAATACCGGTATGTAACCAGTTTTGATAATGCCTGCGCGGATTGCCTCACGAAGTTCTTTTGTGTCATCACCAAATTTCATCGCAACTAAAACACTGCGACCATATACTGTGTTTTTTTGCAACTCATCGACTCTTGCGTATCCTTTAGGCATTAGTGACAGCTCAGTCCATTCTTCCTTGCTCGGCCCATCGTTGTATTGAATGTACTCACATTTGGAAAGATAATCCAGGAAATATTTAATTTCACTTTCGCAATCATCTTCGTTACGTTCAATCCATTTTCCATAATTAGAAGAACATTGATTATTATCAAGTTCCCTTTGATCTATAAACAACATGCCCAGCATTTCTTTGTAGCTTAGACCTATCCACTGCCCCATATGCGGAGTGCGACCATTGATATACAGTAGAATAAGATCTACTCTCTCTGAAAAACTTTTAGGATACCAGTTTTCAATTATATCCGAATCCATATGAACGGGATGTCCATGAGTGTTATGTCCATCTTCAAATTCTTTTTTATACTTATCACAAGTATCTTTATCCAAGGTAGTGTGATAACGATATTCTGTTACATTTTCGTATTTAAAGCAGTGGTAAAGCAAATACGATGCAAGATGATTTCTGTCAATGTTAAACACCCCATCATGTGCGCCTATTTGAAATCTACCGCACAGTGGACATTCATAGAATACACGGTCTCGTTCATAATCCACGCTGCTTGTGGTGTCAGAACCACAAGCGTAACATTTACATTCTTTGGTCATTAAAAACCACCTCTAGTCTTAAATATTATTTGTATTTTCGTTGCTTGTGCGATTTATTGGAATGCTATTTTCTTTTATAGTTTTATAATGTAAATCAATTACTGCTCGAACAAATCTTGGATTTCTCTATTATATCTCTAATTTCACCATTTTCACACAATCTATATATTGGGCAATTATTAGTATGTTCACAAGCACCTAGAATGCTTTTAACTTTCAAAATGAATTCTTCTGAAGCATGCTCTGGGACAGAAATGTACATACTTTTTAACATAGCTTCAGATAGTTGCATATAAAGAGTTTCAAAAAATGGTCTTACAACTTCAAATTTGTTACTGTTATTTAATATGTTCTCCCAACCAAGAGGATCCATTGCGACCCTTATTCTAGTTTCTTCTTCCCAAGAATATTTTTCTTCTTTAACCAGTCCGTTTCCTTTATCTTGCCATTGGTGTATTTCAGATTGATCACAATATTGTATATCGACTTTAGAAATATCAAAATATCCCCAATCGTCAAACTTGTTGTAGCTTTTATAATTAATATCGGTTTTTGTTCTTTTTGTAAATATATTTTTGCCTTGTGAAATGAGTTTAAAATGCTCTGATGTTAAGATGTCATTTTTAAAACTTATTCGTACTCCATTACCTTTGGCATACTCATTCCAAAACCTGTGTTTTCCTTTATTGCTATGCGTGAAGCATGCCACAAAAACTTTTCGATTCCATAAATCTGGAAGCATTTCGTTTTCTGTTTTATCTTCAACTCGGTCTAAACGATTTAGTAAAAGCTTTTGCCCGGAAATAATAAGTTCAAATTTATCTAAACCAGTAAAATGATGTAAATACTCGTGCTTTTGAGCTTTCTCTATCATAAGAGGATAAATATCAGTTATTATAGCCAAAGTTTTTGTTAGACTCCTTTCATCTTAAAACAAGAATTATTATGATTCCTTGCAGTATTGTACTCCCGTTTCGGATTCAATCGGTGGAATATAACCATTTACGCTCATTAGCCATTTTTCATTAAACCATTTAATGTTCCTTCTGATATAAGGTTTAATAATCTTTTTTTCGTCCCGTAAGTGCTCATGCGAACATTCATCAGAGGGGATTCGTTCCAAGGTATCTAAAAGATATCTTGGAGCAACACCATTTCTTTCGACATGAACATGAGGAGTGTTTTTATGGACATCTTCATTTGAATGAACAATAAACTTATAACCGTGATGCTCACAAGATGCTCCGCCAGCAACATAAATATACTTAAATTCAATGATGTTTTTTTGAAAAAATTTGAAAATATCGCCCAAATCTTTATTATGTTGTAATCCTATAAGATAACCTCTATGTTTAATATATAGATTATCGACATTAAAGTTATCTAGGCCATATTCTCCTAAATAACAAGAAAGATTATTTGTTGATTTTTTTATGTAGGATATAAGTTCTTCAGCAGTAGATATGTATTCTTGCAAACAACGGTTAAAACAAAGAAATTTTGTTATTGTTTTAAATGGTTTATAAATCATTATTTTGTGTGAAATGTTTCTGTTTGACATGCCACATATATGGATTTTAAAAATAATTATTTTCATACGGTTTTCCTCCGTTTAATGTGCAAAGGAATTCGTTAACATAAATGTGATTTGAGACAAATGATAAACATTTGATGTGTACACTAAAAATCAAATTATCTGCGTTCTATGTTTTACGCTTTAATATACCTCGTCATCCTTGCTTGTCCTGTCTTCTTAATCTGCCCTTTCTTTACCATAACGCTTAACACAGCCTCAACAGTTGTAGGACTGACATCGGGTAAAACATCACAAATTTCCGCCTTTGAGATGGGTACGAGGCTATTCAAAACGGTTGCTTCAATTCGTGCCGTCTTTGTAATCTTTTTACCGTTTACAACCGCAAAACGCTTATCAAGCTCTTTATAGCACATATAAAGGGTGGACAAAAAGTTTTCAATAAAGGAAACATAAGTGTTCTGATTCTCGTGCCAACCTATCGAAGATTCTCTGAGAGCTTCGTAATAAAAACCTTTGTAATCATTTATCTGCTCTTCAAAGGAAACGTATTTTCCTGCATCATATCCGTTTTTGTAAAGCAAGAGCAATGATAACAGTCTTGACATTCTTCCATTGCCGTCACGAAACGGGTGTATACACAAAAAATCAAGAACAACACAAGGAATAAGCAAAAGCTGATTGATATTAGCATCATTACGTGCTTCCATATAAGCAAGCTCCAGCTGCTCCATCGCTTGTTTTACTTCATTAGCGGAAGTTGGTCTGAATCTTACCTTTCTGTTTCCGTCTTTATCTTCCTCGATGATGTAATTATCTCCGGTCTTATACTGACCTCCGTACTCATAGCCTGATATCTGCATCATTGTTTCGTGTAATCTCAAAATATCAGATTCCCGCAAATCAAGGTTGTCGTGATTTAAGTGAACGGCATTAAGCGCATCACGGTATCCCGCAATTTCCCCTTCTGTATGGTTGAGCGGTGCACTGTCCTGATTAACAATAGCTGCTATACGCTCATCGCTTGTAACAATTCCTTCGATTGCGTTGGAACTTTTAACAGACTGCACCTTTGCTACTGCTTCAAGCTCTGTGAAAATCTTGGCATACTCTTCCTTGCGTACTCCTGCCATTGTTTTTAGTGATGCGATGCTTGATGTTAAGTTTATAAGATTGGCAGGTAATAACCCATTATTTAAAAATGAATAGTCGAATTTTCTCATAATACACGCTCCTTATCTGCATATAATTATACTATATTATATGCAGAAAGTCAAGGTGTATCTGCATTTAAAAAGATTATAAAAGCATAATAATAAAATTTTATTTTTATATTTCGACATGCTATTTGTATATACACATTGCATATGTTGATTGTTTATATTCAGTAGTATTTGAAAAAATATTATATTTTATTATGCAAAAAAATTTAAAAGAGCTTCCCAAAACATTTTGTTTTTGGAAGCTCTTTATAAAAAATATTATATATGAATTTCTCATTTTTTAGTTTTAGAGTCTCGATTTATTAAAACTCCGTTTACACAATTCTAACATGGTAGAAATTCTCGAACGAATAATTTCTAAATATTTTCTTTTTTTTATTCGTTCTAGTTGTATGTTACTAGAATAATAGCTTTTTTCAATATCAAGAAGCTTCACCTTAATTTTTTCGAATTCAATCTCATTTGCTCCTAAATCTCTTATGACTTGTTCTATATCTTTAGAGCATGTTGAAAATCTATATCTAGTTCTATAACCCCTATTTGCTTTAAAATTCTTTTTATTATTCATAATCAATTTCACCCCATTCAAATGCCTAGTTCTAGGGCTTTATTCATTTTATGCAACAACAAGAACATGTTTGCATATGGCACAAAATACTTCTTTGCAACTTCCTCTAGAACTTTTTCATCTTCTGCCAAACTACAGCTATTTATACAGGCAATTTGTAATAAACCTATCATTTTTTGGTTATCACAAAATACAGGCACTGCAATGTATTGATTATATTTATTGGGATTATTTTGTCTTTCTGTCGGGGTACGATAAAAATGGATATTAATACTTTCGCTGCCATAAAGCACCTTGGTTTCAGCGCTGTTTTCAACAAACATCTTCATATCATAATACTGAATATCGTCAATGGTGTCAGCTGCAGCTTGCAAATCAAAGATACTATCGCAAGCATCCTGAAAAAAGTTTTGATGCCCTTGAGAAGAACAAAAACTTCGAAAAGCGTCTGCAAAATGCTGTGCTTAAATCTGCATTAAAAGATAACAGACAAGGAAATGTTTACACAAATAAATTTGATGCATCCCCTGTCTTTGGTAACATCATATTTAGTCTCTGTAAAATGTTTGAGCAGTCAATACAGAAAGACATTGAGGAAGGCTTCACGAAATCAATTGTCGATTCCAAGGAAAGAGCAAAAGAATACAGACGGGATCATGG
>JAZNMZ010000040.1:0-27941 GCA_045580005.1 Eubacteriales bacterium | reverse complement strand
CTCTCTACCTTGTCTTCCTAAGACCGCTTGGCCTCCGACTTATGAGAGCGGATTTTTTGCTTCAAACAAGCTGTCTTTCAAGGACAGGATGGAAATTTCTGTTTTTGGCAATCCCGAAAGGATTATTCTCAACGCAAGATACGATAATCTCGGCAAAGGCGCATCGGGCGCTGCCGTTGAGTGTATGAATATTGCACTTGGCATTGCTCCCGAAACAGGACTTGATTTATAAATCACGGAGGAAAAGATGAAAATTATAGACGGCGGCGTTTGTGCCGCGAAAGGTTTTACCGCATCAGGAATTTACTGCGGTATCAGAAAGAATAAGACAAAGAAAGACCTGGCTCTTATTTACAGCAGCAAGAGAGCTGCGACAGCGGCAGTATATACTACAAATCTTGTTAAGGGAGCACCCCTAACTGTTACAAAAAATAACATATCAGACGGATACGCTCAGGCTGTTGTCTGTAACAGCGGCAATGCAAACACCTGCAACGCAAACGGCATAGAAATCGCCGAGCAAACCTGCGAGATAGTTGCCAATAAACTCGGAATATCGGCAAAGGATGTAGTTGTTGCCTCGACGGGCGTTATCGGACAGCCTCTTGACATAACTCCAATAAAAGACGGCGTCCCGCCTCTTGCTGACAGACTTAGCGCATGCGGAAGCGATGACGCAGCTGAGGCTATAATGACCACCGACACAGAGAAAAAGGAAATCGCAGTTGAATTTGTCCTTGGCGGAAAGATATGTCATATAGGCGGTATCGCAAAGGGCTCTGGGATGATACATCCCAATATGGCAACCATGCTTGTTTTCATTACAACAGACGCAAATATCTCGTCCCCAATGCTCCAAAAAGCACTATCAAGTGATATTGCAAATACCTTCAATATGGTAAGCGTTGATGGTGATACATCTACAAATGATATGGTAACAATCCTTGCAAACGGTCTTGCTGAAAATGACGAAATCTGTGAAGAAAATGATGATTTTGCACAGTTTATGAAAGCACTCAACACAGTTACGGTATATCTTTGCAAGAAGATAGCAGGCGACGGAGAGGGCGCGACAAAAATGCTGGAGTGCAAGGTTTTAGGCGCAAAGACAGAGGCTATAGCAAAAACAGTCGCTAAGAGCGTAATCTGCTCGTCATTGACAAAAGCAGCCATGTTTGGAGCTGACGCAAACTGGGGACGAGTGCTATGCGCAATCGGTTACAGCGGTGCACAGGTTGATGTCAGTAAAATCGATGTATCTTTCAGCTCTGACGCGGGTGTGATTGATGTTTGCAAAAACGGCGCAGGAATTGAACTTTCTGAAGAAATCGCAAAGAAAATTTTGCTTGAAAAGGAAATAACTATTCTTGTTTCCTTAAATGAAGGAGAATATAATGCAACAGCATGGGGTTGCGACCTCACATACGAATATGTAAAAATCAACGGCGATTACAGAACTTAAAATAAGGGTGACAAAAATGGAAAATCTTGATTTCAATATTACAAATGCTCAGCGCGCGGAGGTACTCACGCAGGCACTTCCCTATATCCGCAAGTACAACAACAAGACAATAGTGATAAAGTACGGCGGTAACGCAATGATAAACGAGCACCTCAAGGAGCAGGTTATGGAGGATGTCGTTCTCCTGTGGCTTATCGGCGTGCGCGTTGTTCTTGTACACGGCGGCGGACCTGAGATTACCGATATGCTCAAAAAGGTCGGCAAGGAGAGTGTTTTTGTAGACGGTCTGCGCGTAACCGACAAGGAAACTGCCGATATCGTTCAGATGGTGCTTGCAGGCAAGGTCAACAAGACCCTCGTGAACTTCCTTGAGATGAAAGGCGGTATTGCCATGGGCATCTCGGGCATGGACGGACATCTTATCGAAGCTTCCCCAAAAAACGAAAAGCTCGGATATGTAGGCAAGATTGACAAAATAAATGTAAAGCCGATTACCGACCTGCTGGACAATGGTTACATCCCTGTAGTTTCAACTGTAGGCTGTGATAACAAAGGCAATGTATACAATGTAAACGCAGACACTGCGGCAGCATACATTGCAGGTGCACTTAATGCAGAAAGCCTCATTTCTATGACAGATATTGCAGGAATTCTCAAGGACAAGGATGACGACTCATCGCTTATTCCCCTTATTACTATCAAAGAAGCAAAAGAGCTTTTCAAAGACGGTACTATCTCCGGCGGTATGATACCCAAGGTTGAGTGCTCAATAGAGGCAATCAACAGAGGTGTAAAAAAGGTTATAATTATGGATGGCAGAGTTCCCCACTCCATTCTTATCGAAACACTCACCGACGAAGGCGCTGGCACTATGGTAATAAAGGAACATTCCAAGAAATAAGGTGAAACAATGCTAAACATAAAAGATCTTGATAAAGAATATGTTGCAGCCACCTATGCCCGTTTTCCTCTGACGATTGTAAAAGGTCAGGGTTCACTCGCATACGATGAGGACGGCAAAGAATATATTGATATGGGCAGCGGAATTGCCGTGAATACATTTGGTTACTCAGACAAGCTCTGGCAGGACGCTGTGACAGAGCAGCTTTCTAAGCTTCAGCATACTTCTAACCTTTATTACACAGAACCCTGCGCTCTGCTTGCAAAAGAGCTATGTGAGAGAAGCGGAATGAAAAGAGTTTTCTTTTCAAATTCCGGCGCTGAGTCAAACGAATGTGCAATAAAAGCCGCAAGAAAATATGCAAGCGACAAAAAAGGTGCTGACTGTTACAAGATAATCACTCTTGTAAACAGCTTTCATGGCAGAACAATCACAACTCTTGCTGCAACAGGCCAGGATGTCTTCCACAAGGATTTCACTCCCCTGACTGATGGTTTCTTATATGCAAGGGCAAATGATATTTCCGAGATTTTAAGCCTTGCAAAAGATAACAAAATTGCAGCAGTTATGATTGAACTTATTCAGGGCGAGGGCGGTGTAATGCCGCTTGACAAAGAATATGTCAGGAATCTGAGTGCTTTCTGCAAGGAAAACGATATTCTCCTCATAACAGATGAGGTACAGACAGGCAACGGCAGAACAGGCGAACTTTTTGCATATCAGCGCTATGGTATTGTTCCCGATATTGTAACAACCGCAAAGGGACTTGGCGGAGGTCTTCCGATCGGTGCGACTATTCTGGGTGAGAAAGTTCAAAACACTTATACACCGGGGCTTCACGGATCAACTTTTGGAGGAAATCCTGTGTGCTGTGCGGGCGCTCTGAATATTCTCTCGCGAATTGACAAAAATCTGCTTTCGGATGTCAGGGACAAGTCAGAATTTATATTCAATTCTCTTTGCAGAGCAAAAGGAATAAAGAACATCAGTGGTATGGGCCTTATGATTGGCATAGAAACAGAGAAAGACGCTTCGGATATCGTAAAGAGCTGCATGGAAAGAGGCGTTCTCGTTCTCAAAGCAAAAAACAAAGTAAGACTGTTGCCTGCCCTCAACATTCCTGATGATTTACTAAAAAAAGCAATAACAGTAATAAAAGAAGCTTGCGCCGAATAATATTCGGTGCAATCCTTTTTTATGGTGATAAACATGAAACCAAAACTATTAATCTCTGCCCCCTGCGGTGGCGAAACAAACTATAGCGACGCTTTTTTACATTTCGGTTTTTTGGTAAAATCGCAATATCTTCCAAAGCACTCCGGTGAATATGACGGATTGGTACTTGCGGGTGGCGGAGATATAGACCCGAATTTCTACGGTCAGGAAAATATAAAATGCAACTCAGTGGATTTAAAAAGAGATATCTGCGAGATGATTCTCTTTGACGCGTTTTACAGCCTGAATAAGCCGATTTTGGGCATTTGCAGAGGGATTCAGCTTATTAATGTTGCAACAGGCGGTACGCTATACCAGGATGTCACACAGCCCTATCTTCACAGAGCGCTTGCCGATGGCACTGACAATCTGCATCTTGTGGAAAACATACGCGGAAGCTTTGCGAGCTTTTTATGGGGAAATGAAGCGTTTGTAAACAGCGCCCACCACCAGAGCTGTGACAGACTTGGAACAGGCCTTAAAGTCTGTCAGAAAAGCCCTGACGGCGTTGTAGAAGCAATATCAGACGGCATGAAAGTCTTTGGTGTGCAGTGGCACCCCGAGCGTATGATATTAAAACACAAAAAGCAGGAATACACGGAAGTAGAAAAGCTATTTCAGTTTTTCAAAAACACGGTATAAAAAATCCCGGGAAAGTCCCGGGATTTTGTTATGTAATAGTTTTAGATGCCAAGCTTTTCAAGAAGCATCTGGGCACAGTCAATCTGGTTGGGGATGTTACCGTTTTCATCACGAACTCTCCAGATATCGGGAGTGATTTCGTCTGCAACATACATCTTGCCGTTCTCGTCGTAGCCAACTTCTATCTTAAGGTCGATAAGAGTGAGACCGAGAGGAGCGAGCTCATTTTTGAGAACTTCGCCGACACGGACAAGAATACCGAGAGCCTCGTCGTACTGACCGGGCTTAAGAAGATTCTTCATAATGCAGATACGCTCGCTGATAAGGGGATCGCCCTGGATGTCATCCTTGAGTGTTACTTCTGTATATGGGGGATCAAAAACGATGCCCTCCTCAAGAGTGAATCTGCGGCACATACTGCCTGCTGTGAAATAACGAAGAACAAACTCCAGCTTCGGAACTGTGAGCTGACGAACCTTCATAAGACCTTCGTCAACATCTGCACCAAGATAGTGTGTAGGAATTCCGTTCTTTTCCATAAGTTCAAAGAAATACTTTGAAACTCGAAGACCAACCTTGCCCTTACCTTCAACGCTTCCGCCTACGGTGTTAGAGCCGGGATCAAATACACCGTTCTCGCCTGTTGCATCATCCTTGAAGAACAAGTATACTATCTTGTTTTCTTCGTCCAAAAGAACATTTTTCGTCTTGCCTGTGTAAAGATTTTTCATACCAATATCTCCTTTATATTATCTGTCTTTATTCCCACTCAATAGTTCCAGTAGGCTTGGGTGTGAGGTCAAAAAGAACTCTGTTTACTCCGGGAACCTCGCTTGTGATACGATTTGTGATATGCGAAAGAACTTCAAAAGGAACATTCTCAACAGTAGCTGTCATCGCATCCTTTGTATTCACCGCTCTGATAATTACGGGCCACTCATAGGCACGCAGGTCGTTCTTCACGCCTGTTGACTTAAAATCAGGTATTACAGTGAAGTACTGCCAAACCTTGCCTGCAAGTCCGTTCTTGTCAAACTCCTCGCGCAAAATAGCGTCGGATTCACGGACAGCCTCGAGTCTGTCGCGGGTAATCGCTCCAAGACATCTTACACCAAGACCGGGACCTGGGAAAGGCTGACGATAAACCATATTTGCAGGAAGTCCGAGCGCGTCTCCGACAACTCTTACTTCGTCCTTGAAGAGAAGCTTCAAAGGCTCGACAAGCTCAAACTGAAGATCGTCGGGAAGTCCTCCTACATTGTGATGTGCTTTAACGGGACCGCTTTCGAGAATATCGGGATATATAGTACCCTGAGCAAGGAATTCTATACCGTCAAGCTTGCGCGCTTCTTCTTCAAATACGCGAATAAATTCAGCTCCGATTATCTTACGCTTCTGCTCAGGCTCAACAACGCCTTGAAGTTTATCAAGAAATCTGTCAACTGCATCAACATAAACAAGGTTTGCATCAAGCTGTTTACCAAAAACATTGATAACCTGTTCAGGCTCACCTTTACGCAAAAGTCCATGATTAACATGAACACAGGTAAGCTGTTTCCCTATTGCCTTAATAAGAAGCGCCGCTACAACCGATGAGTCTACGCCGCCAGAAAGAGCAAGCAGAACTTTTTTGTTACCAATCTGCTTGCGGAGCAAATCAACCTGTTCGTTGATAAAAGCATTTGCAAGCACGGGTGTTGTGATGCGTTCCATAGTTTCAGGTCGTCTGTTGTTTTCCATCTTCTACCCCCATTTTTTGTGATAAAAAATTAATGTAATTATTATATTCTTTTTATCAAATTTTGTCAATACTTCAAAAAATAATTTTTATATATTTTTTTATTATTTTTGTCAATTTTTTTAAAAAAACAGCTCCAAAACAAATTTCTTTGTATCAGAGCTGCATTTTTATTTGATTTTATCTTACACTCCTGTCTCAACAAGCTGCATTTCCGCAGAGTTTGTTGCGAGTTTGTTTACTTCGTCGGCATTATGGAATGTAGGCACAACCGACATAAACGCCTTTCTTATTGTGTCATTGCCGCCAGTCTTTACAGCTTCGGTGAGCGCGGCGAGCTTTTCTTCAAGTTCGTCACGCGAGATAGCCTTGTCCCTCTCAATAAATATGAGCGAGTTTTCTGTCTTGTCAAGCTCCTCTGTCTTGATGAGAAGCTCTTCATACAGCTTTTCTCCCGGGCGAAGTCCTACTTCAACAATATCAATATCCACATAAGGCGTAAAGCCTGTGAGTCTTACCATGTTCTCTGCAAGGTCGATAATCTTGACAGGCTTGCCCATATCAAGAACATAAATCTCAGACTTCTGAGCCATAGCCCCTGCATGAAGTACAAGCTGAGCTGCTTCGGGAATAGTCATAAAATAGCGGATAATTCTCTTATCTGTTATTGTAAGAGGACCACCGTTTTCAATCTGCTTTTTAAAAAGAGGAATAACAGAACCGTTTGATCCCAAAACATTACCGAAACGGACTGCTGCAAAGCTGGTCTTGCTGTCTTTTTTGGACTGTACAACCATTTCACACATTCTCTTGGAAGCACCCATTACATTAGTCGGGTTAACAGCCTTGTCGGTTGAAATAAGAATAAACTTTTCTACATCGTGTTTTTCTGCAGCGTTTGCAACATTATATGTACCAAAAACATTGTTCTTGACAGCTTCGCTTGCGCTGTTTTCCATCAGCGGAACATGCTTATGCGCTGCTGCGTGGAATACAATCTGGGGCTTGTACTTGGTAAATATCTCGTCAATCTTTTCAACATCGCGCACAGACGCAATCTCAACAGCGAGATTAAGCTTTTCGCCATATTTTCTTATGAGCTCCTGCTGAATGTCATATGCGTTGTTTTCGTAAATGTCAACGATAACAAGCTTCTTGGGTCTTGTTTTTGCAACCTGTCTGCACAGCTCGCTTCCAATAGAACCGCCGCCACCTGTTATCATAATTGTCTTGCCTGCGTAGTACGCACTAGCTTCTGTGCTTTCAAAATCACGCGAGCCGCGGAAAAGCAGGTCCTCGATATTGATATCACGCAAAGTTCTCTTGTCGCTCGCCATTCCGTCAGCCTCAAGCGGATAGTCATAAATCTTAACCTTGAGGTTTGTCTTAGAATAAAGGTCGTACACAGCCTTTTTTTCTTCGGACGAAAGGTTCGGAAGAGCAAGCACGATTTCCTGTATAGGCATTTTTTTGATTTTTTCTGCGATATCCTTTGATTCTTTAATTACTGGGATGTTAAGAATGGTGCCGCCTATTTTATTATTATCCTGGTCTACAAAACAATATGGTCTGAATCTCGAATAAGGATTGGCAATAATATCCTTTGCAAGAGATACGCCAACAGTTCCCGCACCGATAATAGCAATATTGATTTTGTTGTGCTGGTCAGCTAGGTTTGTCTTTCTTTTATCCCTCAGCAACTGATAGAAAAATCTCATAACAAGGGCAGCCAGTGCATTCACTGCAACGATTGCAAGGATCTGCAGAAATCTCAGGCTTGACTCTTCAGGAATAAAAATCTTTGTGACAATGGCGAAAAACAGACCTGCAACAAAATCAGAAAATACAAGCCTTATGTAATCGGTATAACCCGCATATCTCCAGAGTCTTGTATACGCCGAAAAAGCAAGTCTGCTGGCTGAAATGCTGGCAAAAATACATCCCGCATTAAAAAGAAGGACGAGCATAGCCTGTCTGTCTGCAAAGACTCTCCCGAAGAATATAAATGACATTACCGCACAGATTCCAGCAAAGCACACTGCATCTATAAAAAACAGTGCTATTTTTCTTCTCTTCATCAGAAATCTCCTTAAGCTTAATTTTTTGTCTTAAGATAATGTGAATTTGCTCTAGTGCTTATATAGATATAGTTTACATCAAATTTTCTAAAAAGTCAAGTGCAAAAAGGTATCTAGGTTTGTCTTGTTCTGTCAGCCCTGCATTTCTTTTGTCGAAAATGACGACTTTTGTGTTTTTCTAAACAATGTTTACATTTTTTCCTTTACTTTATTGTCGAGTTATGTTATAATTACTATGTATTTTTTTAAATGCAAATTCATCACATATTTAAGGAGGTCTTGTCAGTTGATATTATTCGAAAATGTAAGCAAAACATATGACGGTAAGAAATACATACTCAAAGATTTGAATATCAAAATAGCCGACGGAGAATTTGTATTTATAGTCGGACACTCGGGTGCCGGCAAAACAACACTTACAAAGCTCATGCTCAGAGAAGAAAAAATCTCTTCAGGCTCTCTTCAAATAAATGACTACAAGCTTGAAAAGCTAAAAAGCCGCAGAATCCCGGAATTCAGGCGCAATATAGGCGTTGTTTTCCAGGATTTCAAACTGCTAGAAAACAAAACTGTATTTGAAAATGTCGCTTTTGCGTTGGAGATTGTAGGAGTTCCCAAAAAACACATCGCAGAGCGTGTGCCCTACTTTTTGTCTCTGGTTGAGCTTTCTGACAAGGCAAATGAATTCCCACGACATCTTTCAGGTGGCGAAAAGCAGCGTGTGTGCTTGGCAAGAGCGCTTATCAACAAGCCGGAGATTATAATCGCCGACGAGCCGACAGGAAATCTAGACCCTGATTTCAGTTTTGAAATTATGGAACTTCTTGTAAAGATAAACCAATATACAGGAAGGACCGTTATTGTAGTCACCCACGAAAAGCATCTTGTTGACTACTTTAACAAGCGAGTAATTACCCTTAAAGACGGAGAAGTATTAAGTGATGTTCCCGGAGGTGAGCCTGTACATGAAAGCATATAGACCCTCATATTTTCTAGGCACCGGCATAAAAAGTTTTTTTAGAAACGGAGTTATGAGCACCGCGTCGATTATTATCCTCGTGTGTTCGCTTATTATTTGCTGCAGCTCTGTTCTTCTGGTATATAATATTGACCGCAATATAGACAGCATCGGTGATTTTAACGAAATCAGAGTATATGCCGATCTTGATGCAACTGATATGGATCTTCAGTATATCGAAGGTAGCCTTGATTATCTGCAGGAACAGGAATACATACTCAGTTACACATTCGTTTCAAAAGAAGAATCTCTTGAGATCGAGAAAGAAAACTACGGCGAAGACTATCATCATCTTTTTGACAGCTACGGAACAGACAATAATCCTCTGCCCGATTCGTACAGAATAATTTACAACCCTGACAAAGATTTTGAAACTCTGGAATATGAACTTGCACATATCGACAGCGTTGACGATATCACTAACAAAAAGGATATTGCCGATAACATTTCAAAGGTTAAACAGGTTATTCTGTTTGTTTGTACCGCTTTGACAGGAATGCTTCTTGTCATCTCTATATTCATTATTTCCAACACAATAAGACTCACTCTTAAGTATCGCGAGATTGAAATCAACATTATGAGATACATTGGCGCCACAAAATTCTTTATAAGGACGCCGTTTATGATAGAATCAATACTGATAGCCTTACTGTCAGCTGCAATAGCATACATTCTTCAGTTCTATTCATATAAGTATGTCACTGAAAACATAATTGCCGATTACGGAATTTTCACTACAATCCCATTTTCTGAGGTACAGGGGTATGTTATTGTAGGATTTATTGCTGTTTCAGTATTGTTTAGTCTTTTCGGCACTGCAGTTTCCATCAGAAAATACCTCAAAGCATAAAAGCAAAGGAGAAAATAATGAAACAAAAGATAGTTACAGCCTTGATATTTCTCTTGTGCAGTATTACACTTCTATTCTCTATTGCTCAAAACGAAAATTCTTCGAATTTCATATCTGCAGCAGGCGAAGATACCTCTGCTCAGATAAAATCGCTGCAGAACTCACTTTCGTCAATGGAGCTTGAGCGTCAGAAGATTAGCAACGCTCTCAGAAACGCCAACTCGAGCGCAAACACCCATATGGGTCTCAAACGCCAGTATGACGCTGAAATTGAGCTTATATCAAGTCAAATTTATACGACCAATCTCCTGATTGAGCAATACAACATTGATATTGAGAACTCCAAAGCAGAAATCGAAAGACTCGAGCAAGAAGCTGAAGAAACTCAGGCACTTTTTGATGAAATGCTCAGAATGTCGTTCAAGCATGGAAACGATGACTATCTGACAATACTCTTTAATTCAGAAAGTTTTTCAGATTTTCTCACAAGACTTGATTTAATAAAGTATCATCTGTCATATAATCAGGATGTAATAGAAGACCTTTCGCAGACAAAGCTTGAGCTTAACAAAACACTCTCAAATTTTGAAGCGTCAAAGCAGGAACATGAGTATTATATCAACGAGCAGCTCAAGCTGCAGAACGACCTTGATGCCAAGAGCGCCAATGCGCAAAGCATGATAGCTGCTCTCCAAGCAGATGCAGTTGAGTACGAAAAAGCCCTCAAGGAAGTAGAAGAGTCGAAAAAACAGCTCCAGAATGACATTGATGCATTGTACAGACAACTACAAGGTACAGGTACAACAACATATTCGGGAGCCGCATTCCACTGGCCGCTGCCATCAAACATTACAAGGGTATCGTCCGGATTTGTCTGGAGAAACAATCCCATCACCGGTAAAAAAGAACTGCACAACGGACTTGATTTCCCTGCCAGCAAAGGTACAAACATCTATGCCGCAGCAGACGGTACTGTTGTAAAGGCGCAGTGGTACGGCGGATACGGAAACTGTGTTATCATCAATCACGGCGGCGGTATTATGACTCTGTACGGTCACTGTAATTCCCTCAATGTAAAGAACGGACAATCTGTAAAAGCAGGAGATGTAATCGCTTTTGTCGGAACAACAGGAATGTCGACAGGTTACCATCTGCACTTTACGGTGTATGAAAACGGAACTGCGGTAGACCCCAACAAGTATCTCAAATAATGTTTTAAAGCAGGTAGATTCGTCTACCTGCTAAGTATAGATAACGGAGGAAACTGAATGAAAAAAATATCGCTCAGTGTCTGCCTAGTGCTGATGCTCATCGCAGCTTTCATCACCTTTCAGATCACATATGTCACCCTTACCGAAAAGTATGAGGATGTTATTTATGACTTTAACAAATGGAACGAAATGACATCATACCTTGACGAAACTGCAAAGATAACAAGCCTTGACGACAACTCAAAGTGGGAAGATATATATACGACGCTTGCCGAGGTGGATAGAAATGTCCGTGCAAACTATATCGGAGAGATTGACGAAGACAAGCTGCTTGAATATATTATGGCAGGATATTTCTACGGTACAGGCGACAAGTATAGTGCGTATATGAACAAGGATGAATACGCTGCATATATCATGTCAATGAATGAGGGTGCTTTTGTCGGAATAGGCGTAAGAATCACATACGACAACACTATGGGCGGAATGTATGTCACATCTGTAATTCCCGACTCCCCTGCCGAAACGGTAGGAATACTGCCAGGAGACCTGATTGTCAGCGTGGAGGGCAACAATGTTGATGAATACGGATATTACAATGCATACAATATCATAAAAAACGGCAGCGAAAATGAGCCTGTCAATATAACAATAGCAACAGCAATATCTCAATACACTCAGACAGCCGATGTACAGCTTTTAAGGCAGGTAATAAAGAAGGACACAGTACAGGGTAAAATCCTCACAGGAAACATTGCTTATGTGAAAATTCTGGAATTTGACGAGAACACTCCAACAGATTTTGTTGCAAAAATGAAAGAGCTTAAGGTTAACGGTGCAACAAAATTTATCTTTGATGTAAGAAACAATCCGGGTGGAAGCGTAACAAGCGTGACCGGGGTTCTTGACTATCTGTTACCCGAAGGTCCTGTTATCAGACGCTTTTCAAAGAGCGGTGAGGTAAACTACTATAACTCAGACGCAAACGAGCTCTCGGCGCCTATGGTCGTTATCACCAACGGCAATACTGCAAGCGGCGGTGAGCTGTTTACGGCAGCATTGCGCGACTATGACAAAGCAACAGTTATCGGAACCACCACCTACGGCAAAGGCACAGTACAGACAATCATGCCGCTCAACAGTGGCGGAGGAATCAAAATTTCCACCGAAACATACAATCCACCCAAGAGCGACAACTATGAAGGAATCGGCATAATACCTGATATAGTAGTTGAGCTCCCTGACGAGCTTATGGCAAGATTTTACAGTCTTTCCGAGAAAGAAGATCTTCAGCTGCAGGCAGCTCTTGATACGATAAAAGAAATGAAATAAAAATTGAGCCCCCGATATGATATGCACCCCAAAAGTTAGACACTTTTGGAGGCGCTTATCAATAACGGGGGCTTTTTTTATCTACATATGAGAGCAAACACGCTTACAAGCGCAAGACATACAAGCTCTGCTGCTATTATTACATCAAGAGTCTTTACGCTCATTTTTATTCCGTCATAAATTGACTTTTTAGGGGTGTTATTCATCATATCACTTCCTTGCAAGATACTTTCTCATGTCTATCGAACATGCAATAAGGATGATAAGACCTTTTATCACATAAAGCATATTTGCAGAAACAGACAAGAAATTGAGTCCAACAAATATAATCTGCAAAAGCAAAACACCAATAACAATACCACTGATTTTTCCTGTTCCGCCAACAAAAGAAACTCCGCCTATAACACAGGCTGCAATAGCGTCGCTCTCATAATTAAGACCCGTGTTTGCCGAACACGACGCAATTCGCGCTCCCTCAATAAAACCTGTTATGCCGTACATAATGCCTGCCAATATAAATACCATAATAATCGTTCTGAAAACATTCACTCCGGACACATTTGCTGATTCCTCGTTTGAACCAACAGCGAACATATTCTTGCCCATAGTGGTTTTGTTCCATATCACCCACATAATAACTGTTATTATTACAGAATACAGTACATACCTTGGAACCGCAACCCCTCCCAACGAGAACAGCTCTCCTCTTACAAAATCAAGATACTTTGGATCAAGTCCGGAAAGTGTCTGGCCGTTGTTGTTGCCAATCATAAGATACATAAGAATGCTACCGAACAATATAAGCTGCGTTGAGAGAGTTACAATAAACGGATGGAGCTTGAACTTGGCTACAAAAAAGCCATTTACAAGTCCCACCAGAGCGCCCACAGCTATCACGGCAAGCAACACAAGCCACAGCGGCAATTCACCTATCTGCGGAAATATCTTGTTGGGATATGTTGTCATTTGTAATAGAGATGCCGCTATACACGCAGTAAGCCCAACGCTTCTTCCTGCCGATATATCTGTTCCCGCAAGAACTATAATGCCTCCTACACCAAGAGCAATTGGCAGCTTTGCAGCTGTAAGAGAGATAATATTGACAATCGACGACAGCGACAAAAAAGGCGGTATTCTTATCGCTATAAAAACAATGGCAAGCACAATAATTATATACATAGCATTGTTAAAGAACAGATCGCTTATCATTCGTCTTTTATCTTTTTTGTCCTTGTCGGCAAATTCGCGCAACCTTTCCTTTATTCCCTTGCCGTAGGGCTTTGTTTCAGACATAAAAAGACCTCCTTTTATACATATTTTGCTGCAAGCGTCATAATCTCCTCCTGAGAGGTTTCGGAGGGTATCACCTCTCCCGCAAGTCTTCCGCCCGACATCACAAGAATTCTGTCACAAACGCCAAGCAACTCAGGCATTTCTGACGATACCATAATAACAGTTTTACCCTCTTTTGCAAGGTCTATTATCAACTGATATATCTCATATTTTGCCCCGACATCAATGCCTCTTGTAGGTTCGTCTAGCATAAGCACAGTTGGCTTAGTAAGCAGCCATCTGCCCAGAATTACTTTTTGTTGATTACCGCCCGACAAAGACCTTATTTTTGTATCCTGACCGGGAGTCTTGACTCTCATGGCACGGATACACCACTCTGTTGATTTTTTCAGTTTTCTGTCGCTGAGAAACAGTCCGGTTTTGTGCTGCTTGAGGCTTGATATTGTTGTATTTTCCCTGATATTCAGAATCGAAAATATACCGCTAGCCCGTCTTTCTTCGGTAAGCAGAGCAAAGCCGTTTTTTATAGCTTCCCTTGCATTTTTATTATAAATCTCTTTTTTATCAAGAGTTATACTACCACTCTTGCGCGTTGCGATACCAAAGATATTCTCCAAAAGTTCTGTTCTGCCCGAGCCGTCAAGACCTGCAACGCCAAGAATTTCGCCTCTTCTTGCAAAAAAAGACACATCTTTTAGCTTTGAGTACATAGCCGTCATACCGTTGACTTCAAGCAAAATGTCCTGAGGTCTGTTGTCCTTTGGCGGATAGCGGTTTGTAAGCTCTCTTCCGACCATAAGCCTTATTATCTCGTCGGTAGTCAACTCTGATGACTGCTTCGTTGCAATCCACTTTCCGTCTCTCATAATAGTTACTTCGTCGGAAATACGGAGTATTTCCTCCATCTTGTGAGAGATGTATATAATTCCGCAGCCTTTGTTGCGTAGCATATTAATTATCTTAAAAAGATGCTCAACCTCTTTTTCGGTAAGAGAAGATGTCGGCTCATCAAAAACAATAATTTTTGAATTATACGATACAGCCTTTGCAATCTCAGCCATCTGCCTTTGTGAAACGGGCATTTTGCTCATAATTGTCTTTGGATTAAGATTCATACCAAGATTTTCAAAGATCTCTTTTGTAGCGTGATACATCTTCTTTTCGCTCGTAAAAGGCAGCCACCTTGAAATCTTAGGGAATCTGCCGAGCCACATGTTGTCCATTACATTTCGCTTGAGGGCCTGATTGAGCTCCTGATGAACCATGGCAACACCGTGTTCAAGAGCTTCTTTGGAGTTTTTAAAATCTATTTCCTTGCCATCCAGAAAGATATGGCCTCCGTCTTTCTTGTACACTCCAAAAAGACACTTCATAAGAGTAGACTTCCCTGCACCATTCTCGCCCATAAGAGCATGGACACTTCCCTTGCGTACATTCAGCGAAACCTTATCAAGAGCTCTGACTCCGGGAAAAGTCTTTTCTATTCCAACCATCTGAAGCAAGAATTTTTCATTTGTTTTACTGTTGTTTTCTGCCTTAGTCACCAAAAGATATACTCCTCACTTATAAGACCAAGATTTATTTACTCACCTGTATATGCCGAGTAAGGAACATTCACTCTCCAGCTGCCGACGATGTTGTCGGGTGATAAGCCTGTAAATTTATCTTTGCCGGATCTGAAGTTTTCTTCAATAATGCAGATTGTGTTAGCCATACCCTCGGAATCCTGTTTGATTGTACCTGTCATAAATCCGTTACCAATAGCAGTTCTAGCTGCCGCAGTTGCATCAACGCCGAAAACGGGGATTGTCTTGTCCGGCTCTCCGCTGTTAAATCCTGCAGCCTGAAGCGCTGAGACTGCACCCAGAGCCATCTCATCATTGTTTGCAATAATAAGCTCTATCATGTTGTTATTGTTTGTACTGTACTGGGCAAGGATAGTGCTCATATAGTTTGTAGCCGCAGCAGATGACCACAAACCGTCCTGGTCTACAAGATACATATTCGAGTTTGACTGATCGTAAAATCTGATTGCAGGAAGCCCGTTTTCAGCAAGCACTCTGTTACAGTCTTCGACCGAATAGATTGTTCTGGCGATTGCTTCCATGTTGCCCTCCTGTCCTTTAAAGAGCACATAGCTTATTACCCCATCGTCGTTAAGGTCTACATTTTCATAATTGTTTACAAGATAGTTTCCTACCATCTCGCCCTGCATATGACCTGCCATTTCGTAGTCTGTTCCAACAAAAACACACTTGTCATAGCTTGACACAATAGATTCGTCAACAGAGCGGTTAAAGAATATAACAGGTATATTCTTTTGCTTCGCAAGATTTACTATCGTCTGAGCAGTGTCGGCAGAACCTGTGTCTACAATATTTACGACAAGTGCAGATGCGCCCTTTGCTATTGCTGTCTGTATCTGCTCAGTCTGCGTAGTCTGGCTTCCGTTTGCATCATAATCGTTAAATTTGACGCCTGCCTGAGAAAGCACCCTGTCAAGCGCCGTTCTGACGCCCGAAATGTAGGTGTCACTAAAAGTGTAATAGAACACTGCAACCTCACCTGCACCGTTGTTGTCACCCGAGCCGGTACAACCGAAAAGTCCGACACAAAGTAAAAGCGCAGCAAAAAGTGAAACTATTCTTTTCATTTTGATTCTCCTTTTTATGAATTGTTATTTCCTTTAATTCAATACAAATATTTTAGTCTAATTTCCGAATATAATTCATACAGTGTGAAAAAATTTGTTTAAAAGGCAAATATAATTGACAGCATAGTAATTTAACATTATATTGCTTGACAAAATGTAAAAAAAGCACTATAATATAAAAGGTTATAATGCATATAACCATGCGTGATTTTGGAGGTGTGAAATTGGCAGTAAAGAAACCAAGAATATACACAAAAGTTGAAAGTCTTAATCATTTATATACTACAAGCGCCGAAAAATACGGTGACAAAATACTGTTTAGATACTTTTCAAAAGAAGGAACAGTCGACACTCTCACATACGCGCAGTTCGGAGCAAAGGTAAGAAGAATTGCTGCAGGTCTTGACGCACTCGGGCTTTCCGGTAAGCGCATTGCTATAAGCGGAGAAACATCCCCTGAATGGATTGCAACATATATAGCTGTTATTTCCAGCGGCGGCGTTATCATTCCTCTTGACAAAGAACTTCTTGTAGAAGAAATTTCGAATTTTCTCAATATAAGCAAAGCTGAGGGCATTGTATTCTCCAGAACTTTTAATAAAAAATTCGATGATTTCTCCAAAGGAGCTGCCACAATCAAGTACTTCATACCCATGGATGATGAGGGTCTTGAGTGTGCTGACAGAGATAATATATATCCGCTTGAACTGCTTATCAAAAAAGGGCAGGAAAAGCTCTGCGAGCGCGGATATGAGCTTCCGCGTGATGAAAACACAGAAAGAATGTGCTGTATGCTCTTCACATCGGGCACAACAGGCACAAGCAAATGTGTAATGTTATCCGAAAAGAATATCTGCTCCTGCGTAAACTCCGCCTGTGAGACGGTTGACTTTGACGGAGATGATGTAGTTGTTTCTGTTCTTCCGCTACATCATACCTATGAGCTTGCGTGTATGCTTGCTGAGATTAACTACGGTATTGAAGTATGCATGAACGACAGCCTCAAGAAAGTGCTCAAGAATTTTGCACTATTCAAGCCCACAGGTCTTGTGCTTGTGCCGCTGTTTGTTGCAACAATTCACAAAAAGATATGGGATGAAGCCAAGAAAAAAGGCAAGGACCAGATTCTAAAGAACGGTATTACTCTTTCGAACGCAACAAGACTCGTGGGTCTTGATATAAGAAGAAACCTCTTTAAGGAAGTGCTTGACAGCTTTGGCGGCAGACTCTCAAAGATTGTCTGCGGCGGCGCGCCACTCGATCCCGAGATGGTAAGGAACTTTGACGCCTTTGGAATTACACTTGTTGAGGGCTACGGTATCACAGAGTGCTCACCTCTTATTTCTGTGAGTCCCTATTACAGACAAAAGAAAGGCTCTGTAGGACCCGCTGTTCCGTCCTGTACTGTTATGATTGATGTTACGGGACAGGATGACAAAGGTCATGACATTGGTGAAATTCTCGTAAAAGGCGATAATGTAATGCTCGGCTACTACGAGAACGAGGAAGCCACAAACGAAGTATTCACCGAGGACGGCTGGTTTAGAACAGGTGATATCGGATATATGGACAAAGACGGCTACATCTATATTACAGGCAGAAAGAAGAATGTAATCGTTCTCAATAACGGAAAGAATGTTTTTCCCGAAGAAATTGAAGAATATCTTGACAAAATCGAAATTGTGTGCGAAAATGTAGTTGTAGGCAGAACAAATGAAGATACAGGCGAGGTTGTTCTCACAGCAATCATCTACCCTGCTTTCGACAAGTTCGATACAGACGACATTTCAGTTATAGCAGATAAGGTAAAAGAGCAGGTGCTTGAAGTTAATAAGCTTCTTCCCAGCTTCAAACAGGTCAGAAACATCGAAATACGCAAGACCGAGTTTGAAAAGACCTCATCAAGAAAAATCAAGCGACACAAAATCAATTAATTTACAACAGGAGATTTTATTATGTTTGAAGAACTCAAAAACTTACTTGTAAACGAACTTCAGATTGACGAAGGCAAGATCACTCTTGAAGCAGAGCTTATGAACGACCTCGGTGTCAACTCGCTCGAGCTTGCAGAGCTTGTTATTCACTGTGAAGAAACATTTGATATCGACATCGACGAGAATGTTGCAAAAGACTTTGTCACAGTCGGCGATGTTGTAGACTACCTTACAGAGCTTACAAAGTAAGCGGCGATGGTTACACAAAACACTTGTAGCCATAGACTAATAAAAATCACACAAACGAAAAAATTCCGCTTATTTGCTTGCGCTTTGAGCGGAATTGTTTCATCTATACCATACTTTTTTCCGGCACTTTTCGCTTTTTCATGGGTAACACACGCACTTTGCTTTTATCTCATCATAAAATACAGCCAGGGCGGAAGAGAAGCGTGTCTTTATCTTTTTGCAACAGAGCTGTTCCGCAATATAATGACTTTTGTATGGTTCAGAGAGCTTGCGTCTATGGCAATATTTGATATGCCAATGCTGTTTTTACACTTTATTATTGCAGTTGCCATATTTGGTATATCTTTAATTCATTCTTCAATCATCTGTATATCTGCAGCACCGATAAGAGCAGCCTTTTCACACGGCAAAAACGCGTGCGTCAGCATACTGTGCGCTTCTCTGTTTTATACAGGAGCCGAAATGCTCGTCGGCATGGGACCGCTCGGATTTCCCTGGTCGGGTCTTTATATATCGCAGCAGTACTTTTTGCCTGCTATTCAGTCGGCGTCACTGTTTGGAGCGTATTTTGTCACTTTTCTTATTGTTTTTACCAACATTTCACTTGCGTATATCGTTGCTAACAAGAGTAATATCAAGACCGTAAAGGCTGTCAGCATCTTTGCGGCAGCAGTGCTTGCTGCAAATATCGTGTTCGGCACCTGCGAAATGATAATAGAGCCCCAGTCCATCGGCACCATCACAGTTGCCGCAGTGCAGGATAACTCGTCGTCCTACGATAAGTGGGACGGCGGCACGGCAGGTATATACGACAGAGTACTGAAAGAAGTCGACAGAATTACTGAGAACGATGCAGATCTTATCGTATGCTCTGAGACAGTCTTCCCTGTTGTGATGAATATAGACCCTACAAAAACAACCGGCATCGCTCGCGAGGTCGGCACAGGACTTGTGAATCTATCAAAGCGACATAATACTGCAATTATAGCAGGCGCTTTCAGCAAAAAAGACGGCTACACATATAACTCACAGTTTTTGTTTGACAACGGCGTTGTGTATCCATACACATATAACAAGCGCAGCATAGTGCCATTTGGTGAATATCTTCCAATGAAGGATTTTCTGCTCGAGCTCTTCCCTTTTCTTGGCAACATGAATCTCAGCGGTAACAGCCTGAGTCCCGGAGAAAAAAGCCTCGTGCTCACTTCGTCGGCAGGCAAGCTGGGATGTATCATTTGCTTTGATTCTATCTTTTATGACAACGCAAGAAGCAGCACACAAAGCGGTGCCGAAATACTTGTCCTTTCAACAAACGACTCATGGTATAACGACTCGTCAGCAACAGTCCAGCACATCGGACACGCTGTGTTCAGAGCTGTGGAGAACAAGAGATACCTTGTCAGAAGCGCAACTACAGGCTACTCGGCAATCATCACCGAGGACGGCAGAGTCACGCAACGCAGCGAGCTTCTAACACAAGGTCATGTAACAGGCAGCGCAAAGCTGTATGACAAGGTCACACTATTTACAAAATACGGCTATATGTCCTTTTTTATAATGCTGTGTGGTGCGATAATCTATCTTGTGATATGCTTTATAAAAGACAGGAACAACACTGAAAACAACTAATCATCACGACGCGCCGTAAGACTCACACAGCTATAAGACAGAATGTAATAGGGAATTATTAACAGCATACAGACAGCGAGAGAGCCGTGTATACGGCTCTCTCGCTGTTTATCGTGTCCTCATGCAGAAGCACTTTTGTAAGCATCGCAAGGATAAGTATAATAAAAAGCAGACCGATTACTCAGTCTGCTTTTTATTTTATTAATTAGAATGTGTCCCACGGATCTCTGAAGTCGTTATCTCCGTAAGGATTGCTTGCTGTGATAACATCTTCTGTCTCGTAAACATTAATCTCGAGCTCGGGGCTCTCGTATATTTCTCTCATCAGTATTACCTCCTAGATATATTTTAACAGATGATATTTATAACTTTATCTGAATTACTCAGCAACTTCGGGATTATCTTCGCTACCGAGGATATTCTTCATAGTTGCAAGAGTTGCTTCATCAAGAAGTGTAGTACCAGCTTCGTGTTCGTCGAGAGCCTTCTGAGCCATATACAAAACATTTGTATTGGACTGAGCGCCGTAGATGTATTCGCCGCCCACCTTGATGTAAGTACGAACTGTGTAGTCTCTTGAGTACTTAGCTTCATCAATGCCTATGATACATACAGAATACCTCTTGCTGAACTCGTTGGGTTTTTCATAAAGTCTTGCTGCAGGGACGAGCTCAGAGTCGTATTCGTTGCCGCCGTATGTATAAGTTGTGTTTGCCTTGAGCTCGTTACCTGCAAGAATAGTTGTAGGAAGAACTACAAAGCCGAACTCTTCAACTTCATATGTTTCATCAATAGAAAAGTCGTAGTTCGCGATAAATCTGAGACCCTGTATACCCTCTGTTCTGATAGAAACACCGTCAATTGTGAGGGCATCAGCAACAGAAACTCCCTTGTAGAATGTATAAGCACCGTTTACGGGAAGAGTAATAGCATTTTCAACAGAGTTGTAAAGCGCACCCTCTCCGTCTATTGCATAGAAAGGAGCTGAATATTTTACTTCAGGAACACTGAGGGTATCAAGACTTGTGCCGATAAGACCCTTGTTGAGGATATATGTCTCTGCACAGTCGGGATGGTCGGGCATAACAGAATACTTAACAGGATTTACAGAATAGTTTGTAACCTTGCAAAGTCCCGCTGATGTACAGTATCTGCTGTTAGATGAGAAGCTTCCGAGTTTAGCATCACCATAAAGTTCAACATTGATACTACCGTCGATAGCGTACTTCTTGGCGTTATTGCCATAGCCATCGCCGATACCAATAGTGCTAACAGATCCACCGTAAATTGCTACATAAAGGCTATCAACTCTAAAAGTATCAATCGCGCTATCATTAGCAATATAGTTAGGACCAACATATATAGTACCAAAGTCACCGCTGTAAATTGCAAGGCTATTATAACCAAGAGATTCAGTAATAAGGTGCTGCGAGTAAACGCCGGAAGGGCCAAAATGGATACTAACAGGATGAGAATCCTCTGCCATTACTACATCGTCGCCGAATGTAACATTCTTAGCACCGATTTCAATAAACTTCGAATCCTGAAGAGCCTTGATCGTTATGTTTTCAAAACGAGTGTTTGCACCGTTTACTACCATAGCCTCATCATACGCGAGAGTGCCGCCTGTATATGTGATACCCGCCTTTGCAGGAAGCTTTAAGATAACTCCCCAGTAAGCAGGGTCAGTATCACCGGTGTATACGCCAATGATATTTGCAACGATGCTAGCATCTTCTGAATATGTATCATAAAGAGTACCAATAGCAGTCATTGTCTGAACAGGAAGCTCTGCGATAAGACCGCTGTTTGTATCAGAACCGTTTACCTTGTCAACATATACATCGAGCTTACCGTCTGTGATGTCTGCATAAACGCCTGTGAAGTCGATAGCGTCTACTTCATAAGGAACTGTAAAGGAAGCGTTTGCGTTATAGTATTCATCGTTATATTCCCAACCTGCGAAAATCTTGCCTTCTTCGCCTGCGGGAAGAACAATCTGTGCACCGGACATATAGTTTGCTGCGTTAACACCGTCGAATGTAACAGTAACAAGTGTGCTTGCGATCTCTTCACCGAATACTACATTAACTGTACCAGCAGGAAGTGTGTAGTTACCGTCAGCGTCTGCTGTAACAACTGTGCCATTCGCGAGCACTGTAGCCTTTGCGGGATCATCAGCAACAGCTGTGAATGTACCGTCGGAGTTAGGTATAAGCTTACCGCCTGTTACCTTAACAAACTGGGTTGCTGTTGCGGGAGCAGCAATCTCACCGTCGTATTTATCAATGCCATTAATTACAACAACATTATTGCCTCTGTTTGTAATCTCAGTTCCGTCAACAATTTCGGGGACTGTGAAACCGCCTGCAAGAATTTCATCTACATTAACAACTACATATGTGTTGCCTGCCTGATTCTTTGTTTCGTGAGCTTGTGCGTTACCAAGGTAAACATATCCGATGTTACCGCCGTTGATTGTGATGTTAACATCGCCTGTGATCTTACCGAATCTGGATGCACCTGTATAGATGTTTCCGATTGTACCGCCGTTTATAACGAATGTTGCGTTACCGTCAAGTGTACGGATACCTGTATGTCCGTTACGAGCGATAGAATAAATGTTGTTGAATGAACCTGCGTTGATCTCTGCATAGAAATCACCTGTTGCTGTCATGTCTGCTGCTGTATAACCAACAACGGGTGCCATATAGTCAACTGTGAAGTCTTCCGAATTGAAGATATATGCCTGATCAGCTGCTATTGCGTCTACAAGTCCTACATTAGGATGAAGTGTTGCTCCAAGGTTCCAGTCTGCAGTTAAAGCTCCTGCCTGATATGTAACTCCCTGGCCGAGTGTGAGTGTGCCGTTCTTGATATAAAGATGAGCTTCGCCCTCATCGCTGTCTGCTCGAACTATCTTGATATTGTCAAGTGTAAGTGCTGTGTTATTTCCCACGAAGCCTGTGTTGTATGCAAGCATCTTGAAGGATGCGTTATCATCGTAGCCTTCGATTGTGAGTGCTGACTTTGATGATACATCAATATCGCCTGCTGTCCATGCAAGCTCACCGTCAACGATAATAGTACCGCCGTCTGCTACTGCTGCAACAGCTTCTGCAAGGTACATATAAACTTCATCAGTTACACCGTCAACTACTCCGTCTGCGCTGAAGTATACTGTAGAGGGGGCGATTGCGCTCTTGAACTGAGCAAGGAATTCCACATCTGCGCCGCTTGTGAGTGTGTACTCATCGCCAGCCTTATATACTGTGCCTGTTGACACTTCCTTCCAGCCTACAAATACAGAGTCTGCAGGAATGTATGAATCGTCCTCAAGGTCGATAAGTGTGATTTTGGAAAGGTCTTCTGCTGTATCTTCAGCATATGTAGCTCCAAAATCAAAATCGTCCTGACTTGCGTAGTAGTAGATGTTTCTTTCCTGTGCTACAAAGCTATCAGGATCATAAGCTGTGAATCTTACTTCGCTGATATAAAGAGCATCGCCTGTGTACATCTTACCGGGGTTATATGCTCCAAGGGGATAGAATGCGAACTGGTTAAGTCCATCATCTGCGCCAGAAGCTGATGCACCATAGTTTACAGGGATAACAATTTCTCCCCACTGGTTTGCCACCATAGTGTTGGATGATGGCTTATCTTCCCATACACTTTTACCGCTTGTCAAGCTAAACTGGTTCCAGATCATGCCTTTGTTTTCAAGAGACTCTCTGTCCTCTTCAGCCTCGTCTACGCGGCCTGTTGTATCGTAGTAGTACTCTACAGTGATGTAGTTCGCATTTGCTGCAAGAACTATATTTCCTGCATCGTCGAGAACAGGACCGTAGTCATACAGGTTTGCGGGCATTCCGTCGTTCCAGGCCTTGATATTTGTGCTGTCATTTTTCGCAATACCCTGGAATTCTTCGCCGTTAGCATAAATCTTTGCCACCTGCTTGCCGTCGAACTCGTCTGCCTCGATTGTGTAGCCGTATACTGTCCAGTTACCGGCTGCGGAATCTGGGTTCCAAAGAGACTCAAAACGGCCGTCACTCGGAACGAGCTTATGACCGCCTACTGTCTGCACTCCGACTGCTGCGCTTACGGGAACTGTTGCAAAAGGTACAACTGTCATTACCATCAGCACTGCAAGAAGTGCGCTAAGGATTTTGTTTTTCATAAAACTCCTCTTTTCTTTATAAATTTAGTTTATAAAAACTTAATTATATGATACCATAATCTTTCAGATTTGTAAACAACTTTTTTGAAAAAGAGTCGGTTTTCTATATAAAAAATATGCTTTTTTACAATTTATTAACAATCGACTTTTCTCGCGGTGAGCAATATTTATGCTCGAATTATAAAAGTGCAAAACAGCACTTTTATTCGGCAATTTTCGGGGCGTAGTTTTCCACCTTTGTATCGTTATTGTATGCAAACACGCTTGTTGTATCATTAAGAATATCTCTTGCTACATCAGCTACAAGTTCATCAAAATTATACTGTACTCCGTACAGATTACCGAACTGGTCTCCCGAACTCTGTACAAAAATGTTGTTGGCATATTCAATAAATCTGTTTCCGTCGGGTATACCCGCAGATTCTTGACTGATAAGGAAGATCGGTCCCTGTGAGCGGTCGATAATATTGTTTTCAATGACAAAATTCTCTGTGTTGGGTGTAAGTCCCCAGCTTGTAAGAGCGCCGATACTTGGTGTTCTGTCTGCACTTCCCCATCCATAGCCTGTCATTCTGCAGATATTGTCTGTGATTTTTATATTATGTACATACTGCTGATTTGCTTCATATTCGTAGTTATACCATTCGAATGCCCAGTGGCAATATTCAATCACATTGCCACTGTATTCAACTTTTTCCATGAAGCAGTCATGCTTGTCTATCGTTTCTACATTGTACTGATGTGTGATACCTGTATCAAATATCTGGTAGCACCAGTTATCGTAGACATACCAACCATCACATCCGCCATAGCTTTCGATAGCATTTCCATAGCGTGTCGTTTCATATGTATGATTTGTCATCTTGCTTCCGCCGACATAGTCTACTATACAGTTGCGAACTGTGATATTTGACGCTCCGGCAGTACCCACACCGTGACCGCCTGAAAATCTCATTCTAATGTTATCGACTGTAACATTATCAGCTGTGCCGACATTGAACAAGTTTCCTCTTTCGCCTATCTCAATAGACTCAAATCTCTCGCCGGGGTTACCCTCCGAGCTATAAATATAAAGCTCGTGAGTTGTAACATCAGATGCAAACTCAAGATCTGTGTCAAGGTTGTCATATCCTGTAAAGCCGTCAAGTGTACCCACAAGCTCGTTATAGTTGCCAAGTTTTCCGGAGTCATTGAAGACTATAATTCCGGCATTATTTACAAGTCCTGTGTATTTATAGATATTCTCTTTATCTGTTTCTATCCAGAATGACGGGTCGGCGTAATTACGCGCGGAGCCTGAAATTACAGGTTTTGCCCCCTCTCCGTATGCTGAATATGTAACTCCCGAAACACAATCAATTCTGCCTCTCCACATTCCGCCGCGCTCAAAAAGTATTGTATCTCCTGAACTAAGCTTATCTGATGTGAGATTTGCAAGAGTTGCCCATGCAGAGTTTGCAGAAAGTCCGTTGTTTGAGTCGTTACCGTTGTTTGAAACATAATATACTTTACCTGTAGCGGTATACTGCGACTCAGAGTTTACGATGGTATCTATTTGGGTCTTTGCCAGAGAATCGATTCTTTTTGCAAGTTCTGTGTCTGAAATTTTACCAGCCTTATATTTACCGTGGAGCTCTGATATTCCGTACTTGACATCAAGTGCGGCATTTTCGATATTTTTAACACTTGTGCTATACTGTTCACCGTAGATATACTCACCATCCACCTTGATGTATGAGCGCACTGTATAATCACGAGCAAGCTTTTCTTCTGTGTCAATTCCGGTGATACATACTGTATAAAGCTTGCTGTCTTCACCAATCATATACAGTTTCTTTGCAGGAACAAGACCGGTTTCATACCGCTTTCCGTTATATGTGTAGGTCTTTTCGGCCTCAAGAATATTGCTGCCGAGTATTTCTGTCGGAATTACGACAAATCCATACTCGTCAGGAGTATAAATATCGTCGAGAGCATAGTTATATTCGGCCACAAATCTCAACGCCTGCTCGCCTGTCTCTCTTATCTGGGCGCCTAGTACTGTCAGTGTGTCAAGAACTGTTTCTCCGCCATACACATCATAAGCACCGGAAGCTGTGAGTGTAACGCTGTTGTTTTCTGATCTTAGGTATTCACCATCAGACACAACATAGAAGCTGCCGTCGCTTGAGAGATGTGCAGGGTTCTGCGAATCGAATTCAGGCGCAAAAGAGCCAAGATTATAAACATATGTAGGCGAACAGTCGGGTTCTGTATTATATGTGATATAACGAACAGGATTGTCTGTATAATTATAAACAACACATGAGTCTGCCGCTATGCAGTACTTGTTCATAGATGAAAATCTTGAAAGTGCAGCATTGTCCTTAACCTTGACAACTACTTTATTGTCAAGAGTGAATTTATTCGCATAATTGCCATAACCGTCAGAAATTTTTATCGAATATACTACAGCATCGCCGCCGAGTTCAACAGTATAAAGATTGGAATATCTGTCTGGATCTCCGCTGCCAAGATAGCTAGGTCCAACAGAAACACTGTTGACAGTTCCACTGTTGAGTACAAGCGTGTAGGGGTTTGTGTTTGTGAGCGATTCCTGTGAATACACTCCGGACGGGCCGAAATGTATGTCTATAGGTTCGGAATCCTCAGCTTTTGTAACACCCTCAAGGAAGCTTACTTTGTTTGCGCTGATTTCAATAGCTTTCCAAGGAGTAGCTGCTTTGATAGAAATATCCTTAAAGTTTGTGGATGTTCCTATCATCATAGCATCTGAATATTCGAGAGTGCCGCCTGTATATGTCGCGCCACTGACATAAGGAATGTAAAGAAGACTTTCCGAGTAAGTGCCGACTATATTCACAACAAGGCTGTACGCAGTATACTTTTCCATATAAAGCTGCGCCGCTCTTGAAAGCGTTTTTACGGGAATCTGGGGTATAGTGCCGCTGCTCGAATTATTTCCGTTTTCCTGATCAACATATATATTAATTATACCTGATGAAACATCTGTTGTCACGCTTGTAAAGAATGTTGACTGTGAGTCGGGCACAACAAATGTTTCGCCCTCAGAGTAATACTTGCCGTTGCACAGCCATGCGGCGAAAATCTCATTGCCCTTGTCTGCGCCTTTAGGGAGAGTGAGATAACTGCCGACAATATACTCCAACTCGACTCCGTCAAACGACATTCTTGTAATTGTGCCGGTGCCGAATGTAACATTGACAGAGGAATCAGAAAACGAATAGTTGCCATTTGCATCATGCGATACCGGCAGACCATTTGCATAAACCGTCAATAGTTCATTATCGTCCGAATACGCCTTGAATGTACCGTCGGAGTTAGGTATAAGCTTACCGTTTCTGACAGTAATAAACTGTGTTGCTGTAACAGGAGGTGTAAGTGTGCCTTGATATTCTTCGGCGTTGTTGTAAATTACAACATTATTGCCTCTGTTTGTAATCTCAGTTCCGTCAACAATTTCGGGGACTGTGAAACCGCCTGCAAGAATTTCATCTACATTAACAACTACATATGTGTTGCCTGCCTGATTCTT
>JAZNMZ010000039.1:0-26313 GCA_045580005.1 Eubacteriales bacterium | reverse complement strand
TTAGGAGCAAGGTTCTTTATAGAATGTTTTGAAAATGATAACGACATATTCGATGAATGAGATTCGAGTATGTCGTTAATTTTATGCCCAAAATGAGAAAGGATGAAAATTATGAAGAAAAAAGTATTATGTACGGCATTGACAGCAATGATACTGCTAACAACCACAGCATCGGCAACTGCAAAACCTTGGTGGCTCAGTAAATACCGAGTAACCTTCGACAATGAACTTGGAATCGTAGGAAATGTAACACTACAATTCGCATCAGACGGCGGAAGCTTTATCAGGCCAATAACAAAAAGATACGGCGAGAGCATCAGCCTCGAAAGTTATGTCCCAACAAAATACGGATATACATTCAAAGGATGGTTCAACGATCCGAGAACAAAGCAGAATCAGGTGACAACAATTAAATTCACAAAACCCGATGTTCTCTATGCAAAATGGGAAAAGAATCCGGAAGAACCCATAAATCCAAATGACGAAATCATGAGCAAAGATACTTGCTACCTCACCGATGAGGAAACAAAAATGCGAAATGAAAGCATAGAAGAAAAAAATAAAGCCTACATAGACGGATTCGGCTATGTGGCACCGAGCAAAACCAAAACAATAATAGTAGACTCGGACGGCGACATAAATAAAATGGTCGGCACAATGGAATGAAATTACGAGAGGATAGGCAAAACAGCCTATCCTCTTCCTCGTTATATAATCGATTTTGAACTCAAGCTACAAAGGCTCTTAAAGGGCTTCAAAGACCAAACTCACGCAGATAGGGTGATTATACTCTATCTGTTTTTTATGCAGAATAAGGGCAATATTAAAGGCATTGCAAGAGCTATACTGCAAATGCAATGCCTGGCTATTAAATTGCATTTAATTTATCAACAGCCTCAGCATCAGAGATTACTCCGTCACGTGCCATTTCTCGAATATCTTGAATTTCGGCAACCAGCTTGTTCCATGTATCAACATCGATTAATCCGGCACGCTTGCGATATTTTAATCTGTCGTACGCTCTGCTGTAAGCCTTCTCATATGCAACATCATGTAGTTTCTGTTCTTTGATGTGAGCGCCGACCTTACGGCACAATCTTCCTTTGGGATCATTTGGCGCAACGCGATTGCAGTAAAGGGTTCTCTCCTGGCCTATTGTCAAAAAGTATCTACCGCAATTATCACATACCCTTGGTGCATTACCTGCAACAAGTGCTCGATATAACTCTGCTTTCAAAAATCCTCCTAAGCTTCTATAGACTGTTCTTTCTGTAACGATATAAAGGACTTGCGAGAAAGAAAAATCCCAAGTCCTACAGGAAAAGAAGAATGGAGTCCCGGAACAGTTGAAAGAATTCTTTCAAGTGAGAAATACAAAGGAGACTTCCTTGCCCGAAAGACCTTCACAGTCGATCCAATATCAAAGAAGAAAAAGAAGAACACAGGTCAGGTTTCACAATATCTTATCACAAATCATCATCCTGCAATCATAGAACCTGAGATGTTTGATATGGTACAAAGTGAAATGGCTCGAAGGGGTTGTATCAAAAAGAATGATAAGAAAAAACACTATGGAAAATATAGTGGAAAATTCCCATTCAACAACCTAATCATATGCGGTGACTGCGGAGCGAAATACAGGCGAACTATGTGGGTAGAGAAAAATGGTGACAAGAAGTATGTGTGGCGATGTGTAAACCGCATACAAGATGGAAAACACTATTGCAGACGCTCTGTCACCATAAATGACACATACCTGACCAAAAAGACCGTAGAAGCAATTAACATCATCTACAAAAGCAGGTCGAGGGTAAAGGACATTTTGAAGTGCTCAATAGCATCCCTTATGGGTGATACCGAACAGCCTATGATAACAGAAAATATGGCAAGACTTGAAGAACTATCAGATCTTATGCGAGATGCCATATTCAAAAATGCAACAGGCGAAATGACACCCAAGGAGCTTGAGAAAATCTGCTATGAGGTAAAGACGGAATCAGAAAAGTTGCGGAAGGAAAATGAAGAGTATGAAATGACAAGGAAAATGAAATCGGCAGAATCATCAAAGCTAAAACAAATCTTCAAAGCGGTAGATGAAATGGCTGAAGAACTGACCGAAATCGATAATACCCTTGTCCGTAACATTATAGAAAAAATGGAGGTGATCGCAAAAGACAAGTTGACAATCTGGTTCATAGGTGACATAGCCTACGAGGTAGAAATACCCGAATTAAAAGTCCAAGAAAAATATTAAAAAGGACTTGTAAAAAGTTAAGAAATGTGTTAGAATAAATCCTGTAAAAAGGATTTATTCTGTCTTTGGAATTGATTAGGACGAAAGTCTGGAAACCCGCTTGAAATAAGGGCAAAATCAATGCGACAGTAAAATTATATCGTTCTTACAGAAAAAACCGTTAACTTTGATACAAAGTTAGCGGTTTTTCAACGAAATAAATCCTATTGAATTTGTGAAATACGCTTTGTATGTGAAATATTGCTTCACCATGTGAAATGCCTGCGGGCAAGAGAAGTTTTATTTCATTTCACTGAAAGCGTAAGCTTTTAATTTCACAATTCGCAAAGCGAATTATTTCAAGTTTTGCCGCAAGGTAAAAAATTCCACTAAAAACTGTAAGAGCCCAAAGCAATACGCAAAACCGGTAAAAGTATCTTTTTTGTAGTCCATACACAGAAAAACCATATTACGCTTACATAAAAAAACGAACTCCAAAAGAGTTCGTTTTTTTTGATTATTATTCTTGTTCTTCCTGACAGCTGCATTTGCCGCTGCACTGCTTGGCATAAGGGCAGCCTATGCAGGTCTGACCTTTTTTTTTGGCACGGTACAGGTAGTATGCTGCACTGCCGAGCATACAGATGATTATTGCAATAATTATATAGTTTATCATATGTTATTTGATAGAGTACTCGGCTTTGTCTGCTCTCGAAGCTATGCCGGAGGTGTATTCGGGCTTTGAGTCTTTGCCAGCCTTGCTGATAAGAACAACTGTAATTGAAGCCATAACTGCTATTGCGGAAAGACCTGCTATTGCGGCGATTATATTGAAAGACGCGGCGTCTGTAATAAGAGTACCGACAGTGTACACAAGATATGCAACAGTATATCCTGTGCAAAGCTGAAGAAGAATGCCGCCCCAGAGCCACCTTGAGCTTCTCATTTCGGAGTTCATAGCGCCTATAGCTGCAAAGCATGGCGGAGAAAAGAGATTGAACATAAGAAACGCAAGAGCAGCAACAGGTGTTATCCCCAGAGCATCCACAACGCCATCTCCTGCGCCCTCAACCATCTGCAGAGCCTCTGTGTCAATAAGGTTTGAAATGCCGTAGCAGACAGCAATGGTGCCGACAACATTCTCTTTGGCAATAAAGCCCGTAACTGCAGCAGCTGCCATCTGCCAAGCTGCAATACCTATAATCGGAACGAGAAGAACAGCAATAGGAGAAGCAATAGAAGCCAGAATGGATGTGCTTGCAGCACCATCTGCAACAAGCCTGAGCTTCCAGTCAAATGATTGCATAACAAATACTGCCGCGTTACACAGAAGAATAATTGTACCTGCCTTAACTATGTAAGCCCAGCCGCGTGAGCACATAGATTTGAATGCTCGCCAGAGGCTCGGGGCCTTGTATTCGGGAAGCTCTATGATGAAATAGGATTTTTTGGCCTTGCGTCCTGTGAGCTTGTTTATAAGAAGCGCTCCGAAAAGAATGATAATAATACCTGCAAAATACATCATTGTGCCAATCCAGGAAGCATCGGGGAAGAATGCACCTGCAAACAGCGCAATAACAGGAAGCTTTGCCCCGCAGGGCATAAAGGGTGCAAGCATTGCCGTAGCGCGCCTTTCGCGCTCGTTTCTGATTGTGCGGCAGGACATAACACCGGGGATAGCACAGCCTGTTCCGATAACAAAAGGAATAACAGACTTGCCCGAAAGACCTACTTTTTTGAATATAGGGTCGAGCACAACAGAAACTCTTGCCATATAGCCGAAGTCCTCAAGGAGAGCTATAAGGAAGTACATAACCATTACAAGAGGTAGAAAGCCCACAACGGCAGACACACCTCCGATGATACCCTCGGTGAGCAGGGATACCAGGAAGACATTTCCGCCCTGCAGAAGATTGCCTATCCAGTCCTTGAATGTGTCAATCAAGGAGCTGAGATAATCTGCTATCCATGGGCCTACCCATGCCTGGGAAATCTGAAAAATAAGGAACATGACAACGGCAAAAATCGGAATACCAAGCCACTTGCTTGTAATAAAATAGTCGATTTTGTCACCGAGATTTGTGTCCTTGGTGAGAACTTTTCGTGTTTCAACCTCTTTTACAATCTTGTTTACAAAATCAAAACGCCTGCGGTCTGCAGCCTCCACAGCTTTTTTATCGGTAAGGTCGACATTGCCCTGACTGTATGGCGCTTTTTGAATGGTATTGACTCTCGAAACCGCTGTTTCTATCACAGTTTTAAGTCCGTTGGAGGATGTTGAAACAGTGCTGACAACAGGACAGCTAAGCTTGAGCGACAGGGCAACTGCGTCGATTACCGTTTCTTTCTTTGCGTTTATGTCACTCTTGTTGAGCGCAACAACAACGGGGACACCAAGCTCGAGCAGCTGCGTTGTGAAAAACAGGCTTCGGCTTAAGTTTGTGGCGTCAACGATGTTGATGATAACATCGGGGTTTTCTTTTTTCACATAAGAGCTTGCAATGCTCTCCTCGCTTGTAAAGGGGGACATAGAGTATGCGCCCGGCAGGTCAACCGCGACAAGCTGTTCTTTGCCTGCATAGTATGCCTTTTTGATTGGGTGCTCTTTCTTTTCGACGGTACCGCCAGCCCAGTTGCCCACCTTTTCATTGCTGCCGGTAAGTGCGTTGTACATTGTTGTTTTGCCGGAATTGGGGTTACCCGTCAAGGCAATTCTCATAAACAATCCTCCCAAAAATGTTGCTTGGTTTTGCCGCGTTCGATAACGGCACTTTGCGAAAACGCAGTTAGCACTAACTAACTTTTCCTTTCAAAAAAACGACCAGAAAGACGGCTTTAAATTTCACACAAAAATGATCAGATGAGTATAGCCTGTGCAAGACTGTTGTCTATACTATAGCGTCCGTCCTTGATAGATACCACACATCCGCCCGAAAGATGGGAAACGACGGTGATTTTTTCTCCGCTGTAACAGCCGAGAGAAAAGAGGAATGCATTCAGCTCCTCGTCATCTGTTCTGATTGCTTTGATGACATATTCCTGTCCCTGTGTTGCTTGCTTTAAATTCATATATATCACCGTTCTGTAATTGAAAAAATGTCAGATTAGTATAAACTAACTTATAGTTTTAAAAACGAGTTAGTATACACTAACACGCTTATTATACTACCAACACCAAGGTTTGTCAAGGCTTTCATGCAAAAAACATTACTTTTTTGAAAAATTTTCCGATCGGTTGTAATTGATTTTATAAAAAAGGTATGTTATACTATATGCGAAAACCTAATATTCACACAGAGTGTCGGCTGTACTGTACGGGTACAGTTGGTGGAAAGGGAATGGGGTGAGAACCCTCAACGGTGTCTGTCGCTGTATGCATCAAATGTTTTTGCGCCCGTCGGCGAAAGCCGGTCATTGGGAAACCGAGAAGGCAGGACGCAAAAATGCGGATGTTTCCATATGATGCGAGTCAGAAGACCTGCTCTGATATTGCTCCGCAAAGAGAGTTCAGGAGTGATGTTTTTGATTGCACTGGCAGTTTTTGAAAGGAAACGGCGAGGGCTTTGCCGTCGTGCAATCAGAGTGTGATACTTGCAGGAAAACAGCTGCGGTAATCAGAAAGATTGCCGCGGCTTTTATTTTTGGGGAGGGAAGACGATGAACGAATTCGGGACATACCATCCTGCCGTGAATTTCGTGTATTTTGTTCTGACAATAGTTTTTTCAGTGCTTTTTATGCACCCTGTATGCCTTTTTATATCTCTTTTGTGCGCGATTTCGTATTCTGCGATGCTCGGGGGCAGAAAAAATATAAAGCTCAGTCTTTGCTATATGCTGCCTATGATGCTTGTAATGGCGCTTGTCAATCCTCTTTTTAATCACGCGGGCGCGACGGTTATTACATATTTGCCGGGCGGAAATCCGCTCACTCTTGAATCGGTGATTTACGGATTTTTTGCGGCAATGATGATATCCTGCGCGATATGCTGGTTTTCGTGCTATAACGCTGTGATGACAAGTGATAAATTTATATATCTTTTCGGCAAAATTATTCCGTCGATGTCGCTTATTTTTTCCATGACCTTGCAATTTGTGCCGAGATTTGTATCTCAGCTTAAGGTTATAGCAAACGCTCAGAAATGCATTGGCCGTGACCCGTCGGAGGGCAGTATAATCAAGCGAGCCAAAAATGGTCTTTCGATATTGTCGATAATGGTGACATGGGCGCTTGAAAATTCTGTCGGCACTGCAGACAGTATGAAATCCCGCGGATATGGACTTTCGGGCAGAACGGCTTTTTCGGTATATAAATTCTGCAAGAGAGATTTATGTACCCTCGGAGTAATAGCGGGGCTTGGAGTGTATATCTTTATCGGAAGTATAAACGGAGCAATAAGCTTTGAATATTTTCCGCATATAACGGCAGCAGAGCTTTCACCCTATAGACTTAGCGTATATGTTGCCTATACTGCGCTCTGCGCCCTGCCGATAATAGTTGAAGTATGTGAGGTGAGAAGATGGAAAGCTATAAAATTGAAAATCTGACATTTACTTATCCCGGAGCAGGCACGCCTGCACTGTCGGATGTAAGTCTAGAAATAGGACAGGGTGAGTTTGTAACTCTTTGCGGCAAATCAGGCTGCGGTAAAACTACTCTTTTGAGGCTTTTGAAATCTTCTCTTTCGCCTCATGGCATACTTGACGGCAGAATTCTTTTTGAGGGCAAAGAGCTGTGCGAACACGATGGCAGAGCACAGACCGAGAGAATGGGATTTGTAATGCAGGACCCCGATTCGCAGATTGTGACCGACAAGGTCTGGCACGAGCTTGCATTCGGTCTTGAGAGCCTCGGCTTTGATAATAGCGAAATACGCGCAAGGGTATCCGAAATGGCGTCCTTTTTTGGTATAGAAGCCTGGTTTCACAAAAAGACAACCGAGCTTTCGGGAGGGCAGAAGCAAATGCTCACTCTCGCGTCTGTAATGGTTATGCAGCCGTCTGTTCTGATACTTGATGAACCTACAAGCAGGCTTGACCCGATAGCGTCATCAGATTTTTTGAAAACTCTTCATAAAATCAATCGTGAACTCGGAGTGACGGTGATTCTCTCAGAGCACAGACTTGAGGAAGCACTTCCTATTTCCGACAGAGTAATTGTGCTTGACGGCGGCTCGGTAATAGCCGATACTACCCCCGAAAAGATTGGTAGGATACTCAAAGACAAAAATCACGATATGCTTCTCGCACTGCCTGTGCCTATGCGTATTTACAGTGCGGCAGACGGCGGTGACAGCTATCCTATCACTGTGAGAGAGGGCAGAGTGTGGCTTGAAAAATATTCTGTACAGCATACTCTTGATACTTCGGCAATTCCTGTGCCCTGCGAAAGCGCAGAGCGGGACGATAGCGTTGTCGAAATCAAAGACGCCTTTTTTAGGTACGAAAAGAGCCTGCCAGATGTTATAAACGGACTGAATTTGAAGATAAACAAGGGTGAGCTGTTTGCCATTCTCGGAGGTAACGGAACGGGCAAGACAACAGCACTTTCGCTTATTAGCAGACTTAACAAGCCCTATCGTGGTGAGGTGCGCATAAAAGGAAAAAACATATCTGAAATAAAGAATCTTTATAACGGTATTTTAGGAGTTATGCCGCAGAATCCACAGAGCCTTTTTGTAAAAAGCTCACTGTTTTCAGACCTTTTTGAGGTGCTTGACGATACTGATTTGCCGCAGGCAACCAAGGAGGACAGAGTAAAGAGCATTGCTCGTCTTTGCAAGGTGGATCTCTTGCTCGACCGCCATCCGTATGATCTGTCCGGCGGTGAGCAGCAGCGTGCGGCACTTGCAAAAGTACTTCTCAGAGAGCCTGAGATTCTCCTGCTTGATGAGCCTACAAAGGGAATGGACGCGCATTTCAAAGAAATTTTTGCCGGTATTCTCGGTGTACTCAAGGCTCGCAAAGTTACAGTCATTATGGTAACTCACGATATAGAATTCTGTGCAGAGTATGCAGACAGGTGCGCGCTGTTTTTTGACGGAAGTGTCACAAGTGTCGGAGTACCGCGCAAGTTCTTTGCGGGCAAGAGCTTTTATACCACAAGCGCCAACAGAATGGCGAGAAGTCTTCTTCCCGGAGCAATTATTGCCGAAGATGTTATTCTCGCCTGCGGAGGGGATGTTCCGCCAAAAAACACCTGTGAGCCTTTTGATTTTTCAACTCCGCAAAGCGGCTCGGGTAATACTTTTTCAAAAAGTGCTTCTCCGAACAGGATAATAATACCTAAGGAAAGCTCAAAGCTCTCACTTCGAGCAGTTATTTCGGCGCTTTGTTTGCTGCTTGCAATACCTCTCACGGTGTGTTTAGGCACGACATTGCTTGAGGGCAGAAAATACTATTTTATAAGTCTTCTTGTCATCCTTGAAACAATGATACCGTTTTTTATGATTTTTGAAAGGCGCAAGCCCCGTGCGCGCGAACTTATCATAATAAGCACCCTTTGTGCGATTGCGGTTGCAGGCAGAACAGCTTTCTTCATGTTTCCGCAGTTTAAGCCTGTTGTTGCACTTATCATCATTTCGGGCGTATGCTTCGGGGGAGAAACAGGCTTCCTTGTAGGTGCGGTGACAGGCTTTGTGTCAAACTTCTTTTTCGGACAAGGCCCCTGGACACCGTGGCAGATGTTTGCTTTTGGAATAATCGGATTTGTTTCGGGGATACTGTTCAGAAGAAGATTTCTTCCGCCAACAAGACTGTCGCTTTGTATCTACGGCGCGCTTGCTACATTTGTCATGTATGGCGGTATTCTCAATCCTGCCAATGTCATTATGTCGCAGAGCAAGCCAACACTTGAAATGCTTGTTGCATCTTATGCCGCCGGAGCGCCGTACGACCTGATACACGCGTTTTCTACCGCATTTTTTCTGTGGTTTTTATCTGTACCCATGATTGAAAAACTCGAGAGAATCAAGGTGAAATACGGTCTTGTAAAGAACGAAAAGTAGAATTTTATGTGGCGTTAAAATCACCCCTGCACAGGGGTGATTTTTTAATATTGCGCCTCTTGACAAACAGGTAAAAATGTGATAGTATCAAAATATGATTGAATGATTGAACAACTATTCAACAAACGGAGGCACATATGGAAAAGTTTCAGCTATGCGACTGTGAAGTAATACATGAGAAAATTGTAGAGGACACGCGCGCCAGAATGCAGACAACCGACAGCTACACCGAGCTTGCCGTACTTTTTAAAATGTTCGGCGACGGGACGAGAATCAGGATTCTTCACGCGCTTGGTTATAACGAACTGTGCGTGTGTGACATTGCACACCTGATAGGAGCGACAAAGTCTGCCGTTTCTCATCAGCTCAAGGCTCTCAGACTTGCAAATCTTGTAAAATCGCGACGCGAGGGGCAGATTGTCTACTACTCGCTTGCAGATGACCATGTGAAGACAATTATTGACATTGGTATCGAGCATATCGGTGAGTGAGGGGGAGGACTATGGAAAAGATATATATACTCAAAGGTCTTGATTGTCCCAACTGCTCGGCAAAAATTGAGAGGGAGGTCGGTGAGCTTGATGGAGTGAGCTTGTCGAGAGTTAATCTTATAAAACAGACGCTGACAATAGCTGTTGACGATAATGCAGCTTCTTCAATCGGAGAAAAAATAGAAAAAATCGTCCACTCTCACGAGCCTGATGTGAAAGTTTTGCCTTTTACCAAAAAAGCGGAACACCATGACCACAGAGGAGGAAAAGCTGTTATTATCCGCCTTATCCTCGGTGCTGCGGTGTATGCCGCGGGACTTGTTATGTCGTTGGCTGCTTTGCCGGAGGCTGCTGTTCTTGGCGTTTTTGTTTTTGCATATATTATTCTCGGTTATGATATTGTGACAAATGCTGTAAGGAATATTTTTAAGGGCAAAGTCTTTGATGAGAATTTTCTTATGAGCATCTCGTCAATCGGTGCATTTATTATAGGGGAGCATCCCGAGGCTGTTGCTGTTATGCTCTTTTATCAGGTGGGCGAGTATTTTCAGGGGCTTGCCGTCGACCGCTCAAGAAAGTCGATTGCTCAGCTTATGGATATCCGTCCCGACAGCGCCAATGTCAAAAGAGATGGAGCAGTCCTTTCAGTTTCGCCAGAGTTTGTAAATATTGGCGAGACAATAGTCGTAAAGCCCGGAGAGAGAATTCCGCTTGACGGCATAGTCCTCGACGGAAGCTCTGCCCTTGACACAAAGAGCCTTACAGGCGAGTCTGTGCCGAGAACGGTAAGGGCGGGGGACGATGCTTTGTCCGGCTGTATAAACACAAGCGGCATGCTTAGTATCCGAGTTACAAAGCTATTCGGGGAATCGACCGTTTCAAAGATTATCGACCTTGTTGAAAATGCCTCTGAGGCAAAGGCGCCGACTGAGAGCTTTATTACAAAGTTTGCGCGCATTTATACTCCGGCGGTAGTAATGCTCGCTGCGGCAGTTGCAACCATTCCGCCCCTGCTTTTTGGCGGGGAGTGGTCCGACTTTATTCACAGAGCGTTTGTGTTTCTTGTTGTGTCCTGTCCGTGTGCGCTTGTAGTATCAATACCGCTTACTTTCTTTGGCGGTATCGGTGCTGCGGCAAAGCGTGGAGTGCTTGTCAAGGGCGGCAACTATCTGGAAGCTCTTACCAGCCTTGACACGGTGGTTTTTGACAAAACAGGCACTCTCACCGAGGGCGTTTTCAGTGTGAGCAAAATCGTCCCTGCAGACGGCTTCACCCGGGAAAGCCTGCTTCAGCTTGCAGCCTGTGCCGAGAGTATGTCGGGACATCCTATTTCAAAATCTATTCTTGCCTGCTACAAAGGCGATCCTGACACGGCAAAGCTGTCAGACTATACCGAAATCCCGGGATACGGCGTGAGTGTCATTTATGACGGCAAAAGAATACTTGCAGGTAACTTTGCCCTTATGGTAAAAGAGAATATCGAAACAACCTGCTTTGAAAAGTTCGGTACCACTGTATATGTTGCACTTGACGGTGTCTTTGCAGGAATTATTGTTATTTCCGACAAGATAAAAGAGGACAGTAAAAGGGCAATATCAGAGCTTAAACGACTTGGTGTAAAAAAGACGGTCATGCTTTCGGGAGACGATGCAGGCATATGCTCGCAGGTGGCGCAGACTCTGGGAATTGACGAATTCTGCGCCGAGCTTCTTCCCGACGGCAAGGTGAAAAAGCTGGAGGAGATTTATTCTGACAAAAAAGCTTCGGGCAAGGTCGCATTTGTCGGCGACGGAATCAACGATGCGCCCGTTCTTGCGAGAGCTGATGTGGGAATTGCCATGGGAGGGCTTGGATCTGACGCTGCTGTTGAGGCTGCCGATGTCGTGCTTATGACAGACGCACCGTCAAAGCTTGTTGAGGCGATAAAAATTGCGGGGGAAACAAAGCGTATTGTTATCCAGAACATTATAATCGCTCTCGGAGTAAAGGTGATTTTTATGACACTCGGACTTTTTGATATAGCAGGTATGTGGGAGGCTGTGTTCGGCGATGTGGGTGTTGCGCTTATTGCGGTATTCAACGCGATGAGAATTCTCAGAAAGTAACATTTTTTGTGAAATATGCCGAAAAATGTAAAAAAACCTTGCAACACAGGCGTATCAATGTTATAATTAAAATATAAACAGCATCGTAAGTGCTGATGTTTAAGGAGGAATTATTATGGTATGTCCGAATTGCGGAAAAAATATATCCGACGACAGCAAGGTCTGCACAGAGTGCGGAGCACAGCTCGGCCAGAGCGCAGCTGCTCCTCAGGCTGAAGTACAAACAGCGTCTGCCGAGCCCAGAAAGAGCAAAAAAGGTATTGTAGCCATAGTTCTTTGTGCGGTCGTTGTTCTCGGTGCTGCTGTCGGAGCGCTTGCCAAGAACGACATTTTCTTTGCAATCTCTCCCGAGGGCTATATTTATGACCTTGTTACAAACACATTCGAAGATGTCGAGCTCTACGGCGATGAGATGGTAACGCCCCTTTATGGCTTTGACCCGACAAAGGACGACTATACAATGCTCATGGACTATGAGCTTGGCGAGGTTACCCTCGACGGCGAAACGGTAGATTTTGGTGGACTCGGAATGACCGCCAGGGCTGTAATGTCATATACCGATAAGCTGTTTAAGATGGATTTTGATTACAAGTACGGTGATGATGTAGCCGAGACATTTGGGTACACACACTCAGACGACAAGATAGGTCTTTCGTTGTTTGGCGGAGAGTACATCACACTGAGTGCCAAGGATATACTTAAAGACTGGAATGAAAGCATACTCGCTCAGGAGATAGGCTCGCCTATGCTCCCCGAGGACATTGACCTTTCTTTTTCACAACTTTATGACAGCGATTTCAGCCTTGAGCTTCCGGAGGATATCAAAAAGCAGGTCAAGGCCGCATCTGCAGACTTTATAGCCGCCTGTGAGATAGGCGACCGTGAGAATGTGGAGATTGCTCTCGGCGACAATAAAGTGACTGCAAAGAAGATTGTCGTAAACATTGAGCCCGCAGAGCTTGGCAGCTATCTGAACACTCTTGTAGATGTTTTTGCAACAGATGAGGAAATCACAGAGCTTGTAAAGAATCTTTATAGCTTTGCAGCCACATTTGAAGCGGCCGGCGACAGCGAGTATTACGACGATCTTATGCATGAGTTTTATGAAGAGTATCCGTATGCGGTTGAGGAATTCAAGAGGTCAATCACCGGGGTCTTTTCCGAAGTGCCCGATGAGCTTGACTTTTCTGTTGAGCTTTACGAGTATGAGTCAAAGCTCGCAGGAATTACAATAGTTCAAAGATCTGACAACGAGGGCAAGGTAGAGCTTTCTGTTATGTCAAACCTTAACGGTATTACAGTTTCAGCTTCACACAACGGTCTTGAAATGTTCTTTGCAACCTTTTCGTTTGATACCGAGATCACAGACGACAGACTTGAAGCAAAGCTTGTAATGCTTTCTGAGGCTGCAGGATATGAGATACTCAACTATACATACGATATTGTATACGACTTTGCCGAAGAAAAGATTAATATGGATCTTGTGATGACTGCTGACGGCGAAAAAATGGAGTATAATATCGACGGCACATGCTCCAACAAGGATGGCATTCTTATCGAAATCAACAAGATAAGTATGTCAATGCCGTACGACGGAGAGATGATCATGGACTGCAATATGTCGGTGAAGTATACCGAGGGCGCAGATTATACTGTGTTTGACGAAAAAGAAGAGCTTGTCTTCAAGGATATGTCGCCTTTTGATTTCATGATTTATTTCGGGGCAGGCTACGCACAGTTTGAGGAGTTTATGAATGCTTACTCTGAAGACATTGCTTCTCAGCTCTACGGCGACTCCTACTACGACTATTATTACAATGACAGTTATGACGACTACTTCTATGACGACGAGGTAGCCTGGGAGGAGTATGACAGCGAGTTCTTTGAGGACTTCTACGGCGAGAACTACGGCGGAGCATACGACAGCTATTTTGAAGACAACTATGAATTCTGATTAAAGACATAGACAGCCCCCGGAACACTGTTCCGGGGGCTTCTTTTTTGTTTAGTTCTTTTCTTTGAGAAGATCTCTGATTTCTGTGAGGAGGAGTTCTTCCTTTGTCGGTTCGGGTTCCTTTTCCTCTACGGGAGCAGGAGCCTCCTGCTCATTCTTCTTTCTGAGCGCTTCTGCCTTTTTTGATACAGCCGCAATAACTTTGATCATAAGGAAAATCACGATTGCGATGAGCAAGAAGTCGATTATATTCTGAATAAACACACCGTATTTCAGAAGAACGGCTTCTGTCACAACATTGCCCTCTGCGTCAAGCACCTCGGGACGGAGTGTTGCGCTCATTTCAGAAAAGTTTGCTTCTTTTGTGAAAAGACCAAGCACAGGCATGAATATGTCTGCAACAAGCGACGAAACAATTTTTCCGAATGCGCCGCCGATGATAACACCGACTGCCATATCAATTACATTGCCTTTTGCGATAAAATTGCGGAATTCTTTAAACATTTTTTGTTCCTCCTGGTTTTATTTATTTTAAAGAGTTATGTATCGGAAATATCACTTTTCGTACACTTCTCTTTTTAGGATACCGATGTAGGGGAGATTTCTGAACATCTCATCATAATCAAGACCGTAGCCGATTACGAACTCATCCGGGATAGTGAAACAGCAGAAATCTGATTTTATATCCTTTTCGCGTCTGTCAGGCTTGTCAAGCAGCGTGCATATCTTGATATCCTGACAGCCGTGCTCGGTCTTGAGATAGTTTACAAGCCAGTGCAAAGTATTGCCCGTATCAATAATATCTTCGATAATAAGAACATTGTATTCGCGCAGGTCTTGTTTTTCAAGACCTGCTTTTATAATAATGTTTCCTGCCGAAACAGCTCCCTTACCGTAAGAGGAAAGTCGCATAAAATCAACCTCAACCGGAAGATGAATCTCTTTCATAAGGTCAGCCATAAACACGACAGAACCCTTGAGGATGCCGAGCAAAAGAAGCTTTTTTTCGGAGTCTTCGTAGTATTTTTCAATCTGCCTGGAAACGAGCTTTACTTTCTCTTTGATTTCGCTCTCGCTGCAGAGAATCCTGTCAACGCTGTTTTCGTAATTTTTGTCCATGTAGTCCTCCGTTCGGTTTATTTTGATAGCTTTTCATTTCTCTCGCGCTCTGCCTGGGAAAGTCTCAGGTACGAGGGAGTAAGTTTTTCGTATCCGTATTCCTGCGGGTCAAAATCCTGGCTGTCAATAACTCTCTTTGCCGCAATCGCTACCGAAAAGGCACTCTGAAAAATATCCTTTGGATGACAGAGCGAAACCTTTGGCAAAGCACAGTATTTATCTAACAGTGTATAAAAAAGCTGTGCGCCGTCACCGCACAAGACTATACGGCGGCGCGGATATTTCTTTGAAATTTCAAGACACAGATCGCTTGCTGTGACTGTTCTGTCGGGGCAGAGTCTTCTGAGAGCGCCGCCTTTTATCACAAACAAAGCGTTGTAGAACTGCTCTCTGCGAGCGTCCATCAGTGGGCAGAGAATGGTGTTTTCTCCATAGTTTGAAATGTTTTCGGCAAGACATTCGAGAGAAGACAGCGGTATGCATGGTATTCTCTTGTCTTTCTGAGAAAAGGCAAGTCCGCACATTGCGGAAACTCCGATCCTCACTCCCGTAAATGAGCCGGGGCCGTTTGTCACCGCGATAAAATCAATGTCGGAAACCTTGAGTCCCGATAGTTTGAAGCAACTGTCGATCATCGGAAGAAGACTTTCGCTGTGGGTTAGAGCGCCATCGAGATTTGCTCTTGCCACAGGGACAAGACCTGTAAGGTTACTGTCCTTTGATATGCATACAGATGCCGTTTTTGCGGTTGTGTCAACCGAAAGTATATACATACAGTAAAAGAACCTCTCATTCTTTTTTCATAAAAACAAAGATATTATACAGCAAAAGCTGACATTTATCAAGTATAACTTCAAAAAATGTCCTCTTGCGTTACGGTCAGTCGCGCTTGATCTTTGACATGAGAAGATCGTAGGATTTTGACTCCATTATCTGGACAATGCCGTTTGCCACGCAGTCAAGAGGATTCTTTGACACATATACGGGCAGATGGGTCTTCTCGCTGATAAGTGTATCAAGCCCGCTCAGGAGAGCTCCGCCTCCTGTGAGCATAATGCCGTTATCATAGATGTCCGAGCACAGCTCAGGCGGAGTTTCCTCAAGGGTTTGCTTTATCGTGTCGACAATAGCTGCAAGAGGCTCCTCGAGAGCTTCTCTTATGTCGCTTGAGTATATGTTGATAACTGCAGCAAGACCCGACACAATGTTGCGTCCTCTTACCTCGGCAACACCGAAGTCTGTCGACGGGTGAGCCGAGCCTATTGAGATCTTTATTTCCTCGGCAGTGCTCTCACCAATGAGAAGATTAAATTTCTTTCTGATATATGAGATAATCGCCTCGGTAAACTTGTCGCCTGCGGTACGCAGGGAAACAGACTTTGCAATTCCACCGAGCGAGATAACAGCCACCTCGCTTGTGCCGCCACCGATGTCGACAACCATGCAGCCGCAAGCAGCTTTGATGGGAAGTCCTGCGCCGATAGCCGCCGCAACAGGCTCCTCAATCAGAGCGACGCTCTTTGCGCCTGCTTCAATTGCAGCTTCTTCAACCGCGCGCTTTTCCACATCTGTAACTCCATATGGAATACAGATAATAATGTTCGGACGGGATATGAGAATGCTGTTGCCCAGAGCCTTTCGGATAAATACCTTGAGCATTTCGCAGGTGAGCTCAAAATCTGCGATAACACCGTCGCGCAGAGGTCTCATCGTGCTTACAGACGGTGGAGTCTTGCCTGCCATGTTCTTGGCTTCAAGACCGACAGACAGTATTCTGTTTGTGTGTATGTCGTATGTGACATACGATGGCTCGCGGATGATTATTCCGCCGTGCTTTATGCACACAATAGTATTGGCTGTGCCAAGATCTATTCCGATATAACTGCCGGTCGTCATGACTGTGTGATCTCCTTTTTTATTGTTTTTGCTGTTTCAGAAAGTATATTCTGAGCATTCAGGGTAATGTCGACGCTGTTTATTGGTACGAGTATATATCCGCGTGAGCGGAGCTTGTCACAAAGCGATGCTTCTCTGTCAAAAGTGGTATAAGAATCTGTTTTTTCTGGGACAACTGCATATACCTTTCCCTCGTGCTCAAACGAAGCTCCACAACCGCCGATGAGCGGAGAAGCACAAATACCGCCGTCTTTTAAGATTTTTGCAAGACTTGTGCCCAGAGGGTGGAAGTTGTCTTCGGTCGGTACTGTCTGCGAGGTCTTTTTGTCTGCAAACTCAATAAGCCTTGCAATCTGCCATGCACCCGACACCGATGCTTTTTCGGGGTAGTGCTCGGCAGAGAGAGATGAAACCACAACAAGACTTCTCTTTGCACAGCCCACTGCCTTGATAATAAGCGGAGATATGCCGTCGATATATTCTTCCGTTCTGTCAAGCTCGCCGAAGTCGCAGCACACATTACCGCTCTCGTCTTTGCCGTATACCGTTGAGATATAGCAGGTGTCGTAGCTGTTTGGACTGAAACCTCCTGTATAGAATACAGCAAGCGAGCCGCTCGCCACAGCTTCTTTGATAGCCACGCTTTTCTCGCACAGAGTTGCAAGGACATCGAGACAGGCGTACTTTTGCGCCTTTGTCAGAGTTGCAATGCCGACAGTTCCCGAAACAGCGTTTTCTTCATACAACCTGAGCAGCTCAAGACCTATGCTCTGGGCTTCGAGTACATTGGTGCGCGAGTCCTTGCTGTATGATGATACAGGGGGCTTTAGGTGACGCATATTGCACGCTCCCAAAAAAGGAACAGAGTAGGATTTTTTGTCAAAATAGTTTCTTATCCTGCCGTCAAACTTGTATGCCACATCATAAAGCGAAACTGTACATATACCTGTGCGCGAAACCGCAGACGCGATACTGTTGCCCGAAAGTGGTACATACTGAGTGCATATTATCTTGTGCTTTGCGCAGGGCAGAACAGGCAGGACGCTCTCTGCCGGCAAAACCTCTCCTCCGAGGACTACAAGGTTTGAAAAACCGTCAAGGCAGCAGGCGTACTCAGGCTCTGCAACTATAATCGGAAAAAGATTTGTCACAATGTCGCAGTGGCGCGATAGCAGCTGATGTGAGCCGAGAGACGGGTCGGAAAGACTGTCTGAGAAGGCGTTTGTTTTTTGCATATTTGAGTTTATGTAATTAAGACACGCTGTTATATACGCCCCTGTGAGCTCGCTCAGGCTCGCAACAGAGATCTTTTTCTGTGCGTCTGCAAAGTCCAGCCTGTCGCGGCCGTATTGACTATAGGAAAGCTGAGTCTTGTCAGAGAACTTTATCTGATTGCACGCAAGGAAAAGAAGCGACCGCGTAAAAATATACTCGGTTGCACGAGAACAGCCCTCTTTTTCGATATGGTTTACAAAAGCAAAAAGTCCTGCGCTCCTGCACTCGTTTGCGGCAATATTGTATGAGGCTGCCAGAGGCAGCTTGGAAATATTCTCGTTCCAGCCCGAAAGGAGCTTTGCAAGTCCACCTGCCGAGAGGATGCCGTCGGCAAAATTTACAGAATATATATCTGCCATGAGCATTGCTGCAAGCAGGACTGCACTGCCGTGCTTGTCATCAAACAGAGCTTCGTAGCATTCGGTGATTTTTATTATTTCCTCTTTGTTTTCTTCGCAATAGCTGTATATGTCGTAAAAATGCGAGAGCAAATCAGCTCGTTTGTCTGCGTCTGTGCCGAAAATTTTCTTTGCCAGAAGATCCGCTGCTTTTATGAACGAGGTGATACCAAAAAGCTTGTCAAAGTCTGTCTCCTGACCGTTCCAATAAACGGGGAATTTGTCACAAACAGCCACAGCTTCCTTTTCGAATTCAGCCTCAAGCTCGCTTTCACCCGAGGAAATTCTGTCGCTGAGAGCACGCAGAGTCTCGAGATTTTTGGATACTGCGTATATATCTGAGTGCAACAGCTCTTTTGAAATCTCGCAGTCGTATTCTGTCATAACTGTGAGAACAAGAGATATAAATGCATACAGACAGGAAAGCGAACGCAAATCAGCGTGGGAAACCCCTGAGCTTGCAACAACTCCCTCGCACAGCAACGAAAGCTCCTTTGACGCATGGTGTGCTCTTTCGTAAAGGCGCGCAAATTCTGCAAGATTAATGCTGCCATCGGTAAGCTTTGAATCAAAAAGGGGATGAGAACACACAGGAGAGCTGCCAGACAGCTCAGACGCCCTCTTGCAAAGAGCGGTACTCTTTTTAATCAGCTTTTCAAAGTCCTCGCCCGTAATGTCGGGAAGATATAGATTTTCGGGGAGAACGAGAGCTTCAAGCTCGTCATCCGAGAGATACTCTCCCAGCTTTTCAAACTCCCGTGCTAGCTCATAGAAAGAAAAACCAAACGGATACTTTTTACTCTTTGATGTGAAATGACTGTCGAGCTTTTCTTTGAGCGCTGCAAAATCGTCTGCCGACTTGTCGGGAACGGTGTTTGCTTCAAGGCGTGTGAATTCTTTAAGCTTTTTGGATATTTCGCTCTTTATATTCTTGTCGCTTGTAAGAGTGAGCACAGGCGAGAGAAGATTTGATTTTTCAAATTTGTTCTTTAGCGAATTGGGCAGTCCTGTGCCGCGAGGGCAGAGAATGAGCGTTTTTTTGCCGCAGCGCAGATTTTCACATGCGACGGAAAAGACCGTGTCTGTGATACCGCAGCCGTTCTGACCGACAAGGAGGATGTCATTGTCGGCAGACGCCGAAAGGACGCGCAGATGACCGTCGCAAAGGGCGGGACTGGTCTTTTCAAGCTGATATATACGGCTTTTGTAAATATTGGTTATGCTGTCCTGCAAGAGGGGCGAGTCTGTCATTGTGCCCGAAACAAGAGCATCTGTAAGCGGATCTTTTGCGAGTTTGTCGTAGTTTTCCACCAACGCAAAAGAAAGGCGCGTATCACTGACGGGAAAGCTTGCGATAAAGCACTCTTTAACTACTCTGCATACTCCTGCGTAGCCGTGTGCGACAATTTCAGAAGCGAGCTTTTCAAAGTAACTTATTATATTTGTGGCGCTGCCCGACGGCAGGCCGTATACCTCAAGAAACCCTTTTGTCAGTTTTTTTGAGAAAATATATTCGGCAAGGAGTCTGTTGGCATAAGGAACAGATTCCTTTATCTCAACACTTCCCTTGCGTACGCCAATAGGAAACAGTGCGAGGGGAGCGTAATTGCCGTTCATCTGGAGAAAGCCACAGGCGAGATATACATTATCGGCAAGCGAAAGATTGCGGCATTTGTCTTCCAGCGACTCGGCGTCCGAAAGACAGCCGATTTCGAAGGAGCTTTCTTTTTCGGAAAGAAGCCTTGTAAAGTTGTTTATTCCGGCGAGTATATCCTGTCTTTCGGCGATGTTTATATCATAATGATTCGGTTTTGCAATCATTGAGGATATACCCGAGGACAGGGGAGCTATTGCCTGTATATCAATCTTGCCGCTTACACTTGCAAGAAATATAGGTTTTGCACTGCGTGCAAGTGCGTCGGCAGCCTCTATTGATGACAGGCATACCGGTATCTGCATATCGTCGGATATATCGGGAACAAACGACAGCAGCGGAGTATCTTCAACGCCCGAGAGCATTTCTGCGTAATCTGATATCGAAAGTCTGCCTGACTTGCCGTTTTGTCTAAGGCTGTCAATCAGCTCTCTTGTCATTTTTTCGTCGCATTCGGAAAGGCTCATAGGATACTGCCGGTCCTTGATTGCGCCAACTATGTCACAAGCAAAGATAAGATCCGAAGCAATAAGCTCAGCACAGGCACTTCTGCATGCGTCGTCAAAATCTATATTGTGTCCCGTAAAAAGACTTGATACATCAAACACAGATACCTTCCCCGAGCGTATAAGTGCGCAGAACTCACTGTGTGAGTCGCAAAGGGGTCTATCAAGAATCCTGTCTTTTGCCGCTCCGCATAAAAACTTTGTTGCCGCTCCGTTTTTGACAGCGCAAATCACGGGGTAAAGTCCTGCGCTTACCGCACATGACGCAAAGAATATCGCCATTTCGAGCGGAGAGGCAATCTTCGCGTTCTGCTCTGTGAGAGAATCGGCAAGCTTGAGCTCGATATTGTCAAAGGTGTAGTCGTAGGTCTTTACAGAGTAGATAAAACCACAGCTCTTTATAGCCGAATACAGCCTACGCAGATTTTTGTCGCAGCTACCGGCGGTTTTGCGAGTGTATTTGGAACAAGGATAAATGCAATATGCCAGAAGATCAGGAGGACTGTCGGGTGAAAATACATTTTTCGGCAGAAGCTCAAGCGAGCTCTGAGCGAGGTGTTTCTTGCCGTCAACAATCACCTCAGCATAAATATTGCCGGGGCAGGGGGTCTTAAGATTCTCAAAAAATCCGCGCTTGAAGTTAAGACTCTCGCGACTCAGGTCAAAAATTATCCTGCCGCTGCCGTCAAAGCAATGCTCGGATGTATAATAATGCCGACTTGTTATATTTGTTTTTTCAATAAAAAAGCCTGATTTTCCGATACCGTAAATGTTGACCGAAATGCTGTGTCTTTCACTCTGTGACAGCCCGTGGATGCTCACCGACAGCACAGGTGCAAGATGGGCGCACATAGCCGCGTATGAATAAAAACGCGAAGCCGTGATATTTACCGAAATATTGTTTGTATTGTGCATATTTTACCTCAAATAGAGCAATTAAAAATCAGATAATAATATATCATCATACATTATAGCAAATTTTAACGCATATTTCAACAGTTTAAAGCCACTTTTTACAAATAAATTATAATAACTGAATACCGTATCTATTGACAAATCGGCAAAGGTAATCTATAATTAAAATGAATTACTGTGTAAAAATGAAATGGGGGGTGCGTGTATGAAAAGCATATTCGCAAAGATAATATGCCTTGCTCTTGCGGTGGCAGTGCTACTTTCTTTGTGCGCGATTGGAATGAGCGCTTTTGCTCTTTATAACGACGAGCGCTTTGATGCCTATGAGAATATGAAAGAAAAAACTATTGCAAAATACACCGTCCCCACACTTTTCAAAAACGATGCGGTTTTTACAAACTACAAGCGATTCCCCCTTGTGGTGCAGGACGATATAGAATATGTTCCGATAGAAATGTTCTCGGGAATGTCGGGTGTTGAAATCAACACAAGACTTTCCAACCTCAACTTCTATATCGAAAATAAGACAAGCGGCGCGTATATATCCTTTGATGTCCAGACAGACCTTGTGACAACTCACGAGTTTGAATCGTACTTGCTACCTACAAAGCTCTTTTACCAGACAAGATATGTTCCTGCAAGGGAAGTGGCAAGAGTGCTTGGCATAAACTGTGAGATTTACGACAGCATAGAGGATGGAGTGTATGCTCTGAGGTTTGCGGATAAGAGAGCCAAGCTTTCTTTCAGCGAACTTATAAAGCTCTATAGTCCTATAAAAAAAGATCCTGTTCCGCCTCCTGTTATTACAGAGGACCCGCAGCCTCCAAAGGTTGACATAGGAACAAGAACAATATATCTCAGCTTCGAACTATCAGGCTTTGGCTATGTTAGAAGTCTTATTGACACACTTTACACAAACGGTGTCAAGGCAACATTTTTCTGTAGCGCCGACGGAATTCTCGAAAATCCCGACACGGTCAGAAAGATTATAAATCAGGGACACTCGATAGGACTGCTTATTGACGGCAGCAACACTTATGAGAGCTTTTATCGTGCAAAAGAAGCTCTGCGCCTTGTCACAAAAAAGAGCACAAGGCTTGTGAGGATATCAGGCGGCAGTACAAGATGTACGCTTAGTGATTTTGAGCTTGCCTCTTTTGTAGATCAGAACGGACTTTGCCTCTGGGATTACAACATCTCTGTTGCCGATTCCCAGGATATGTACGACAGGACTGTTACAGCCCTTTCAAACCTGAGGGGAACAACCGCAATTCTAAATATTCGCCCGGGTGCTAACACGCGGGGCGCGATGGCTCAGCTTGCGCAGCTTGTCTTTTCCGATCCGGATCTGTCGTTTGCGCTTATTACCGACACAACCGACAGCATTACAGCGAGAAATATTAACTGATAAGGTGGACAAATATGGAAAACAACATAAAAAAGAAAATTCTTATAGTCGAGGACGAAAAATCAATTTCCGAAATTCTCGAGTATACAATCACCAAGGAGGGCTACGAGGCGGTGTGTGCTTTTGACGGCAAGACCGCACTGGAACTTGCTCTCGGGAACAATTTTGATTTGATACTGCTTGATGTGATGCTTCCTGTAATGGACGGATTTGAGGTCTGCCGCAGAATTCGCGAGAGCCTCGACACTCCCATTATTATGCTAACGGCAAGGGAAGAGGAGAGCGACAAGGTCCAGGGGCTTGAGCTGGGAGCAGACGACTATATGACAAAGCCTTTCAGTCATGCAGAGCTGCTCATCAGAATAAAGGCAAATATCAGACGCTATCACGGCGAGCTTCGCAAGAGTCAGGACGGAGAAAGCTCTGACGGCAAGATAACAATCGGTACGCTCACAATTGACTGTTCAAAGTACAGCGTGCGTAAGAACGGCAAAGAAATTTCTCTTTCAAAAAAGGAATACGATCTTCTCGAGTTTTTTGCAAAGAACAGGGGAACAGTGTTCCAGCGCGAGGAAATTATGGAAAAGGTGTGGGGCTACGACGGATTTTATGGAGATCTTAGAACGGTTGATGTGACTCTAAGCAGAATAAGAAAGAAGATAGAAGACAATCCTGCAGAGCCCGAATTTATTCAGAACAGACGCGGCGTCGGCTACTATATGTCATAAAAAGGAAGCTTTACAATGTTCAGAAGTTTAAGTGTAAAACTGGTGCTCATATTTGTAGTCTTTATCATTTCGGTAATGACTGTGGTTGGAATAATACTTATCGACAGGGTAAATGTATTCTATACCGAGGACTTTGAGCAGCAGATGGAAAACGGCTTTTCGGGCCGTGTAAAGGAGGAGCTGACGCAAAGCCTTTCTCAGGAAAATTTTGCTGAGGTTCAGAAAGAACTTCTCACTGCATATTCCGGTTCTTTCAGCTTTGACAGCTACCGCAATTTTTACATTCTCGATATGAACGGAAATGTGCTCGAAAGCTCGGCTGCTGACGACGGAAATGTCATGAAGACAAGCAACCTTCTGTCAGCAATGAACCGCAGGACTGACGAGAATGTCGTGTCGGGTACAGAGTATTTTGATTATGCGATTTACCTTGAAAATGAGGGAAACGAGTGCATAATTTACATAAAAGATAATCTCACCCGAATGAAATCTCTTATCTGGGTGCTCTTTTCTATAATAATGCAGGCACTGCTTATCGGTCTTGTTATTGCTCTTGTACTGTCGTTCTTCCTCACGAGTGTAATTACAGCTCCCATTCAGAAGCTCACGGCGGGCGCAAAGACGATTTCTTCGGGGCAGTATGACTACCGTATAGAAAATCCGACCAAGGACGAAATCGGCGAGCTTACCAACAACTTCAACACGATGGCTCAGGCTATAGAAAATACGATGGCGCAGGTGTCGGGCGAGAGGGAAAAGCTTCAGACTATCTTCGGCTGTCTTGAGGACGGAGTTGCCGCCTTTGACGAAAAGGGAAGAATGGTACATATCAACCACTCGGCATACAAAATGCTCGGCGTACCCGAAAAGAAAAAGCTTGATTTCAACGGATTTACAAAGGCTTTAGGTATGCCCGAGATTACCTGCGGTATTCTCGGCAGCTCTACAGAGATAAATATATCCGAATATACACTTTCGGACAAGGCAAATAACGAGCTTATTGTCGATGTCGGATTCAATGTGTTTACTTATGAGAAGAACAAAAAAGGCTATCTTATAGTTATTCAGGACATTACAGACAGAGCACTGCTCGAAAAGGGCAGGCGCGAGTTTATTGCAAATGTTTCGCACGAGCTGCGTACTCCTCTTACAAGCATCAAGGGAGCGACAGAGATTATACTCACCGACAAGGATATGCCTGAGAGAATGCGTACGCGCTTCTTGTCTATAGTTATGAATGAGGCAGACAGAATGACAAGAATCGTAAAGGACCTTCTTGTCCTTTCAAGGCTTGAAAACCGCAGAATGTCATGGAAGCTTTCTCGCTTTTCGCTGCCCGGCGCTGTGTCGCAGATTTGCGACGCGCTCAAGACCGAGGCGCAGGAGCACGGACATACGCTCACATATTCTTCGTCTATCGACGAGAGCAATATGATTTCTGCCGACAAGGAGCGAGTTGAGCAGGTGCTCACAAACATTATCGGAAACGCGATAAAGTATACTCCCAACGGCGGAAAGATAGATGTCACACTCGACTCCGGCGAGCAGGAAAGCTTTGACTACAAAATCTGCGTAAAGGATACGGGTATCGGCATTGCCGAAGAAAAGATCCCCCGTCTATTCGAGAGATTTTACCGTGTTGATAAGGCGCGTAATTCTGATGTCGGAGGTACGGGACTTGGCCTTTCGATAGCTAAGGAAATCGTAGACGCGCACCACGGAAGAATCACTGTCGAAAGTAAAGTCGGTGCGGGTACTACCGTCACCGTTCTGCTCCCACAGGAAACCGCAGTGTGTGACCCCGATTATGAAGACTAAACAAAATTAAAGAGTAGAATTGTGGATATAATTTATAAAAAAGCACATATTAATGCAATTTGCTTGTAAACAATCTGTAAATATCCAAATTTTTCAAAAAAAGTGTGGAAAAATTCCCAACTATATGTTATAATATCAGTTGCGAAAAATATTAAAAATAGAAATATTTTAAAACGGAGGAATTTCAAATGGCAAAGAAGTATTGTTATCTCTTTACCGAAGGTAACGCAAGTATGCGTGAGCTTCTCGGCGGCAAGGGCGCTAACCTCGCTGAAATGACAAACATTTTCAAGGAAAAGTTCCCGAACAGAAACCCTGTTCCTCAGGGCTTCACAATTTCTACAGAAGCATGTACTCAGTACTATGAAGACGGTAAGCAGATCAACCCCGAAATCATGGCTGAAATCAACGAATACATCGGCAAGATGGAAGAAGTAACAGGCAAGAAGTTCGGCGATAAGGAAAACCCCCTTCTCGTTTCTGTTCGTTCAGGTGCAAGAGCATCTATGCCCGGTATGATGGATACCATTCTCAACCTCGGTCTTAACGAAAACGTTGTTGAGGTCCTTGCAAAGAAATCCGGCAATGCAAGATGGGCTTACGACTGCTACAGAAGATTTATTCAGATGTACTCCGACGTCGTTATGGAGGTTGGAAAGAAGTACTTTGAGGAGCTTATCGACAAAATGAAGGAGGATCGCGGAGTTAAGCTTGACGTTGAGCTTACTGCAGACGATCTTAAGGAGCTTGCAGAGCAGTTCAAGGCTGAATATAAGGCTAAGATCGGTTCTGACTTCCCCTCCGATCCC
>JAZNMZ010000038.1:0-14816 GCA_045580005.1 Eubacteriales bacterium | reverse complement strand
CAAGCTTCTTACCGATAATACCTTTTTTCATTTCTTTTCCTCCTTAGGTTATTGGTTGGCCGCTTGAATTTACCCTACGGGCAACGGACAACATGACCTGTGGTAAAAACCACGCGATGCTTTCGCATCAATGCAATAGGTATTTGCAGCTTATAATTTTATTTCAATCTCAACGCCTGCAGGAAGTTCGAGGCTCATAAGAGCTTCGATTGCCTTCTGGGAAGGCTTCAAGATATCAATAAGTCTCTTGTGTGTACGGAACTCAAACTGTTCTCTGGCGTCCTTATACTTGTGAACCGCACGGAGAATTGTTGTGATCTCTTTCTCTGTGGGGAGCGGTATGGGACCCGATACTTTTGCGCCGTTTCTCTTTGCAGTGTCAACAATCTTTTCTGCTGCCTGATCAATGAGAGTGTGGTCATAAGCCTTAAGTCTGATTCTGATTTTTTCCTTTGCTGCCATTTTTTTGCCTCCTTTTAAAAAGTTTTTGTCCCACATATTATTTTTTGCGTTCAGCATAAGCGCATATATAATATATTGTGGGAAGCTTTTAAATGCGGCACAGTAAATCCTGAACACTTATCCGGGTGTTTCGAATTAAACCCAAAATAAAACCGGATACTTCGGTTCCTTACTCAAAGCTGAGAAGAAATCTCACATCCGGGAAGCTTTGCATCACAAATTCACCCACAGGCGTGTGGCTGCATGCAGCCGCCGTTCCCGCACGGTAAACTCAAAAGATAGCAAGAGCAACAAGCGGTAAACGCCCTCGAGGTTTAACAGATTCCGCTTGTAGAATCCTGCCTCAGAGCACCGCTCTTTAAAGCTCAGTTATTTGCTGTCGCCCGGTTGTCGGACATACTCCACGGAAATTACCGTCTAACGACGCAACCTCCCGCTTCATCGCACATCAAGCTCAGTTAGTATACCACAAAACAAAAGGAATTGCAATAGTTTTTGCAATTCCTTTGTAAACATTTAATTAACTTTTTTTGATAATTATGTAAAATCGTAGTTTTTTTGTTTCATTATGTCCCATATCGGCAAATTGCGACATTTTTCGCCCCATTGCACAGCACATAAATAGAATAAAATTTCCTTCCTATTATATATAGTATATAAAGAATTAATATGCCTTACCCCAGAGGATAATCTTGTCTGCCTTTTTGCCGCAGCACACGCAGGTGTCACCGTGGAGCTCTCCGCCAACCTCGTCTACATTGAAAGGCATACATCTCGATGTAACATCAGCCTTTTCCTTGAGTGCAAGCTCACAGTCGAGCGAGCCGCACCACATAGTCTTGATGAAGCCGGGCTTGCTTCCGGCAATCTCAACAAGCTCGTCGAGATTTTCGGCTGTGTATGTCATGCCGTCGCGTCTTTCCTTAGCCTTTGCGAACATATCCTTTGTTACTGTATCAAGAAGCTCGGGAATCTTCGTTTCGAGCTCATCGAGAGAAACTGTAATCTTCTCACCGTTATCACGGCGTGCAATAACACAAGTGTTGTTTTCTATATCACGCGGACCGAGTTCAAGTCTGAGCGGAACTCCGCGCATTTCGTGCTCTGCAAACTTCCATCCTGCACTCTGGTCGCGGTCGTCAAGCTCTGTACGCACAATTTTCTTCATTCTCTCATAAACAGCAGCTGCCGCTTCGTTAACCCCCGGTTTGTGAGCCGCAATAGGGAGAATAACAAGCTGAGTAGGAGCAACCGCCGGCGGAAGAACAAGGCCGCTGTCATCACCGTGCACCATGATGATACCGCCGATAATTCTTGTCGACATACCCCATGATGTCTGATGACAATACTTGAGAGTGTTATCCTTGTCAAGATACTGGATATCAAACGCCTTCGCAAAGCCGTCGCCAAAGTTGTGAGAAGTACCCGACTGCAGAGCGCGTCCGTCGTGCATGAGAGCCTCGATTGTGTATGTGTTGAGTGCTCCTGCGAACTTTTCCTTCTCAGTCTTCTGTCCCTTTACAACAGGGATGGCAAGATAATTCTGGCAGAAATCTGCGTACACATCAAGCATACGAAGCGTTTCGTTAAGAGCATCCTCGGCTGTGGCGTGCATTGTGTGGCCCTCCTGCCAATGGAATTCTCTTGAACGCAGAAAAGGTCTTGTTGTCTTTTCCCATCTTACAACAGAACACCACTGATTGTAGAGCTTGGGCAGATCTCTGTATGACTTTATGATGCTTGCATAATGCTCGCAGAAAAGTGTTTCGGATGTCGGTCTGACGCACAGGCGCTCTGTAAGCTGCTCGCTGCCGCCGTGTGTAACCCACGCAACCTCGGGAGCAAAGCCCTCTACATGGTCCTTTTCCTTGTTGAGAAGACTCTCGGGGATAAACATAGGCATAGACACATTGCAGTGCCCTGTTTCCTTGAACATTCCGTCAAGAATCTTCTGAATATTCTCCCAGATAGCCCAGCCGTAGGGGCGTATAATCATACATCCCTTAACGCTTGAGTAGTCTACAAGATCCGCGTTTTTTACTATATCGGTGTACCATTTTGCAAAATCGGTGTCACGCGATGTTATTCTTTCTACAAGCTTTTTATCGCCGTTGTTCTGTGCCATTTTTATATTCCTTCCTAAAATTATTCTTTTGCTAAAAGCTCGCCAATTGCCTTCGCAAGCTGGTCGGGACAGGAGGTCGGTTTGAATCCGCAGCGGATACCAGAAAGTTTTTGTATCGCATCCTCCGCTCTCATTCCCTCAACGAGCTTTGCAACCCCCTGGGTGTTGCCTGCACAGCCGCCGTGGAACTTTACATCCTTTACAATGCCGTCCTCGACAGTAACACTTATCTCACGCGAGCAGGTGCCGCGCGTCGCATATTTTATGGTTGCCATAAAACCATCCTTTTTTCGCAATTATATACTTTAATATTATAACACCATTTAAGCAAAAATGAAAGATATATGCAAAAATTTAACAAATTATATCTATTTGCTCGTATGAAAGAATATTTTCGCTCGCGCAGAGCACAATAAATTCTGAAATATAGGCAATTTATTAACATTATGTATCGTTTGAATTAATTTTGTCAAAGTTTGGAAAAAAGCTCTTGCTTTTTGCTATGCTTTGTATTATAATTAGAGTGGTCTAGGATTTGAGATTGGAGTAATTCTAGTAACTTTTGAGAAATTTTTATGTAATTTTTTTACCTTAAAAGGAGGAAATATCATGACAACCAATAAGAGTGTACTCTCTTGGATTGACGAAATGGCTGCCCTTACAAACCCCGACAAAATTGTCTGGATTGACGGCAGCGAAGAGCAGGCAGAGGCTCTGCGTGCACAGGCTTGCGCCACAGGCGAAATGATTAAGCTTAACGAAGAAAAGCTCCCCGGATGCTAACTTCACAGAACAGCTATAAACGATGTTGCGCGTGTTGAAAACAGAACTTTCATCTGCACAAAAGAAAAGAAGACAGTAGGTGCCACAAACAACTGGATGGAATCTGGCGAGTGCTACGAGAAGCTTTCCAAGCTCTACCGCGGCTCTATGAAGGGTCAGACAATGTATGTTATCCCCTACTCAATGGGCGTTGTAGGTTCATCTTTCTCTAAAATCGGTATTGAGCTTACAGACTCTATCTATGTAGTTCTCAATATGCTTATTATGACAAGAGCAGGCAAGGCAGTTATCGACCAGCTCGGCGACAGCTCAGACTTTATCAAGGGTCTGCACGCAAGAGCAGACCTCGATGAAGAAAACAGATATATCTGTCACTTCCCCGAGGACAACACAATATGGTCTATCAACTCAGGCTACGGCGGAAATGTACTTCTCGGCAAGAAGTGCTTCGCTCTCCGTATTGCTTCCTACCTCGGAAGAAAAGAGGGCTGGCTCGCTGAGCATATGCTCATTCTCGGCGTTGAAAATCCCGAGGGTGAAATCAAGTACATCGCAGCAGCGTTCCCATCTGCCTGCGGCAAGACAAACCTTGCTATGCTTATTCCTCCGGAATATTACAGAAACAAGGGCTACAAGGTATGGTGCGTAGGCGACGACATCGCATGGATCAGAATCGGCAAGGACGGCAGACTCTGGGCTGTCAACCCTGAAAACGGATTCTTCGGCGTTGCTCCCGGCACATCCGACAAGTCCAACCCCAACGCTCTTGCTACAACAAAGAGCAATACGATCTTCACAAATGTTGTTCATAATCTTGACGACAACACAGTTTGGTGGGAAGGTCTTGACAAGAATCCCCCTCACAACGCACTCAACTGGAAAGGCGAAAAGTGGGATTGCACAAAGTATGACAAGAACGACAAGAGCACCTGCGGAGCTCATCCCAACTCTCGTTTCACAGCTCCCGCTATTCAGTGCCCCTGCGTATCCTCTGAGTTCAACAGCCTTGAGGGTGTTCCGCTTGAAGCCATCGTATTCGGTGGCAGACGCGCAAAGACAGCTCCCCTTGTATATCAGTCAAGAGACTGGCAGCACGGTACTTTCGTTGGTTCAATCATGGCTTCCGAGACAACAGCTGCTGCTGCAGGTGCAGTAGGCGTAGTAAGACGCGAACCTATGGCTATGCTTCCTTTCTGCGGTTACGATATGGGTGAATACTTCGGTCACTGGCTCGCTATGGGCAAGAAGATCACAAAGGCGCCCAAGATATTCCATGTTAACTGGTTCAGAACAGACGACGAGGGCAACTTTATATGGCCGGGCTTTGGTGACAACCTCCGCGTTCTCCTCTGGATTCTCGACCGCTGCGCAGGCAAGGTTGACGCTAAGGAAACAGCTATCGGTTATGTTCCCAACGCTGAAGACATCAACATCGAAGGTCTTGATATCAGCCTTGATACAATCAAAGAGCTCCTCTCTGTTGACAAGGAGCATTGGATTGAGGACCTTGCAAGCATCAAAGAATTCTACGCCAAGATCGGCGACACAATCCCTGCAGAGCTCAAGGAAGAGCTCAAAGCTCTTGAAGAAAGACTCACAAAATAAGCTTTCATATAAAACAAAAATCGGCACTTTCGTGCCGATTTTTTATGTCTTTGCGCCCTTTTTATGCTCTTGATTTTACAAGTGATATCTGTGTTCCGGAGAAGCCTCCGCTCGCACGGTGCGAGAAGAAAGGCTTTTTGCCGCCTTCCTCATAACAACAGGTGCACATACCTGATACCGAAATTTCCCGGTCGCAAAGACCCGAGAGCTCAAGATAAGCACCATTAAGCAAGCCAAGATCAACATGATACTTCATCTCGCCTGTTGCCGTAAAACACGCTTCTGCCGTCCTTACATTGCCTCCGGCGGCAGCAAAACCCTCAAGCGCTCTGTCATAAACCTCTTTTCCCACCTCATAGCAGCATTTCCCGATACAAGGCCCTATTGCCGCTATTATACAAGCTGAGCTGTGCAGGTTTCTCATTGCTTCCACCGCCTTTTTGCATATACCCGACACAGTTCCTCTCCACCCTGCGTGAATCGCGCAAAATGCGTCGTTTGCCGTATCATAGAGCAGCACGGGCACGCAGTCGGCAGTTTTTACGCAAGCAGCCTGTATTTCCCATCCCTTGGCTGAATATATTCCATCGCACTCCTGTCGCACATTATTTGCGGAAAGAACGATATCCGAGTGAATCTGCCGCATATCCGCGACTTTTTCTTTTGTAAGATCAAAAAGCGAAAGGACTCGTCTGTAGTTTTCCGCAACATTATCCTCGCTGTCGGTATTTCCGTGTCTGTTCTTACGCACAGTGCTGAAGTTGAGGCTGTCAAAATCGCCGTCACTTGCACCTCCCATGCGAGAAGCAAAAAGATGTGGTATACTGTTTTTTACAAAGAGAGTACTCTCGTAAAAAACTATCCCGTTCTTTTCTTTCCTGATGAAATTTTCAAGCATTTTCCGTTCTCCCCGACTGTAAATATGACCTATTATTAAGTATATCCGAAAACACACTCTTTGTAAAGCATTTTTGACGAAAAAAATGCCTTAAAATGCCTGTTTTTTCAGATATTTTATTTGACATATAAATAATTGTGTGATATAATATAATATGTAATAAAATTTGAAATCTTTGGAGAATTTATGCAAGACAGACATAGCGCGGTGGGAGTTTTTGACTCGGGTCTCGGCGGACTTACCGCCATCAAGGAATTGAAGAAAATACTCCCCCACGAGGACTTTATATATTTCGGCGACACGGGCAGAGTTCCGTACGGCACACGCTCGTTTGAAACCATCAAGCAATACGCAGCCGATGATATGCGTTTTCTTATGACATTTGACATCAAGCTCGCCATCGTCGCCTGCGGCACTGTCAGCTCTGTCGCGCTCGGCGAGCTGAAAGAGTCCTTTTCTCTGCCGATAGTCGACGCACTTTCTCCTGCGTGCAAAAAGGCGGTGGCTGTTACAAAAAGCGGTGAGATTGCGATTCTCGCAACTCCTGCAACAATAAGGCACAAGGGATTTGAGAAAGAAATAAAGGGCATAGACCCTGCACTTTCGGCGCACCCTGTTGCCTGTCCGATGTTTGTTCCTCTTATCGAAAATGGCTACATATCAGATGAAAATCAGGTGACAAGAATGATTGCAACAGAGTATGTGTCAAAGCTTGCAGGCACAGGCACCGACACAGTCATACTCGGCTGCACCCACTATCCGATAATCAAGGGCATCATCTCTGATGTCGCTGCAGATATTCTCGGCCGCGAGGTCACCGTTATCGACTCAGGGTATGAGGCGGCAGTTGCAGCAAAAGAGCTTTTATGCGAACACGACCTTTTAAACAGCGACAAAACAGACGGCTCTGTCAGATACTTTGTGAGCGACGAGGCTCAGAATTTTGAAAAGACCGCCACTGTGTTCCTCGGCGAGAAACCCGACAACATCACAAAGATTTCTATATAAGAAAGGCAAAAGTGCAAATCTCACAGCTATGGACAATTTCTCAAACAGGCAAAATCTTACAAGGTCTGCCGTTTTCCCGGGAGCTGCCGCAAGACAGCAGCTTTTCCGACCGAGCATTCCAAAAGACCAGCTCGCAGGGATAATTCCCGAGGGCAGCATCCCCTGCAGCATACATATCTCAGGAACGCACTATTTTGCAGACAGATATATTTTTTCCAATATATACGGCGAATCATTCTTCCCGGGTGAGGCAGGCTTTATAAGGCAGAATCCTTATGTTTCCGACTCAGGTATTCGGGGGTCAAGCATCATCGACGAGTTTTTTGACAGCGAGCTGCAGACTGTATCAGAGAGCGGTATCGGAATTACCGAAACGCAAAAGAAAATAATGACCTGCGTAGACCCACAGTTTTTGCAAAAAGACAGCAAAAAGCACACAGGGCAATCTACCCTTGACTTCAATTCGACAGGTCTTATATATGAGGACGAAAACCGAAATCTCGTTATTTCCTACGGTTCTTTTTTGCCCGACGAGGTAAAGATCACCGTGTCAGGTGCAGATGTTGTTTCGTTTACAACAATGGGTTCATTGTTTGAAACGCTTCCGCTCCACAGTGGCAAGACAACTCACAGAGTGCTGTCTCTTGTGCCGGGAGATTTTATAAAAACTCTTGAGAGCACGCTCGGCGACGCTTTTGACGAATTTTTGTCTGACGGCGGACTTGAGCTTGACTGTCTTATAACTTCCAAAATCACAAAAAACACCCTGACAAAGGACGGAGGAGTTCTCGAAGCAGACTACACCGTCGTGACAGGTGTGAGAAAGATAGAGCAAACCCATTTTCGGGCAGAAGTAGTGCCACAAAAGCCCAAAGATTTTACCAGAAAGGATTAATATGAAAAGGTTAATAAAAAATCTCGCTGCCGTGCTGCTTTCGGCCACATTGCTTCTTCCGGCTATTCCTGCAGCGGCAACGGCTGAGCAGAGTGTTCTGTTTCCTCAGAAAAGTCTCGGCGAAACAAACTTCGAGCTTCTTATGACAATTCTTGACCTATACCTCGAGCAGAGTCTGTATGAAACAGACAGAGAAACGCTTATCGAAACGATGCTGCTCAATTATCTCAAGGACAATCCTCTGTCGCTTGCCGCTTTGGCAAACTCGCTCCTTTCGGCAAACGACCCGTACAGCGCATATTATCTCGCACAGGACGGATTCCTCTCGGCAACCACAAAAAGCTTTGGCGTATATCTTGAGCAGACCGACGAGGGCATCTTTGTAGTGGAGACGCTCAAGGACTCAAATGCGAAATTTGTCGGAATACTCCCGGGCGACAGATTTGTTTCTGTCGAGGGTTACAATGTCGAGGGACTCACTCTCACAGGGCTGCAGCACCTGCTGTCGGCAATGCCGCTTGAGGACAAGAATCCTGACGACTCAAAAATAGCAGGTATGTTCACTTCGCAGACATACGATCCGGAAAAGTACGCGCAGTTCTCGGTTCTGACATGGGACACGACAAAGGAAGTGGAAATGACCTTTGAGCGTACCTACGACACAGGAGAAAAGGGACTTGTCACTTTCTCGCTTCCAAAGGGTACCTCTCAGGGCAAGTATGTCACACTCTCACTGTATGACGAGGACAAGACAGCTGTCATTGATATAGCTTCATTCGAATCGGAAGATGTATATGACGAATTTCTGAGTATTCTTGACGATGCAGTGGCATCAGGAAGTAAGAATCTTATCATCGACCTGCGCGACAACCCCGGCGGATATTTTGAAAAGGCACTTGCCATTGCAGATCTTTTTGTAGAGGGCGGAAAGCCTATGATCTACACCCGTTACAGGGAAAGTACGGAGCCTGTGCCGTCAATGTCAACAGACATATACTACGGTGACAAGTTTGAAAACTATATTGTCCTTGTAAACGAGAACACCGCAAGTGCCGCAGAGGTGCTGGCAAACATTCTTGACGGATATGCCGACGCTTCACTCATCGGAACACAAACCTTCGGAAAGGCTGTTGGACAGGATGTTTACAGCGTCTCAAACGGTGATAGCTTCACTATTACAAGCTTTGAGCTTCTGACAAAGGATATGACCTCATACAACGGAGTGGGACTTATCCCCGATGTCGAGATTCCACTGTGCGAGGAAAAGTACATTTTCCCCGAGGAACTTTCTCATTTCAACCATGCAAACTATGTTGACATTGTTCCGGGAGCGCAGAACGACGCAGTGCTTGCTCTTGAGCAGAGGTTCGGCATACTTGGCCTTTTAACAGACAAGGCAATCGACGGAGTGTACGACGACGCCACAGCCTGCGCGACTCTCATTTATCAGAAAGTGCAGCTGGGAAACAAAAATCCGTCAACCCTTGTGACATACGATATGGTCACATCAATGACGACTATAATAAACTCATATAAAGACAGATATTTCTACACCGACACGCAGCTTGCGACAGCATTGCGCTACGCGCAGAACAAATCGCAGGGCAAGCGTCTTGCGAGCGAATATATAAAGGCTCAGGAAAAGCTCGACAAGCAGCGTGAGGAAGAAAAAGAGAAAAACCGGCAGGAATATCTCGCAGAGCGCCAGGCAGAGCTTGAAGCGCGCGAAGCTGAAGAATAATCAAACGACTTTCAATACAGAAAACTACATCGGAGGAAAACATAAATGGACGAAAAATTTGAAGGTAACGGTCGCTTTCGTGACAAAATAATGGATGTTGAAATCGAAAAGGAAGTTAAACGCTCCTTTATCGAATATGCAATGTCGGTTATTATTGACAGAGCCCTTCCCGACGTAAGAGACGGTCTTAAGCCTGTACACAGGCGTATCCTCTTTGCTATGCATCAGGACGGACTCACATACAACAAGCCTTTCCGTAAGTCTGCCACAACCGTAGGTAATGTACTAGGTCACTACCACCCTCACGGCGACGCGGCGGTTTATGACACCATGGTGCGTCTTGCACAGCCTTTCTCTCTGCGTTATCCTCTTATTGAGGGCCACGGCAACTTTGGTAATGTAGACGGCGACGGCGCGGCTGCTTACCGTTATACAGAAGCGAGAATGGCGCGCATTTCCGATGAAATGCTCTCTGATATTGACAAGAATGTAGTTGAGTTTATGCCCAACTTTGACAACAAGCTCAAGGAGCCGACAGTTCTTCCGTCACGCTTCCCCAACATTCTTGTAAACGGCTCTATCGGTATCGCGGTTGGTATGGCGACAAATATTCCGCCCCACAATATGACAGAGGTTATCGACGGTACTATCCACCTTCTCGAAAACCCCGGCTGCGAAATTCCCGAGCTTATCAACTTTATCAAAGGCCCTGATTTTCCGACATACGGCACAATCTACGGTACCTCTGGCATATACGAGGCATATATGACAGGTCACGGCAAGGTTATGGTAAGAGCCAAGGCAGACTTTGAGGAGCGCAACGGCAAGACATCTATTGTTGTTACCGAAATTCCCTATCAGGTAAACAAGAGTATGCTTGTAAAGAGCATTGCCGACCTTGTAAAGGACAAGCGTATTGACGGTATCACAGACATCAGGGATGAGTCGGGCAGAGCAGGTATGAGAATTGTTATCGACCTGCGCCGCGACGCAAATCCGCATATCGTGCTCAATCTTCTGTACAAGTATACACAGATGCAGGAAACCTGCGCTATCAATATGCTCGCACTCGTACACGGCGAACCTAAAGTACTCAATCTCAAGCAGATTCTCCAGCATTATATCCGTCATCAGCTTGATGTTGTAGAGGCGAGACTCCGCTATGATCTCGAAAAGGCACAGAAGCGTGCTCACATTGTTGAGGGTCTTATGATAGCCATCAACAATATCGACGAGGTAATAAAAGTTATCCGTGCTTCAAAAACTATCCCTGAAGCAAAGGAAACCCTTATTGCTCGATTTGATGTTACAGAAATTCAGGCGACAGAAATCGTTCAGATGCCTCTCGGCCGACTCTCTGGTCTTGAAATCGAAAAACTGATTACAGAGCTCGAAGACCTCCGAAAGAAGATTGAAGAGATTCTTGAAATACTCGCTGATGAAGTAAAGGTTGGCGAAATTGTAAAATCAGAGCTTCTTGAAATCAGAGCCCGCTACGGCGACGAGAGAAGAACAAAAATTGAAGTTGTCGAAAACGAAATCCTCATGGAAGACCTCATCGAGCGCGAGGAATGTGTTGTCACCATTTCTCATGCAGGCTATATCAAGCGTATGCCTGCCGACGCATACACTGCACAGCGCAGAGGCGGCAAGGGTATTCTTGGTATGCAGACCAAGGAAGAAGATTTCGTGCAGAGCGTTATCACGGCTCACAGCCACAGCATCCTTATGCTCTTTTCCAATCTCGGCAAGGTATTTATAAAGAAGTGTTATGAAATTCCTGAAGCAGGCAGAACCGCCAAGGGTACAAACCTTATAAATGTTATCGAGCTTTCGCAGGACGAAAAGATTACTGCATACATCTCAATCCAGGAATTCTCTGAGGACGAATACCTCACAATGATAACAAAGAACGGCATCATCAAGCGTTCTCACCTTTCGGACTACAAGAACGCGAGAAGAAGCGGCCTTATTGCCATCAACCTTGATGAGGGTGATGAGCTGCTGAGTGTTCTCAAGACAGACGGCAATTGCATTATGACTGTTGCAACACACGACGGTATGGCTGTTCACTTCTCGGAGGAAAAGGCGCGTACAATAGGTAGAACAGCGCGAGGCGTTAAGGCAATAGAGCTTTCTGACGGCGACTTTGTTGTCGGCGCATCGGCAACACATGCTGACGACGAACGCAAGATTCTCACAATTACCGAGAACGGCTTTGGCAAGCTCACAAAGCAGGAGGAATTTCCTCTTCACAACCGCGGCGGTAAGGGCGTTATCTGTCACAATGTCGGTGGCAAGTACGGCAAGGTCTGCGGTATGGCGGCTGTAAGCGAGGAAGACGATGTTATGCTCATCACAACCTCGGGTACAATCATCAGAACAACCATTTCGAGTATCAACACCTACGGCCGTACGGCAGGCGGTGTAACGATTATGAAGGTTTCGGACGATACAACAATCGCAAGCTTCACAACCGTAAAGAAAGAAGAAGAGTCTGACGGACAGATAGCCGAGGAGGGCGCTGACAGCACTGAAACGGCAGAAGCTCCGCAGAGCAACGAATAATGAAATATCGGCTCTTTATATACCAAAAAGACAAAAACATTTCAAGCGACAGCTTAATGAGCCTGTCGGCACAAAAATGCCGACAGGCATTTCGCCTTGATGACAGATGCGACTTTGCTGTAAAAAGAAGTCCTCTCGGCAAGCCGTATTTTGAAAGCGCGCCGATTTTTGTAAGTCTGTCACACGCAGACGAATCCGTGGCGGTTGTCATAGCCGACTGCGAAATAGGTCTTGATATAGAAAGCAAAAACCGCAGACTCCCCGATTATGATACGCAAAAAAAGCTTGCTGCCAAGTATTTTTCCCCTGCAGAAAGGGCTTCTCTCGAATCCGGCAAATACTCCTTTGCCGAGCTGTGGGTACGCAAGGAGGCGGCAGTAAAGCTCACGGGCAAGGGAGTGTCGGGCATGTCACACACCTGCACAGAGGACGGAAGTGTGCTGTTTGAAAAGCCGGATCTACCCGGATTTATCTGCTATATAGCGGTGAAACAAGGGTGATGTGACCGGTAAAATACATTTTTTACTCAATTTTTCAAAAAACATCTTGACAAACATATATAATTGTGGTAATATATATAGGCGGTTCAAAAAAGCCGATATGCGGGTGTAGTTCAATGGTAGAATCTCAGCCTTCCAAGCTGATTGCGTGGGTTCGATTCCCATCACCCGCTCCAAAATAAAATAATGATATGTGCTTTTAGCTCAGCTGGATAGAGCAACTGCCTTCTAAGCAGTAGGTCGGGGGTTCGAGTCCCTCAAGGCACGCCATTATTTTATATAGGCATATATGGTGGGTATAGCTCAGCTGGTTAGAGCGTCAGGTTGTGGCCCTGAAGGTCGAGGGTTCGAATCTCTTTACTCACCCCAGAAAAAGCACTTCCTCGGAAGTGCTTTTTTTCAATAATGTGCGCATTTTTCGTGTGTGAAATATGTCTCGCCGATTCGATGTGCCTGGCTGCTCGATATGTTGCCTTGCGGCAACAAAATTTATATCATATCGAGCTTTGAGCGCATCAAAAACATTTTGAGTAATGTAAGACTGCAATCGACAAATGTTAGACATCTAAATCCTTCAGCCTTTTTGTAATTCATATAAGAGGTAATGTTATGAACTTAAAAATATATCCTTACAACGAAAACAAATTTGGTATAAACTACGAGATTTTTTATCCCGACTCATACGAAAACCTGCCGCTTCTTATATATCTCCACGGCGCAGGTGAGCGAGGAGTCAAGATAGAACATCTTTCTCGTCACGGTGTTCCGAAGCTCATATCCGAGGGCAAGGAAATTCCTGCCGTCGTGCTCTGCCCACAGTGTCCCACACACTTTGTGTGGGACAATATCGTATCGGAAGTTAAACAGATTATAGATTCTGTCGTCACAGAGTTCGGTATAAAAAACGACCGTATCTGTATCACAGGCTCGAGCATGGGCGGATTTGGGACCTGGATGATGGGGCTTACATATCCTGACTTTTTTGCAGGAATTGCTCCCGTTTCGGGGGGTGGTATGTCCTGGCGCGCACCCAATCTGCGTACCACACCTGTTTATGCCTTTCACGGAGACGGCGACAGTCTTGTGCCTATGACATACTCGCGTCTTATGACAGACGCGGTGAACGAGGCAGGCGGAAGCGCCGAGCTTTATGTAATTGAGGGCTACGGTCACAACAATGCCATCGACTACGCCTACAGGAATACCAATCTTCTCTCTTGGCTGCTCGGTCAAAGACGCACAAACTTTGATAAGATTCCCGAATTCTGCAGCGAATGCTTTTAATCTCAGAGGGTGCAGGCAGAATATCTCAAAGAAAACTGACAAATCGGACGGGAGAACACTCGAGAGCTTTGCTGTATGAAGAAAGCTATTTGAACAAACGAAAGGAAATATATGACAAGAACAATTTTACTCATACTGGGCACTCTGATTTTTCTCAACGGTACGCTTTTGTATATGATTTCAAACTTCAATCTTGGAGTTATACTCACGATATTTCTCGGTTCTTTTCTCATACTTTGCGGCATTTTTGAAGCAAAAATCCGCAAAATAACACAAAAAGGCATAGGAAAGTATATAAAGTTTCTTGTTATCGCTCTGTTGTGCGCAGAAATTATCCTAGTTGGATTTATTGCCATATACGGGCAGAACGACAATGTAGACTACACCGAGGACGCCGTAATCGTGCTTGGTGCAGGCGTGCGCGGTGACAGACTGACAGTGCCGCTGAAACTGAGACTTGATTCTGCAATAAAATATCACGCCAAGAATCCCGACGCTCTTATTGTTGTAACAGGCGGCAAAGGATTTCAGGAAACTGTGACAGAGGCAAGCGTTATGGAAAAGTATCTGCTATCGCACGGAGTACCGCAGGAAAAAATCATAAAAGAAGAAATGGCCACCTCCACCAACGAGAATATGAGGTATTCCAAGGAGCTTCTTGACGCTCGCTTTGACGGCAAATATTCGGTGGTTGTGGTGACAAACAATTTTCATATATACAGAGGCACTTCTATTGCGAAGCTTGAGGGATTTTCGGATGTATATCATCTGCACGCCTCTTTACAATGGTACAACTATCTGCCCTGCTATCTTCGCGAGTCACTTGCAATACTCAAAATGTGGGTGTTCGGATAATATAAAAGCAAAAAAACAGATTCCGAAAGGAATCTGTTTTTTTCTTATTTTTTGAGCAATTCTTTTAAATAATGACCGGTATACGACCTCTC
>JAZNMZ010000037.1:0-40067 GCA_045580005.1 Eubacteriales bacterium | reverse complement strand
ATATCGAGATTGTGCTCGATTACAATTACAGTGTTTCCTGCGTCGACAAGTCTCTGGAGCACCTCAACAAGCTTTTCGACATCGGCTGTATGAAGTCCCGTGGTAGGCTCATCCAGGATGTATACAGTTCTGCCTGTACCTCTTTTTGAAAGCTCTGTAGCAAGCTTGATTCTCTGTGCCTCGCCACCCGACAGTGTTGTGGACGCCTGTCCTATCTTGATATATCCAAGTCCCACATCATAAAGAGTCTGGAGCTTGCGCCTGAGTGCCGGAAGATTTTCAAAGAACCTGAGTCCCTCGTCAACCGTCATATCAAGCACATCAAAGATTGATTTGCCCTTGTATTTTACCTCGAGAGTTTCCCTGTTGTATCTCTTGCCCTTGCAAGAGTCGCAGGTGATATAAACATCGGGCAGAAAGTGCATTTCTATCTTTATCATGCCGCCGCCCTCGCACGCCTCGCAGCGTCCTCCCTTGAGGTTAAAGGAGAACCTGTCCTGCTTGTAGCCGCGTATTCTGGAATCTGTTGTAGACGCGAAAAGCGCTCTTATGTCAGTGAAAAGTCCCGTATATGTCGCAGGGTTCGAACGCGGAGTTCTGCCTATCGGCGACTGGTCGATTGCAATAACCTTGTCAAGATGCTCGAGTCCCTCAATCCTTGTGTGAGCACCCGGAATTGTGTGTGCCCGGTTGAGGTCGCGCGACAGAACCTTGTAAAGAATGCTGTTGACAAGAGAGGATTTTCCCGAGCCCGACACACCTGTAATACAAGTGAGTGTTCCGAGCGGAATTTTTACATCCACATTCTTGAGATTATGCTCGCGCGCTCCGACAATCTTTATATACCCGCCGTTGCCCGGACGCCTTTGCTCGGGGACGGCGATTTTCTTTCGCCCCGACAGGTAGTCTGCAGTTACAGAGTTTTTGTTTTTCATGAGTTCCTGCGGTGTTCCGCAGGCAACAATCTTGCCGCCGTGTACACCTGCACCGGGACCGATATCTACTATATAGTCGGAAGCAAGCATAGTTTCTTCATCGTGCTCAACCACAATAAGCGTATTGCCGATATCGCGCAGCCTCTTGAGGGTTGCAATGAGTTTTTCGTTATCTCTCTGATGAAGTCCTATACTCGGCTCATCAAGTATATAAAGGACGCCCATAAGGGACGAGCCTATCTGTGTTGCAAGCCTTATTCTCTGGCTCTCTCCTCCCGATAGACCGCCTGCGCCTCTTGCGAGAGTAAGATAGCTCAGGCCCACGCTCTCAAGAAATCCGAGTCTTTCTTTTATCTCCTTGAGAATCTCTTTTGCAATGAGCCTGCTCTTTTCGTCAAGCTCGAGATTCTTAAAGAATGCGAGCGCCTCGGACAGCTGCATTTCGCAGACCTCGGCGATATTCTTCTCGCCGACAGTTACGGCGAGAGATTCCTTTTTGAGTCGCTTACCGCTGCAGACATGGCAAGGAATTTCCTCCATAAACTGCTCGTAATACTCCCTCTGTTCGGGATTGTTCATGCACATACTGTATCGGCGGTTAATCTCGTTTATGAGTCCCTCGTACTTTGTGTAGTACACCCTGCCTGCAAAGCTGACAGGATAGCTTTGCTCGCCTGTGCCGTATAAAAGCACATTGTAAGCCTCGTCCGAGAGCTTTTCCACAGGAGTCTTTATGCTGCCGCCGACTGTTGAAAGAGCCATTTCCATAATTCTGCCTGTCCAGTTTTTTCCGTTTATTGTCTTAAAGCCGTTGCATACGCACGCTCCGCCTGCCATAGATATGCTCTTATCGGGCAGCAGCTTGTCAGGTGAGAGCACGAGAGTCTGTCCGAGACCGTCGCACTCGGGGCAGGCGCCAAAGGGATTGTTGAATGAGAACATTCTGGGAGCAAGCTCGCCAAGACTTATGCCGTGCTCCTCGCAGGCATAGTTCTGCGAGAACATCATATCATGCTCTGCCTCAGCGTCGGGGAGAAATACTGTCACAAGTCCGTCTGTGAGCGAAAGTGCGCTCTCGACAGAGTCGGTAAGGCGGCTTCTTATATCATCTTTCATCACAAGTCTGTCAACAACAATATCAATGTTGTGCTTTTTGTTCTTGTCAAGACCAAAATCCTCGCCGAGAGTGAGAACATCGCCGTCAACGCGCACTCTGACAAAGCCGTTTTTCTGCGCGTCGGAAAAGACCTTTTCGTGCATACCCTTTTTGCCCTTAACAACAGGCGCGAGTATCATAAACTTTGTCTTATCGGGCAGATCCATAATGCTGTCGATAATACTGTCGATTGTGCGCTGTTCAATCTTCTTGCCGCAAACGGGACAGTGAGGCACACCCACTCTTGCATAAAGAAGTCTTATATAATCATATATTTCGGTAACTGTGCCTACAGTTGAACGAGGGTTCTTTGAAGTTGTTTTCTGGTCGATTGAAATGGCGGGAGAAAGTCCCTCGATAGAATCAACATCAGGCTTGTCAAGCTGTCCGAGAAACATTCTTGCGTACGACGAAAGTGACTCTACAAAGCGTCTGTGTCCCTCTGCATATATGGTATCAAATGCCAAAGAGGATTTTCCCGAACCCGAAAGTCCTGTAAAAACAACAAGCTTGTCGCGCGGAATCTCGAGGTCTACATTCTTGAGGTTATGAACTCTTGCGCCTTTTATGATAAGTGATTTGTTTTGCATTTCTACCTCTCGTATTTATCATTACAAGATATATTTTATCACAAAAAATTTTATAAATAAAGTATTTTTTTCACTTTTTGACACTATACCCGTGTTTTTTTGAAATAAATGTTTGTGCTCTTGCTTTTTGGGCAAATATATTATATAATTATCGTGTAAAGGCTAAGAAACAGGAGGCAACTATGCCCGAAACCGAAATGATACAAAAGAGCAAATACGGCGTACTTCTGATGTCGCTGTATTTTAACAGCACAGATGCCGATAAGGTCGAAAAGTCGCTTGACGAGCTGAGACTGCTTGTAGAAACGGCTCTTTCCGACGAGCAGGAGTGCAAGTTTTATTATATGACCCAGTGCCGCCCCTCACCCGAAGCTGCGACCTACATCGGTGCAGGCAAGGCAAAGGAAGCAGCTGAGCTATGCTCGGCAAACGACATATCCCTTGTGGTGTTCGACTACAAGCTTTCACCCTCACAGATAAAAAATCTTGAGAATGAAATCGGGCAGGGCGGCAAGAGCGAGCTTCGAGTTATCGACCGCACAATGCTGATACTCGATATTTTTGCAAAGCACGCGGTGACAGGCGAGGGCAAACTGCAGGTAGAAATAGCGCAGCTCAGATACACTTCTCCCCGACTCACGGGTAAAGGTATTGAACTTTCGCGTCAGGGTGGCAGCGCAGGCGGAAGCGTAGGTGCAAGAGGTCCCGGCGAAACAAAGCTCGAAACCGACCGCCGTCATATAAAAAGACGAATAGCAGCGCTTGAAGAGGCTCTGACAGAATTTGAGAGCAACCGCGATATTATGCGCTCCAAGCGTACAAAATCCAATATTCCAAATGTTGCAATCGTGGGCTACACAAATGCAGGAAAGTCGACACTCTTAAACTATCTCACAAATGCAGGAGTGCTGTCCGAGAACAAGCTGTTTGCAACGCTTGACCCCACAGTGCGCAAGCTGACGCTCCCGTCTGGGCTTGAGATATTGCTCACAGATACGGTAGGCTTTATAAACAACCTGCCTCACGGACTTGTAAAGGCATTCCGCAGCACGCTTGATGAGGCAAAGTACGCAGACCTCTTGCTTATCTTAATCGACTCGTGCGATGAGAACGCCGAAATGAAAAAGGATGTAACCGAGAAGACGCTTGCCGACCTTGATGCAGGCGGAAAGCCGACGGTTTATGTCTTCAACAAATGCGATATGCTCGACAGCATCCCCGAAAAGCAGTATGTCGGCGACAAAAAGGCAGTCTTTGTATCTGCAAAGACCGGCTACGGCATAGAATCGCTTCTTGAAATTATAGAAGAAGAGCTGTCAAGCGCCCTGCGAAAGGTGAAGTTCTTGTTCCCGTTTGATGTGCAGGCACCTCTTAATAACCTATACAAAACTGCAACAGTGCTTTCTGTCGACTATACAGAGGACGGCTCGCTTGTCGAGGTGCTCTGCTCGGCAAAGCAGTACGGAATGTACAAGGACTATCTGCTCGACGAATATAAGCCGCAGGTCGACGAAGAATAAAAAATCCACCCGAAAGGGTCGATTTTTTATTATTTTCCGAGAATTTTCTTAAACTGCGGAAGCTTGATAAGAGCAATCGTTCCCGCTACTGTAAACACAAGCTCGGGCAGCATATATGAGCCGTTGTAGCAAACAGAGTAGATAAACGGATTTGCCCAACCCTCTGGGCACCATATATCAAAGAAGATACTTCCCGAGATAAGGTGACTGAGGAATCTCAAAACAAGCACCATCGCAACACCTGCAATAATACCCATATTCCCGCTTTTTTTGAAAACTCCTGCAAAGCCGAGCACCGAAAAGGCGAGTAAGTAGTCAAACACAACGCAGCCGAACCAGATAAAGGGCGTCATTCCCCAGCCTAAAAGTCCGTCAAAAATCATGCCGAAAGCAAACTGTATGCAGGCATAGGTAAAGGCAGAAAAAAGACCTGTCCTTATACCATGCCTTACCGATATTATACATATCGGAAGCATACTTAAAAGTGTAACCGAGCCGCCAAGTGGCAGGTTATACACCTTTACCATCGAAAGCACTGCCGCAAGCGCCACCATAATGGCGCACTCTGTGAGCTTTTTGGTTTTTGTCATATAGATGACCTCCTTAAAAATAAAAAATTCACCGCACACTCAATATCGGTGCAGTGAAAAACAAAGGTCGATACAAAAACCTTATTGTGTCGCATATAAATACGAAAATAACACTTCCTACGCCGGTATTATCCGAACAGGTTAAAAGGGTTCGAAGACTATCTGTCTTACATCTCAGCTTTACGCTCCCCTGATTATTAAGTTTTGCGGTCTTTTGACATTATACTCTTATTTTTGTGTTTTGTCAAGAATTTTTTTGTTTTCTAAAATTTCACAATAATATACCGATTATTTACATTTTATTCACCGAAAAAAAGCTGACAAGGATAAACTATAGTTAATGATTTACAGTTTTTCAGGAGGGCTTTTATGAGTTTTGAAAAGTACTTTAAATTCTACGATGCCGAAAACGGCAAGACACTGCGCAAGGGGCAGACAGCAGCCTTTGACGCCAACGGAAAAGAACTCGACCTAACAAAACGCCACAGACTTTTTGTGACGGGTGATACAGCGCTTTACTATCAGCTCAAAAACGAGCCCCACTATCCGCAGAAATACCGCTCGATAGAGGACGCGCTCGACAACGAACACGCGTATAGAGCGCAGTACTGTCTTAATCTTTCTTCAAAAAAGAGCGAGAATTATATCCGCCGTATATACAAAAGACTCCCCTGGCCGCCCGGTCTTTCTCATATAGAGATGAACCCTGTGCCGGAAAGTTTTGATTTTGGTATTTTTGCAAAGGCCGAAAATCTCAAATTTGATAAGGACGGATATTTCCGTATCTGTCTTGAACTTCGCTACAGGAAAGACGGTGTTGCACCGTCCTGCGCCGCATACGAGCCTGATGAGCGTATCACAATAGATTTCCCCGAGGGAAGCTACGACTGGACAAAGCTCTCTCAGAAAGTACACATTCCTCTTGAAAAGACCGCTCTTGTCGGCTACTGGGTAGAGGCTTATGGCTACACGGGAAGCATCTATATCGAAAGTCCTCATCTTACAGGCGACAATGGCAGAAATATCGTGCCCGAATTTATGATTCCCACGACCGACAGAGCACAGTTTGATTGGACGAGCCAGCATATCTCGCGCCAGGAATGGCCTGAATTTCAGGTCAAAATCAACGACAAAGAAGTTTTCTGCGGTGAGGTCTTTGAACGCTGCCATGCAGGTTCTGAGTGGTCGTTTACACTCCCTGCGGGCGTACTTTCGAACAGCGAGAACAAAATTGAAATTACATATATTTCGGACTATCACGATGTAATGCCCTATTCTATACACGAGCTAGGCATTATTGAGCAGCCAAACGGCAGGCTCGACATTATAGCTGTTTCCCCGGTAGGTGCTGTCGGAAGCAAGCTTCCCGTACTTATCCGTACAGGTGCCGATAATGTAAAGGCTTCCTTTTCCTGCCCGTCGGGACTTATCTCGGGACAGGAAGAATACATTTTCGAACACAAGGGGCTGCACGGTATCCGCCTTGATGTCAAGGAAACGGGTGTCAATGTGGATTTTTACCTCACAGCAGACGGTGAGGTAACAAAAGGCACAGCGCCGCTGCTCGCAATAAAAGAAGATGATGGTGTTATCACAGGGACAGGCGACCTTATATACATCCCACAGGACAAGGACAGCCTTGAAGAATACCTTTGCTGGTATTTATCGAACAATGCAGGCAATCTTGTCACCATGCGCCCGACATACCGCTGGAGCGGTATCAGAGTGTTTGACGAGGAGCTTTGGCGAGATTTTGCAAGGGTGCTGAATGAGCTCGGTATGAAATACTCTCTTATGGTAGACGGCAGAGAGCTTCCGGGCATGGACTGCAATCCACCCGACAGTGTTATTGCAGGCGACGGCTTTCTTGGCAGACAGATGCACGAGCGCGACGGCTCTCAGTTCTACTGGGGCACAGGCAAGGTAAACTCGCTTGCCGACATTCAGTTTGCCGACATGGGTCAGCGCATATTCCGCGAGAACCCCACACGCGCACACACTGAGCGTTCTCCCAACAGCTATCTATTTGAGGGAAACGATGTTTACCATTACCGCCGTCCCGATGTGCAAAGAGATTATCAGGCAGGACACGATTTTGCAGTGTCAATGCTTTCAAAAATGCGCTTTGACGCGACGCGCCATACGGGTGTTACAACTCAGTTCAGGCTTTTTATTGAAGCGGGCTACAAGACAATCGGGGCCGAAACAATGTACAGCCCGACAGAACCGCTGCTCTCGTTTCTCAGAGGCACGGCTACCGCTTACGACACCCATTTCACGGCACACCTTGCTGTTCAGTGGGGCTCGACTCCTCACGCAACACCCGACCACTTCCGCAGATACAGACTTGCTCTTTATGTCCCCTATATGCAGGGCGCAAGCGAAATAAATACAGAAGAAGGTCTGTGGCGCATGGAGGAGGCTTTCAGCAAATATCACAGATTCACCGACGCTCTTATCGGTCACACCAAGGAAAAGAACGACTTTTATAAATACATTCTCTCTCACACTAGAAAAGGGCACTTCTACGCACCTGCTGCCTTTATTCAGGGACGGCTTGACGGCTGGCACGCTTTTGGCAACCATCGTCCCTGGGGATTTGAGGGCGAGAGCAACGGAGAGGCTGAAAACAGCTGGAAGCCGTGTCTTAACATTGTGTATCCAAAGAGTAATATCGGGCAGATTCTCATTATCCACGGTATAGAACCCGACAAATCCTGCGGCTATTACACCGGCACTCCGAAAGGCAGCGTAGATGTTATCCCCATCGAGAGTGCGGCAGAGATTTTTTCGCGCTACAAAGCACTGAGCTTTGCAGGCTACAACAAGGCAGAAGAGGGCGACCTTGACAAGCTCTGGGACTATATCCTGGAGGGCGGAAGTCTGCTTATGAGCAGAGCGCACTTCGCAACGCAGACAGCTCTTTCTTCTATCCGCAGCTACGACTTAAAACCTATTTCCCACAAGCTGACGCACACCGACGGCAAGGCTCTGTACGAGCAGCGTTCTTACAAAGGAAAGCCGGTTTCGGTATGTGTAAATCCCAAGGACGGATACGAAACTCTTGCAAGCTGTGACGATGGCACACCTCTTATGATACGCTACAAGATAGGAGACGGCTATCTCACACTTCTCAATGCCAACGCATACCCGGCAAACGATACTGTCTGTGAGCTTTATACCCACTTCTTGCAGGAACAGCTGCAAAAGCTTGCTGACACCGAACATACATATATCGAATGCGGTAACGATGTGCAGTTTACTGTTTATGACAACGACGACGAAAGACACATCTATCTTATCGCTGTCGACTGGTACAACTATGACAATACACCGCGCAAGGCAACATTACGCGTAGGCAGCAGCAAATATCCCGTGGAGCTTCGGTTTGGAAATATGATAAAGGCTGTTATCAAGGACAACACCGCCGTATACCCCGAAAGCGAGATGGGAGAGGTGCTTGAAATAAGCGAAGATGCCGTTAAAGTACAAGGTGTCGGCATAGTAGACTTTGTAATCTGCAAGGATGGCGCACAGCGCAGGATTTCTCTTGACTTCAACGACAATACAGTACAGATGGTAGCACTGTAAAAATAAAAAGTGGTCTATAATAGACCACTTTTCTTTTTATGTATTACTGCTGTAAAAGGTCGAACTTATATCCAACGCCCCACACTGTCTTGAGCTGCCACTTGTCTGAAACGCCCTCAAGCTTTTCGCGCAGTCTCTTTACATGGACATCAACAGTTCTCGAGTCACCGAGGTAATCAAAACCCCATACCTTGTCAAGAAGCTGATCTCTTGTGAAAACTCTGTTGTAATTCGATGTGAGGAAATAAAGAAGTTCGAGCTCCTTGGGGGGAATATCAACAGCCTTGCCGTTGAGCTTGAGCTCGTACTTCTGGAGGCTGATTTCGATATTATCGAACTTGATAATCTCGGAGTCATCGCTCTCGTGCCCCGAATAACGGCGGAACACTGCCTTGATTCTCGCTGTAACCTCTTTTATATCAAAGGGCTTTGTAATAAAATCATCCGCACCCAACTCAAGTCCCAGAACCTTATCAAATACCTCGCTCTTTGCTGTTACCATAATAATAGGCTTGGATGAAATCTCTCTTATTTCTCTGCATACCTGCCAGCCGTCCTTGCCGGGCATCATAATATCAAGAAGCACAAGGTCGGGCTCATAAATCTTGAATGCCGAAACTGCCTTTATGCCGTTGTTGGCTGTAACTATCTCATATCCCTCGTTTTCGAGGCAGATCTTCAAAAGATCGCTTATATTGTTGTCATCATCTGCGATAAGTATCTTGAGTCCCATGGAACTTTCCTCCTATGCATTTTAATAATTAAACAAATTTTAAACAATAAATGATATAAATCATCTATTCGTTAACAATTATATAATATTTTTCCGCACAGTTGATGAACCGAATATGAACAAATATATGTCTAAATTTAAATTCCTGTATTTTTTTAACACTTTATGTCAAAAATTTATAGAATTAAGCAATTTTTTAAGTCTAAATTTCAGCTAAACTTGAACCAAATTGTCTGCTCTTGCAAATATCGTTTATTGCGTCTCGAAATCGCTTTCCATCGTCGGCGCTCTTACCTGAAAGTCCCTGCAAGGCAAAGCCTACCGATGGCAAAAGGCGGGGCAAAATATCCGAAATAAACTCCTCGTCGCACCGCAGATTCATTAAAAGTGCGTCGGCGCACACGCCCGAGCGACTTCTTGTCGGAAGATATGCCTTTCTTGCTCCTTTTTTGGTCCTGTTGTGCTCATAATTGCCGATACTTGCATGACCGCAGAGATTAGAGGTAAAAAACGCTGTTTCGGTTTCGCATATTTTTGAGGTTATCTCGGGTATTATATCATCCTTGTCAAAACCATCGGAGCCGATTGTAAAAACTATATCGCAGTTCTTGCAAAGAAAAAAGATCTTTTCGCTGCACATCTTCATCCCTGCCTTATCACTGTGATCTGTGATAACGGTGTGGTAACCGCCAAGATTGTAGCCGCCCTCCTTGAGTATTCTTGTAACAAGGTTGCAGCACTTTACTGCAAGCGACAGCTCCTTTACATTTTTTCCGCAACACACAACACCAAACTTTAAAAGGTCTTTCATATATACAGGTCCTTTCGTTATTTTTTCGGGTAAATATAATTATACTTAAGGACAGTTTTTTTACAACAAAAACCGTTTTTGCTTTATCTTTGAAATATTTTATTTTTCAAAAAAATATTTTTTGCCTTTTTATGTTTTTTTCGCCAGTCTTGCCCGATTTTGCCGCAAAAAAACAAAGTTTACTCTTTTTTGTAAACACAAAATTTTCTTGACATAAATGCATAAATTATGTATTATATTAGTAGATAAGAAGAGAATTTGGACAAAGGGATAAAAATGCAGATTATATACTCGAAGGAAAATATAGTTTTAAATGGCTCGGTAGTTGCGCTCGGGAACTTTGACGGAGTTCATCTGGGACACACCGCACTTATAAAAAAAGCAAGGAAGCTGGCAAAAAATATGGAGCTTCCTCTTTGTGTTTATACCTTCGGGGAACATCCGTCAGGCTTTTTGTCGAACTGTTCCGGCAAAGAGAACACCCTTATCACCAACAACGACGAAAAGCAAAAAATACTCGAGGAGCTCGGAGTTGACATTCTCTACTACGAGGATTTTTCCGCTGTGTGCAATATGAACTCAGCGGATTTTTGCAAAAAGATTCTGATAGACACCCTCTCGTGCAAGATTGCGGTATGCGGCGGCAACTTCAGCTTCGGTAAAGATAAGGAGGGCACCTGTGAGGTGCTCAAGTGCGAGCTTGAAAAGCTTGGCGCGCAGGCTGTGATTGCCGACTATGTAAAAGTATCGGGCGAAAAAGTAAATTCCACAAAAATAAGGGAGCATATAAAAAACGGTGAGATTGAGAAAGCCTCGGCTCTTCTCGGCAGACCCTTTTCTATCTACTATCCTGTTGTGCACGGCAGACACCTCGGTACAAAAATGGGTATCCCCACAATAAATCAGGCTTTTGAAAAAACAAAGCTCAAGCCAAAAAACGGCGTGTACGCCTGTCTTTGCTACATCGACGGCAAAAAATATCTGGGGGTTGCCGATGTCGGCAAAAAGCCCACCGTAACAGAAAACACCGAGCTTGCCCCCATTCTTTGCGAAACTCATATCATTGATTTTTGCGGCGACCTTTACGGCAAGTCAATAAAAATTGACTTTTACACCCGTCTGCGCGATGAAAAAAAGTTTGCATCGCTGTCCGAGCTGACAGAGGAAATAAAAAGGAACATCACAACCACCCGAAAATATTTTGAAAACGAAAAAGGAATCACAAAAGATGAACAATAGTACTTTGCTTCGCCGCCTTTCCTGCTTTATGTGCGCGATATTTATGCTCATACCTGCCTTTTGCGTATCGGCGGCAAATACTTCACCGCAGAGCGCAAAGGATTTTTACTACTATGACAGCAAGAGTCTTTGCGATTTTGCGGCAGTCGAAGCGCCGTCCACCGAGGCTGTGTCGGCAATGGTTGTAAATCTCGACACAGGTGCTATAATCTACGAAAAGAACACAAAGCAACTCATTTACCCCGCCTCCACAGTCAAGATTATGACGGCGATTGTGGCTGTTGAGAATATACCCGATCTTGACACTGTGATATACGCATCGGATAACGCAGTCAAAAAATCTACCGGTACAAGGCTCAATCCCGTAAATCCGATAAAGGCAGGAGAGGGATTTACCGCACGCGAGCTTTTGTATGCACTTCTTGTTGTGGGAGCAAACGACGCAGCAAATGTGCTTGCCGAGTATGTGGCAGGCAGCATAGATGCGTTCTGCGTTATGATGAACGAAAAGGCAGCACAGATTGGTGCAAAGGATACTGTTTTTAAAAACCCGACAGGTCTTCACGATGAAGAAATGGTAACAACCGCCTACGATATGGCAAAAATTGCAAACTATGCATATTACATAAATGAAATCGTAAAAATCTCGGGCACAACAAACTATGTAATCGAAGCGACAGAAAAGACAAATGTGCGCCGTTATCTCAACAACCGCAACAGACTCATTCTCAGGCTTGACGGGCAAAAGGACTATTTCTACCGCGGGGTCAACGGTATGAGCTCGGGCTACACGCCTCAGGGCGGAAACTGTGTTATTGCCACTGCCAAAAAAGGCTCTTTATCGTATCTTGTGGTGGTTATGAATTCTCCCGAAACCGATTCGGAGAATTTTGCATACGCCGACACGAGAGCGCTTCTTGATCTTTGCTTCAACAGCTTTTCGGTGCAGACGGTTGCAGGCGGCGGAACGCTTTTATGCGAGATACCTGTTTCTCTTGCTTCAAATATCGACCATGTGACACTGCTTGCAAAGGACGATATACAGGCACTTCTGCCCAACAACACCAACAAAGATGATATAACGCTTGAGCGACTTGTATACGAGGACGCAAAGGCGCCGGTACACAAAGGCCAGTCGTTTGGCGAGCTTGTGGTGACATACAAAAACTCGATTGTGCTCGGCAGAACCGAGCTCGTTTCCGACTCAAATATAGACAGAAGCTCTCTTTTATATCTGCTCGACTGGCTGGGGAACTTCTTTACAAGTCGATGGTTTTTATCGGCGCTATTCTTTGCGGTAGTGCTATTTGGTGTTTACTGTTACATTTACTACAAAAAAATGGCTCACAGAAGAAATTACAGAAGATAAAAATTCAAATATTACAATATTAGACAAAAGCTCCGATTTTACATATACTGAACTAAGGTTTATTGCCTTGAATATATGTGATAAAGGAGCTTTCTTTATTTATGGATAGAAATCAAAACAGTCTTGCGGGCACACGCACAGAGAAAAACCTCATGACAGCCGCTGCCGAAGAATCAAAAGCGCATACGAGATATGATCTCTTTTCGGGCGTTGCATACGAAAACGGCTATGCAACAGTGGGCGACTCTATGTGGAATCTTTCGCACCAGGAAAAAGAGCACGCCGAGCTATGGTACGACTATCTTGGCGAAGTAGGCGACACAAGAGCAAATCTTGAGTCGGCAATTGCAGGTTCTACCTATGAAGCCGAATCCATGTACCCTGAATTTGCCAGAATTGCAGATGAGGAGGGCTTTGAGGATATTGCCGAAAAGTTCAGACTCGTAGGCGAAATAGAAACAAATCACAAAGACATACTGAAAAATATGCTCACAGAGATAAACGACAACACCCTTTATGCAGGAGCACCCGAGGACACCTTGTGGTTCTGCACAAACTGTGGATACATTGCAAGAGGCTCAGCCGCCCCGGCAGTTTGTCCTGTATGTTCATACCCGAGAGGATATTATATAAGATACGAAAGATAGGCCCCGAGTATAAAAAAACGCCCCGCAGCATAAAATTTACAAAAATGCTGTGGGGTATATTTTATGAAGAAAAGAAAAAATACAGCTTCCATATTGCTGTCTCTTCTGCTTATAACAGGCGTCTGTACCGTAAAACTGCTTGATAGCAACGATGTAGTACAGACAATGGCAGGCACAGGTGCAAAAAAAGACAATATAACGCTTTGCGATCTTGCACAGACTCTTGAGCAAAAGATCTTTGAAAAAGGTGATAATTATTAAGACGGTAAAGCTATGTAATTTGAGACTTCACATACATTTTTTGTTTATCTTTTCTTTTTTTGCTCTATGTATTGCAAACAAGGGATACTACCCTCTTATTGTGCTTGCCTGTGCCGTATTTCATGAGCTCGGTCATGTGCTTACAATAGTCCTCTGCGGTGGAAAAATCTCCGATTTATATCTTCTGCCTTTCGGAGCCGAGATAAGATACGGCAAATCACTTTCGTACAAAAAGGACTTTTTAATCGCTTTTTCCGGACCTTTTTTCAACATTCTGCTTGCGCTTATCTTGCTTGTATGTTATACCAGGATGAAGAGCATTTATATAGTTTTTGCACTTTTTTGTAATCTTTTTTTGTCGCTTCTTAATCTTTTTCCGCTTTGTAGCTTTGACGGCGGAAGAATGCTTGAAATAATATATCTATGTCTTTTGCCGTATGAAAAAGCCCTGAAATTCAAAAGAATTTCAGAGCTTATTTCTCTTGTATTACTTTCATTTTTTTCTGTCTGTGCAATAATATTCTGCGGATACAACCTGTCGCTGATATTTATCTGTGCGTACATATTCGTGTCTTGCTATACCGAAAAAGACTCTTACGGCTTGTTGCCGTAGTCCTTAAAGAGCTTTATGCGGCTGGGATGACGGAGCTTACGCAGAGCCTTTGCCTCAATCTGGCGGATGCGCTCTCGGGTAATCTTGAACTCCTCGCCCACCTCCTCGAGAGTTCTCACTCTGCCGTCGGTAAGGCCAAATCTCATTTTTATAACCGCCGACTCCCTGGGGGTCAGGCTGTCAAGCGCCTCGAGTATCTTTTCTCTCAGGATTGTCTGAGAAACAATTTCCTCGGGGTTAGGTGCATTCTCGTCAGGGATAAAATCGCCTATTACGCTATCGTCTTCCTTGCCCACACGCTCCTCAAGACTGATGGGGTCCTGTGCAAACTTGAGTATCTCGCGCACCTTATCAACAGAGGTGTTCATCTCCTCTGCAATTTCCGCATCTGTCGGGTCTCTGCCTACTCTCTGAGTGATGTTTCGTGAAATCTGGCGCACTTTATTTATCTTTTCTACAATATGGACGGGAAGCGGAATTGTTCTGCCGTGTACAGAAATAGAGCGTGTTATTGCCTGTCTTATCCACCAGGTAGCATATGTCGAGAACTTATATCCTTTGGTGTGGTCAAACTTCTCAACCGCTTTCATAAGACCTATATTTCCCTCCTGGATAAGATCGAGAAACGGCATACCTCTGCCTGTATATTTCTTTGCAATACTTACAACAAGCCTGAGGTTACTCTCGATAATTTCGGCTTTTGCAGCCTCGTCGCCCTGCGCCATCTTTTCGGCAAGCTGAAACTCGTCGTCCGAGCTGAGCAGCTGAATTTTTCCGATGTCCTTGAGATACACTCTGACTGAATCGTTAACGAGTGAGTAATCCTGAGGAATCTCGCCCTCCTCACCGTCGATGTCCTTGATATCGGCAGGCTCGGCGGTAATCTCGCGGAGCAGCTCCTCTTCCTCGGCAAAGTCTGTTATCTCAAGACCGTTGCTCTCAAGTATGTCATAGAGCTTTTCCATCTGCTCAATAGACAAAGCCATTTCCTCGGTGTATGTGAGAATGTCGCTGCTTGAGAGTGCTCCTTCGCCCTTGTATTTTTCAATCAGTGCCTTTGCCGCCTCTGTGATAAAATCCTTTTCGGAAGATGTGTCCTTGGCCTTAGACTTTTCTCTTGTCATAACCGTTCTCCAATCATTGTTTTTATAGGGTTACAGACCCTGAATTATCCTTGTCACAATAAACGCAGCAACACGCGCCGCGCGTACTTCAAAGGTGTCAAAAGAGTCTTCCGCCTGCTCGTCTGCAAAGTCGGAAATTGCTCTTATTACAACAAACGGAAGCCCGTTCACTGTCGCAGTGTGAGCGATAGCCGCTCCCTCCATCTCTGTGCAGTATGCGTCAAAGCTGTCGCGCAGCTCGCGTACCTTTTCGCTGCTGCTGACAAAGCAATCGCCCGAAACAACGGTGCCTGTGTAGTAACTTATCCCCTCGTCTGAGGCAAGCTCACGGCAGGCTCTTTCTGCAAGCTCAACAAGTGTCATGTCTGCCTGCATATACTCGCTGTACGGAGGATAGCTTGCAAGCAAGCTCCTCGGTGTAAAATCGTGATATGTAAGTCTTTGTGAAATGACGATGTCGCATTTTTTGAGCTTTTCGTATATTCCGCCGGCAACGCCCGAGTTTATAATTGCTTCCACACCGAAGTGATCGCACAGCCTCTGTGCCGCGATTGCAGCATTAACCTTGCCAACTCCACTTTCGCATATGTAAATTTCCTTGTCAAGGTATGTGCCTTTCCATATTCCCTTGATATTTGTATCCTGTGCGCCAAAGTCCCTGCAAAACTGATTTATTTCGCTGGTCATTGCACCGATAAGTCCTATTTTTTTCATTCTTCTTCCTGTTCTTCTAAATATTTTCTGAATGGCTTTGGGCGTCTCGAATAATGGATTCGGCGGAACACCTTATGTTCAATGAGGCGTACCCGCATGGCTGTGATGCCAAACTCCCTGCCCGTTTCCTTGAGCGTCTTGACTCTGCCGTCATCAAGACCGAATCTGTATCTTAACACATTTTCCTCGCGTTTTGTGAGATTACGGAAAGCTTCTTCAAGAAATCTTACAAATTTCTCTTTTTCAGGCAATTCCTCTATCTTTACGGTGTCTGCGTCCTTGTCCTGCAAGGACTCAGTGCTGTCAAAAATCAGTTCGGCGGAATATTCGCTGTCAGGCGTCGGCAGGCCTGTTATCTCAAGTCCCGCATTCAGAATAATGTCGCAAACCATCTCAAGGTGCTCGTCGGAAAAGTCGAGTCCCGCTGTGTATGCGAGAATGTCATCCATTGAGAGCGTGCCACATAAGCTGTATTTTTCAATCAGCGCGTGCGCTGACGCTGTGATTGTATCTTCCTCGAAGAATATGTCCTCTATCTTAGTCTTTTCTTTGTCCATAATCTTCTCCTGTCATTTGTTTTACAGCAAGTGTTTCTTATTCTAGATAGTCCTTGAGTCTCTTTGAACGGCTGGGATGGCGGAGCTTGCGCAGAGCCTTTGCCTCAATCTGACGGATACGCTCACGGGTGATATTGAACTCCTTGCCTACTTCCTCAAGTGTTCTTGTTCTGCCGTCCTCAAGTCCAAATCTGAGCTTGAGTACTTCCTCCTCACGAGCTGTGAGAGTATGAAGAACCTCGTTGAGCTGCTCGCGAAGCAGTGTGTATGATGCTGCCTCGGCAGGCGCAGGCGCGTCCTCATCAGGGATAAAGTCGCCGAGATGGCTGTCCTCCTCTTCGCCGATAGGAGTCTCAAGACTCACAGGCTCCTGTGCGAGCTTCATAATCTCGCGTACCTTATCAACAGGCATATTCATTTCCTTGGATATTTCCTCGGTTGTCGCCTCGCGGCCGAGCTCCTGAAGAAGCTGACGCGAAACACGAAGAACCTTATTGATTGTTTCTACCATGTGGACAGGTATACGGATTGTTCTTGCCTGGTCGGCAATCGCTCGCGTTATTGCCTGTCTTATCCACCAGGTAGCATAAGTTGAGAACTTATATCCCTTGGTATAATCAAACTTCTCAACAGCTTTCATAAGACCAAGATTGCCCTCCTGTATAAGGTCGAGGAAGAACATACCCCTGTTTACGTATCTCTTTGCAATACTTACAACGAGACGCAGGTTGCTTTCCACCAGAATTTCCTTTGCACGCTCATCACCCTGTGACATTCTCTCAGCAAGCTCGTGCTCTCTGTCGTTGCTTAAAAGGTCTACCTTTCCTATTTCCTTAAGATACATTCTTACCGGGTCATCAATAACAAGTCCGTCCTGAAGGGAAACATCATCATATGCTTCTGTGGACTCGTCAAATCCGTCCATAACCTCTATATCTAGAGCTGATATATCTATATCACCCTCGGGATATCCCGTCACCTCGATTCCGAGGCTTTCAAGGGTTTCATACAGCTTCTCTATCTGCTCGACATCCATTGCCAGTTCGTCTACCACCTCGAGGATTTCCTCGCTGGTGAGAGAGCCTTTGTTTTTACCCCTTTCTATAAGGGCGACTACTTCGTTCTTCTTTTCCTTTTCGTTTGATGATTTTGCTTTAGTCTTTGCCATGTTTTTCTCCTTAGAAATTTTACAACCGTGTATATAAACCAAATTGCTTACTGCTTGTTCTTACGCTTCTTTTCAAAAAAGCGCGCAAGCTCCTCAGGCGTCATATCAGAAGCCTTGCGTGACTCAAGACGCTCTCTTTCTTTTTTCAGAGCTGCAACAAGTTCGAGAAATGTCTTTTTGTCATTTACCGTTAGAGCCCTTCTCCTGTGGTACATACCGAATATTCTTCCGACCTGCTCGGGAGAAAAGCTGTCTCCGAGAAGCGATATATCAAAATATCCTGCGTCCTGCAACGAGATCTTTCCTTTGAGAGCGACAAATACATTTTTGTTGAACTCAGTGAGAAAATCCTCCTCACAAAGCTCGCCGCCTTTGAGATACTCTGGGTAAAGAAGCAGTATACCCAGAATGTGCTCCTCGGTCTCTGCCGCCTTTGAGTACTTTACAGCATCAGGGTTTATTCTGTCGCCGTAATGCCGCAGGCTGTTTTCGCTTTCTTTCATAATTTCCTTTTTCTGAGCAGCCCTCTGATAGCCTGTCCTGCGTTTTGTTTCTATTGCAATGGCGTCCTTTGAGATGCCTGTAAGCTCCGAGAGCCTTGTGATATACACCTCGCGCCGCAGTTCGGGATAAACCGTTGCTATGAGCGTACAGCTCTCGTTGAGCATGGACAGCTTTTCGTCGGGGATATCAAGGTTATATTTGTTTATAATCTCACCGAGCCTGTAATCTATCTGTCCCGAGGCTCCGCCCATCAGCTTGCGGAAGCTCTCGGCTCCGTACTTTTTGATATACTCGTCGGGGTCCTTGGCTCCGCCTGTGACCTTGAGTATCTTTACCTCAACCCCAACCTCGCCGAGCAGCTTTATCGCCTTTTCATCGGCACGCTTACCTGCGGCGTCCGAGTCGTAAGAAACATAAAGAGTCTTCGCATATCGTGACATAATACGCGCCTGTTCGGGAGTGAGCGCCGTACCCAGAGTTGCAACAGCTCCTGTAAAACCTGCCTGATGCAGAGCAATCACATCCATATAGCCCTCGCAAAGAATGAGCTCGCCCGACTTTGCTCTGTCGGGGCTGTTGTTGTCGGCACTTGTGGCAGAATTTCTTGCAAAATTGAGTGCAAAAAGATTACGGCTCTTTTTAAATACAGGTGTGTCCGAGGTGTTGAGATACTTAGGCTTGCTGTCGTCCATAACTCTGCCGCCAAAGGCAATTACATTGCCCGACAGGTCAATAATCGGGAAGATGACTCTGTTGCGGAAGTAGTCGTACGGCTTGCCGTTTTTGGATATTCCGCAAAGGAATGCCGCCTTGATTTCCTCAAAGTTAAACCCAAGCCCCGAAAGGTGGCTGTATAGGTCGTCAAACGAGTTCTTGGCAAAGCCGAGTCCGAAATGCCTGATTGTCGCCATCGAAAGCCCTCTTGAAGTGAGGTACGAAAGAGCATCTGCTCCCTCTGGCGACATGAGATTTTTGTGAAAAAGCCTTGCCGCCGCCTTATTCATCTCAAAGTTGCGCTCGCGGCTGAGGACTTCTTTTTCCTGAATTCTGCCCGTGTAGCTCTGCTGCTGAGGCACCGCAATGCCTGCCCTGTCAGCAAGCTGGCCTACCGCAGTGGGATAATCGACATTTTCTATACGCATTACAAAAGTAATTACATCGCCGCCCGCTCCGCAGCCGAAGCAATAAAAGTTCTTTTCGGGGAAAACGGTAAAGGAGGGTGTTCTCTCACTGTGAAAAGGGCATCTGCCGGTAAGGTTGCTGCCTGCTCTTTTGAGGTCCACATATTTGCCTATGACCTGCTCTATATCGTTGCGTTGCTTGAGTTCTTCAATAAAGCTCTGGGGATATGCCAAGAGTACCACTCCTTTCTTTGATTGATATTTTTAAAAATTACTGACCCCACATCTTGGGAATAAACAAAGCATTGTACATTTCAAGAGCATATCTATCTGTCATACTCGAAACATAGTCGGTAACAACGCGCTCTGTGCTGAAGTTTTGGAGATGATTTCGCCAATCGTCGGGCATACGCTCGGGATTTTTGACAAAATACCGATATATTGCCGCAATCAGCTCGCACGCCTTGCCCTCCTCGCCCTTTGCTTTTGGGCTTGTGTATACATTTTCAAACATAAAATCGCGAAGTCCGTCCATAGCCTCTGCCGTAACATCGTCCATAGAGAGTCTTGCCTCGCCTTTTTTAAAATTTTCAAGCGAGCTTATGACAAGACTTCTGACAAGTGTGTCTATTCTCTGTGACGGATTGCCTCCGAGAATTTTCCGGAATTTTTCGGGAATCGACTGTTCGGTAAGAATGCCTGCCCTTATGGCATCGTCTATATCGTGATTTATATATGCTATACGGTCGGCAAACTTTATCAGTCTTCCCTCAAGGGTCGAGGCCTCCTTGCTGCCAGTATGGCAGAGTATTGCGTCGCGCACCTCGTATGTAAGGTTTAGGCCCTTGCCGTCGCGTTCAAGCACATCTACAGTACGCAGACTTTGCTCATTGTGAGAAAAGCCGCCCTCAAAAAGCATATCGAGCACTCGCTCGCCTGCATGACCGAAGGGTGTGTGTCCGAGGTCGTGACCGAGGCAGGCAGCCTCAACAAGGTCCTCGTTGAGTCGCAGGAGCTTTGCCGCCGTTCTGCCTATCTGGCTCACCTCAAGCGTGTGTGTAAGTCTTGTTCTGTAATGGTCGCCCTCGGGAGATAAAAAGCACTGGGTCTTGTGCATTAAGCGTCTGAAAGATTTTGAGTGAATAATTCTATCTCTGTCACGCTGAAAATCGGTACGCATTCCGCACAGGTCAATCTCATCGCGTCTGCCCTTTGATTCGCAGGATTTTACGGCAAATTCACAAAGGTATTCTTCTTCTCTTTTGTTCAGAAAATCGAAAAATGTGCTGTCCATACGATCCTCCCGTTATGTCTTTACATATATATACCGCACAAAAATACAAAACACTTTTTTATTTTTGTTTTTTTTAAAAATTTTTATCAAAAGTACTCGTAAAAAGTCTATTTAATATGCTTTTTCGCTTCCTGAGTTACCTTTTCCTTTATCTCACAAAGGCTGCCGCAAAGGGTTGCACCTGCTGCCTTTTTGTGTCCACCGCCGCCAAAGGAAGCGCACAGAGCCGATACATCGGCATAATCGTTTGAGCGCATAGACAGCTTGTAGGTGTCCTTTCCTCTGGGTCTTGCAAACACACCTATCTCGACCCCCTCAATCATTCGCAGATTCTGCACGCAGGTGTCTGTAGACGCGTCGCAAAGGCAGTGCTTTTCCATTTCTTCTTCTGTGATATACGAAAAGGCCATCCTACCGTCAAGCAAAAACTCGGCATTCTGAGTGCAGATACTCTCGGCAACAAGCATATCGTATGACTTCGTGTCAAAGAGCCTGCGACAGATATACTCATTCTCAGCGCCGAGGGAAATCAGCTCCCCTGCGTATATATGGGTGCGGCTGCCGGTGTTGCTGTATTTGAAATTGCCCGAGTCCGAGCTTATAGAAGCATACAGAGCACAGGCAGTCTTTTTGTCAACAAGCCTCTTGCCTGTGATGGCTTCAAGCTCCTTTATTGCAGCATAAAGGCTCTCGCCTGCAGAGCTTGAGCGACTTTCGATAAAAAGCTCGCTGCACAGCAGTGTATTTATCTCATGGTGGTCAAGAGAAAGAGTAATATTGTCCATATAGCTTGCAAGCTGTTCTCCTACAAGAGAGGGGGACGCAATGTCTGTCGTATAGCAGTGCGCGATATTGTAAGCCGAAAGCTTTTCGCAATCGCCGAAAAAAGTCTTGCCAATAGCGTACTGCGACATAAAATCAAGATGCGAGGGCAGAGAATCGGTACAGGCAAGATAAGCCTTTTTTCCGAGTGCCGCAAGTATATTGAGCAATGCAATACCGCTGCCGACAGCGTCTCCGTCGGGGTGGCTGTGAATAACTATCAGTATGTCGTCATGCTCGCAGAGCCTCTGCGCGTAAGTGTGTGCGTCAATATATTTTTCTGCCATCTTCTTTGCCTTTCTCAAAAAATTATTAACCTATATATTATATCACCTAATTTTTATTTTTTCAATTATTTTTTCCGAAATTCAACAAAATCTTTAACTTTTGCAAAAGATTTAAAAAAATCACAAAACCATCACATAAAGAACATTACCGTGTCAAAAATAACAATTATAATTGTGGCATATAATAAAGAATACTCGCAATTCATGGAGGTTTTTATGAATAACGATTTTGAAAAAGATATAAACGAAGCTGCCGGCACCGATATCGATACCACAAGCGAACATATTCCGGGCGTAGCCGACGAAAATACAGACCCCACGGAAAATGTTTCCCCGAAAAAAATTTCCGAAGAATCTGTTTGTGTAGAAGTTGTTTCTGCAGAAGTTGTTTCTGCAGAAGTTGCAGACAACGGCGCCGCAACAGACGCCTTACAGGACAGCTCTGATGTTGCTCCTGAGTCTGCCGACACGAACGAGATTATCTATGACAAAAATCACGAGGATACAACCAAAGAGGGCTTTGGCTGGAGCTATGTTGAACATTCTCAAAAGCCAGAAGATACACCTGCGGTGACAGAAGCACCGTCCCTGAAAAAAAAGCAGGACAGCTACGGGCTCAAGGTGTTTGCCCTTATTATTGCGGCGGTGTTTACCCTTTCTTTCACCTGTCTTTCAAGCTTTATTGTGCTCGACTCGCTCGGAATTATAGGAAAAACAACTACAAATTCCGAAGCTCCGGTGCAGGGCAGCACAAAGATTCCGCAGAATAATTCCTCGGTAGAAACAATTCTCAAGCTCCCCGAGCCCTCGGATGACGGCACAGGTGTTCTCACCGTTACACAAATTGCCGAAAAATGCACGCCGAGCTCGGTGGGTATTCTGGTAGAATTTGAGCGTCAGAGCTACTTCGGAACATACACATCGTCAGGCGTAGGCTCAGGCTTTATCCTGTCGGACGACGGATATATCGCAACAAACAACCATGTTGTGGCAGACGCAAGCAAAATTGTAGTTGTTCTCAACGACGAAAACCAGACAGAATACGAAGCAACTCTCATCGGCACAGATGCAGTTACAGACATTGCGGTTATCAAGATTGAAGCTACAGGACTGCCTGTTGCAGAGCTCGGCAATTCCGATAATGTAGTTGTGGGCGACCTTGCTGTTGCAATAGGTACTCCTGCGTCAATAGAGCTCGCAGGCACTGTTACAGACGGAATCATTTCGGCGGTTGACAGACAAATCGACATCACCGACAGCTACGGCAGAGTTCAGAAGACAATGACCCTCATACAGACAAACGCCACAATCAACCCGGGCAACTCGGGCGGTCCTCTTATAAACAACCGCGGTCAGGTTATCGGCATAAACACACTCAAGCTCACAGACGAGTTTGAGGGCATAGGCTTTGCAATTCCGATAAACGGCGCTATCAATGTTATAAATCAGCTTATCACAGACGGTGTGGTATCCGACAGAGGCGAGAGCTTTGTTACAGGCAGCGTTTCAATCGGCATACAGGGAACTGCAATTTCCGAGAGCGAGGCCGAGTACTACGGAGTGCCTCAGGGCGTTCTTGTTATTCAGCTTGACAAGAACAACACCTCTGCAAAGGCAGGACTCAAGCGAGGCGACATTATCACAAAGTTTGACGGAGTCGAGGTAAAGACAGTTGAGGAAATAATCGAGCTCAAGTCAAAATATAAGGTTGGCGATGAGGTTACTCTCACAGTATACCGCGATGGCGAGCTTGATATCACATTTAATCTCGACGCTCAGCAGTAAAAACAAAAAAGGAGTCAGCATACGCTGACTTCTTTTCTTCTGTGTAAAAATCTATGACTTTGTGTGGGTTTTGCTGTGAGTACAATTTTTTGCGTATACAAGCTGTTCGCAGACTGTGATACAGACTCTTTAATTTTTCAAAAAGACTTGATAAAAGAGAAAAAATCTGTTATCATATAATATATGAATAATTTTTTGAACAACAAAGGTGTATAAATGGCTGAAAAAAAAGAAACAAAAAAGAACACTCCTGCATCCGAGAGTCTTCTTCCTCAGAGCAAGAAAAAGAAGATCGCTCCCGCAAAGAGTAACAAAAGCGAAATTAATCCGAAAGCAAAATCTGTCGGCAAAGCTGCTCCCATCAAAGAAAAGGCGCCCGAAAAGAGTGCAAAAAAAGAGCCTATATCTGAAAACTCCCCTATGCTGTATCTTTTACCCTGGGTTTTGGGGTTTTTCGGCGTGTTCCTTGCGGTTTGCATACTCATACCAAAGTATATGGGATTTTTCGGCAGTGTTGCAACACTGCTTACATGTCTTTTGTCCTACGGTGCATGGGCTATTCCTGTATTTTTGTTTGCAGGCGCATTCAAGGTCGCAGACGACCTCAAAAAAGGCAGAGTTATGCACAAGTTTTTCCTTGGAACAGCCTGTGTTATATTCTTATCAATGCTCTGTCAGCTTGTAATCGGGTCGAGCGAAGTCAATTCAGATATCGGTACGGTATTTTCAGACCTTGCTGCATTCTGGCAGGACGCTGCACATTATAAAAACGGCGGTTTTATCGGCGCTGTTCTAGGTATATTCCTATACAAGTTTACAGGCGCAGGCGCGATGTACATCTCGCTTTTTGCCTCGGTAATCCTTGCCATTTTCCTCTTTGGTTCAACTCCCATTGATGTTTTTGTATACATAAGGGACAAAATCCGCGAGTACATCCATGACAAGCGCGCAGCAAGGCAGCAGGAAACAGAGCAGGAAGATACGCCTGCCGAAACCGACAAGCGTTCACAGACAACCTATCGCTGCAACAGAAAGCTTGCATATTCGCTCACAAAGAAAAATATAGATGTCGACATCAGCGACAAGAGCACAGAAAAGCAGTCTATATTTGACAAGCTCAAAAAGGACGAACAAGAGCACGCAGAGCGCGAAAATCTCACCGACAAAAAGACCGGAACTCTCTCTCCCGAGGGTAGCACAGACACAAGCGAGCTTGTGTTTGATGCAAACGAGCTTTCGGGCACATCAGACCAGTCGAATACTGTCGGACTCAATGATATTTTTGCCGAGGGTGCCATTATCGAAGCCGGCGGTGTGTCGATGGACACCGCTATGTTCAACGGAGAAATCGTGCGTCCGAGCGATGGCACAGAGATTGTGTCCGAGTCTGACGACGAGGATGAGGAAGAATTCGGCCTTGAGGTGGAAAGCGGAAAACTCGTGGTTGAGTCGCATCCGTCACCTGAGGAGCTTTATACATTCCCTCCTATCGACCTATTGAATGCCGACCCCAATCCCTCTACCTTCACTGTTACAGATGAGTATATGGAAACTGCCAAAAAGCTGGTTGACACTCTTGCTAACTTTGGCGTAAAGACAAAAATCACAAACATCAGCTGCGGTCCTACAGTCACAAGATATGAGCTACAGCCCGAGGTTGGCGTGCGTGTAAAGTCGATACAGAATCTTTCTGACGACATCGCGCTCCATCTTGCAGCATCAGGCGTGCGTATCGAAGCACCTATCCCCGGCAAAAACGCCGTCGGTATCGAAATTCCGAACAAGGAAGTTGCAACGGTATATATAAGAGATCTTATCGAATCCCCGCAGTTCCGCAATCTCAAGAGCAAGATCTCTGTAGGTCTTGGCAAGGATGTTGCAGGAAATGCTGTTTATATGGACATTGCCAAAATGCCTCACCTGCTCATCGCCGGTGCTACAGGTATGGGTAAGTCAGTTTGTATCAACAGCTTTATTATAAGCATTCTTTATAAGGCGCGACCGGATGAAGTAAAGTTTATTATGATTGACCCGAAAAAGGTTGAGTTCAGCCTGTATAAGGGTATACCTCATCTGCTTGTTCCTGTTGTGAACGAACCCAAGAAAGCTGCAGGTGCTCTGGCATGGTCTGTTGCCGAAATGGAAAGAAGGTTTGCTCTTATTGAAGAAGTGGGAGTGAGAAACATTTCGGGCTACAATGAAATCACAAAGGACGATCCCGAAAAGCCGCACATGTCCCAGATAGTTATCATCATTGATGAGCTTGCCGACCTTATGATGACGGCAAAGGACGAGGTCGAAAATTCTATCTGCCGTCTTGCACAAAAAGGCCGTGCAGCGGGTATGCATATTGTAATCGGCACTCAAAGACCGTCTGTTGATGTCATCACAGGTCTTATCAAAGCAAATGTTCCCTCAAGAATTGCCTGCACCGTTGCCTCTCAGGTTGACTCAAGAACAATTATCGACATCGCAGGTGCAGAAAAGCTCATCGGTAAGGGTGATATGCTCTTTGCCCCCGTCGGCTGTCTGAAGCCTATCCGTGTACAGGGCTCGTTTGTGAGTGACTCTGAGGTTGAAGCTATCACAGACTTTCTCAGAGAAAACTTCCATACAGAGTACGACAGCAGTATTATTGAGAGTATCGAGCGCGAAGCCGAACGCTGCGGCGAGAAGAAGAAAGGCAAGAGCGACTTTGACAGCGATGGAAAGAACGGTGACTCTCTCTCCGACAGCGATGAGATGATAATGCCTGCAATCCAGGTAGCTCTGAGCGCAGGACAGCTTTCGACATCACTTTTGCAGCGCAGACTGTCACTCGGATATGCAAGAGCGGCAAGAATTGTTGACACCCTTGAAAAAATGGGTATTGTCAGCGGTTTCGAGGGTTCAAAGCCGAGAAGAGTTCTCATCACTGAGGAGCAGTTCCTTGAAATGAAGATGAACAAAAGCGATAACGAATAATCTCATTTTAACATAAAATAATGCAGGGCAAAAAGCTCTGCATTGTTTTTTATGCGGTAAAAATTTCATTATTATTTTTGTGCAGTAAGAACAAAATAATATTACGCCAGCCGTACATTTTGCACACAGGTCTAAAAAAGAGCGAATTATAAAAAAAATTAATAAATAGGCTTGACAAACCGCATATTTTCTGTTATAATACTTGAGCAGTGTTGCGGTAATACCGCGAGAACACCAAATATGGCGGAATAGCTCAGCTGGCTAGAGCATCCGGTTCATACCCGGCAGGTCGTTGGTTCAAATCCGACTTCCGCTACCATTTTCACCGGCAGGCAGTAGTTTGTCGGTCAGATGGCCCGTTGGTCAAGAGGTTAAGACACGGCCCTTTCACGGCTGTAACATGGGTTCGATTCCCGTACGGGTCACCACTTAAGTTTATATCGGCTCTCGTAAATTGGTATGAGCAAAAACATATTCCCGATATGAGCCTATACTCATGTCGGGGTATTTTTCGGCCCGTTGGTCAAGAGGTTAAGACACGGCCCTTTCACGGCTGTAACATGGGTTCGATTCCCGTACGGGTCACCAAAGAAGAAGCGTAATTTTGATACAAAGTTACGCTTCTTTTTCTATGCTCAAAACCGCTTAAATAAAGGACTTTCAAAAAAGATAAGTTTCTGAGTGGAATATATAATAGAAAAAAACACAGTTTTTATATAAGAAAACAGTAGAACAAATTCACTCTGAACCTTTCTCAAAGTAAAATGCACCGCTTTTTCGTTTCAATTCCGAAAAGCGGTGCATTTCTTTTCCTGCCATATTAAAGGCTTATTAGTATACAATTCTACCCCCAAAAGCAAAAGGACGGTTGCTCATACTACAACCGTCCTTGATAACTTTATCTTATAGTCTTTCTATTATGCCTGCATCACACAAGTCTTCATAGTTGAAGAGAAGGCCTCCATCAAATCCACCATCATATTGTACTCTTATAGTGAAGCTTTTATATTTACATTTATAGGTGGTATTTTTTTCAAATTTACTGCTTGGTGAGCCTGTAAGCGTGTATTTAATATCTTCTTCATCACTTCCAAACAAAGCTGTTCTATATATCCATATCTCTTCGCCTGCCCAATAGGATGAAAAATCATAAATGTCTTTCAGCTCGCTTGAAGAAATCCACTCGTTCTTAAATTCTTTATTAACTTTGCTCGGGTCATAACCAAAGTTGTTGTTACTATCTTCGTAGACATTAGAGTTGTAATTGTCGTCTCCATAACCATAGTAATCATCTTCTTCAAGTATTGTTTCATTGAGTGTTCCGTCTGCATTTAACAAACCTGCTTTTATTAAATCATCCGGGTTAAAGTACCAATTTCCATTTTCTTTTTTGAAACGAATACCACTGTATGTTGCCTCTCCATTTCCCATATCTGCAAAAGATTTCGGCATATCATATATGCACAATAAATATTTTACAGAAAACCCTTGTAAATAGAAACCATAAACCAAATCTCCTATACCGGCTGAGTAGTCCGGAAGAGATGCTGCTATTATTCCGAAAGTCAAGTCTCTATTACCGGCCAATTCGGAAAGTTCATCTGCGCCTATCCAATCTGCACTCAATTCCTGTTCTGTCCATGCTTCTTCAAAGTTGAATAGTCCGTAGTAATCTTCGGCAGAAAATACCCCACGAGGCATATGATAATATGTTCCGTTTTGCATTTCTAAATAGCGTTGTACTAAATCACCCGAGTTGCCAGATTCAAAGGCTCTATAAGCAAACCAATCATCGTAAATCTTGCCAAAGTTATCTTTGAACCAATTTATTGATAACACAGAATTTGAGAACGAACTATAATAACTTTGGAAATAGGTTGTATCGCTGAAGAACCGATAACAGTCTCCACGAGTATTCTTATATGTGACACCATTATAAGTCCAAGTACAGATATCGTTAAGGTTGTCGTTGTGGTCTGTTACATAATTATATGAGCCCAGCTGACCTTTAAAATATATTGGATACTTGTCATCATAAGCGTAACCTCTTAATCTCGAATAACCTGCGTATTCACCTTGACCGGGTTCTGTATACAGGCCATAGACATCAATTTCAAGCTCTTCGTCGCCATCACCCCAAAGAATAAAATAGCGGAAGTCCCGCATTAATTCAGCATACATCATTGTTGAAAGCCCATTATTATATTGCTCAGAAGAAATAACACCGTCTTTTTTTAGTTGTTTGATGAGAGGTGTGCCACTTTTGTTTTTTTGGAGAAGAGCTCCACTTGACAACCACGCCATATCTCTTCTCAAGAATGTATCCCCTAAAGAGTAAATACCATTGGTGAGTCCTATTGAATCAGAAAATGCAAACACATTTTCGTATGAGAAATCACCAATTGAATCATTATAACCCAATGCTCTCAACAAGAATGTTAAATACTGCTGTGCATTTACGCTTTGATTTGCGCCAAATTGGGTTGCACTTATTCCTTTTGCTATGTTTTGGGAATATGCGTAAGCAACATATTTATCTGCCCATGCGTCCACATCCGAGAAAGGATGGTTTGCGGTACATTGTTTGGCTTCTGTTTCTTTTCCTAACAAACGAATAAGCATTACTACTGCTTCTTGTCTTGTAGATGCTTTTTCTAAACTGTATATGGGTGAGCCATCAGATGCTACGCCTGTACCATTAAACAAGCCAAAATCATGCAGTGCATCAGCCATTCCGTCCGCATCCTCACAGGGAGGTGCAGCAAACACACCTATATTGAACACGAATAAAAGGCATAGTAAAATGCTAATACTCTTACAAACTTTTTTCATTAGAATAAACCTCCTACCTTCGCGAAGCAAATATTATACAAGTTGATATACTTAACCCATTATAATTAAGAGTGTAGCATACATATTATATCACTAAAATGTATTATTTTCAATGTATACAAAAGATTTTTTACATATTATTACACTTTTTTATTCCATTTTAAAGAAAACGACGTTCGTTGAAAATCCAACAAAAAAGAAAAGTTCACAGTGAACTTTTCTTTTGCAAAAATGCACGGCTTTTATACTCGTATTAAAATTGACCGTTAGTGCCAGAACAAAGAAGACACCCTTTTGGTGTCTTCTTTGTTTTAGATTATTCCTAAATAGGAATCGAATTTTTTCGAGCCTGCGAAAAAACAGCGGTGTGTCTTTGCGAAGCAAAGTACTCCATTTTGCGTACGGGACAGTAGAATAAATCCTTTTTGGATTTGTGAAACAGCTACATACAAAAACACTGCCATCGGCAGTGTTTTTTATAACAATTAAAGTATAACCGAGTCATAAACCTTTCCGTCGGTAAGGTCTTTCCACAGAAACTCTTTGCCGTCGGTTGTCATATAGCTGTGGGGAGAGTTTTCTTTTGGGATTGAGGTCGAGCCGGGATTCATCTTTGTGTATCCGCAAACAGCTGTGTGCTCGGGGATATGTGTGTGACCAAACAGAAGCACTGCGCCCTCGGGGAGCTTGCTGAAATTTCTCTCGATGTTATGACCGTGAACAAGATATATCTCTCTGTTGCCGCCCAAGATATAACCATACTCCGCAAGCACCGGAAAATCGAGCACCATACCGTCAACCTCGCCGTCGCAGTTGCCTCTGACGCAAAGAATTTTGTCAGAAAGCGGATTTAAAAGAGAGATAACGCCTTTGGGATTATATCCGTCGGGCAGGTCGTTGCGTGGACCGTGATAGAGAATATCTCCGAGAAGGATGAGCTTGTCTGCGCCCTCTTCATAAAATCTGTCTACCAACATTTTGCAGTATTTTTCCGAGCCGTGAATATCTGAAGCGACAAGTAATTTCATAAATACTCCTTTTCCAAAAAATGTGCCGTAACACTTACTTTGTTACGGCATTATTTCATATCGTTAATTTCCTTTGCTATCTCAAGGTATGCCGCAGCGCCCTTTGAGTGCTTGTCGTAATATATAACAGGCATGCCGTAACTCGGCGCCTCGCTCAGGCGTACATTTCTCGGCACGGGGACCTTGAATATCTTGCCCTTGAAATGCTTCTTGATTTGCTCAAGCACCTGGAGCGACAGGTTGAGCCGGCCGTCAAACATAGTGATGATAACGCCCGACAGCTCAAGCTCAGAGTTATAAAGTCTCTTGACCTGAGATATTGTGACGGTAAGCTGAGAAAGTCCCTCAAGCGCGTAATACTCGCACTGCATGGGAACGATAACGCCATCTGCTGCGCTCAGGCTATTGATCGTCAAAAGTCCGAGTGACGGAGGACAGTCTATAAATATAAAATCGTAGTTGTCCTTAACGATCTCTAGAGCCTTTTTGAGACGGTATTCTCTCTCTTTTCTGGAAGCAAGCTCAAGCTCGGCGCCTGCAAGCGCTATTGTTGCAGGGAGAATGTCGAGATTCTTGAATTTTGTCTTTTTTATTATATTACTGAGAGATACCGAATTTACAATCGCATCATATGCCGATTTGGAAACCGACTTCTTGCTCACGCCGACACCGCTTGTAGCATTGCCCTGAGGGTCCATATCTACAAGAAGAGTTTTTTTGCCGAGCGCGCCGATTGCCGCCGCGATATTAACGGCAGATGTAGATTTTCCCACGCCGCCCTTCTGGTTGGCAAATGCATAAACTATTGCCAAAGCTATGACCTCCCTCAACAAGTACTACACAAAAATGTCGTGCGTAATTATTATTATAACAAATAAAATCTCACTTGTCAAATACTAATTACATAAATATGTAACATTTTAAAGAATTAATTGTTATTTTGAAGTAAAAAGAACATAATTGACAAAAGAAAAAGCCGGCAAAAACCGGCCTTTGATTATAATATTTACTTTGAAAGATACTCATCAATCGCCTTTGCGGCAACCTTGCCCGCACCCATTGCGGAAATAACCGTAGCAGCACCTGTAACGGCATCACCGCCTGCGTAAACTGCATCCTTGGAGGTCTTGCCTGTCGCCTCCTCAACGATAATACCGCCGTGCGAGTTGACATCAAGCCCCTCGGTTGTCGACTTTATAAGCGGATTGGGGCGTGTGCCGAGCGACATAACAACTGTGTCAACCTCAAGAGTGAACTCTGAGTTCTCAACAGGAATCGGTCTTCTTCTTCCGCGCTCGTCGGGCTCTCCAAGCTCCATTTTTATACACTTCATGCCTGTGACAAAGCCGTTTTTTGGGTCGCGTCTGTCATCGGGGTTATTGTAGCCGAGTATTTCTGTCGGGTTGGTAAGGAGCATAAACTCGATACCCTCCTCCTTTGCGTGCTCGACCTCCTCAGCTCTTGCGGGAAGCTCGGCCTCCGAACGGCGGTATACAATATATACCTTATCTGCTCCGAGTCTCAGAGCTGTTCTTGCTGCATCCATTGCAACATTTCCGCCACCTACAACGGCAACCTTGCCGCCTTTCATAATAGGTGTTACGGGGTTATCAAGATATGCTTTCATAAGGTTGGAGCGTGTGAGAAATTCATTTGCCGAATATACGCCCTTATATCCCTCGCCGGGGATATTCATAAACATGGGAAGTCCTGCGCCCGAGCCGATAAATACAGCCTCATAGCCCATTTCAAAAAGTTCATCGACTGTGAGCGTCTTGCCTATGACCATATTGGTCTTTACATCAACACCGAGGGCGATAAGATTGTCAACCTCTTTTTGCACGATAGCCTTTGGAAGGCGGAATTCGGGAATACCGTAAACAAGTACACCGCCTGCTGTATGCAGTGCCTCAAACACTGTTACCTCATAGCCTTTCTTTGCAAGGTCGCCTGCACAGGTAAGTCCAGAGGGACCCGAGCCTACAACCGCAACCTTGTGACCATTGCTCTCGGGTTTCTCTGCCATGCCCTCGCTATGAGCGTTGTGCCAGTCGGCAACAAAGCGCTCAAGTCTGCCGATACCGACAGGCTCGCCCTTGATACCGCGCACGCACTTGCTTTCGCACTGTGTTTCCTGAGGGCAGACTCTTCCGCACACTGCAGGAAGCGATGACGACTCGCTTATAATCCTGTAAGCGCCCTCAAAATCGCTCTCACGGATTTTGGCAATAAATTCGGGAATATGTATATTGACAGGACAGCCTGCAACGCATGGCATTGTCTTGCAGTTAAGGCAGCGCAGAGCCTCGTCTATTGCAGCCTCCTCCGAGTAGCCTGTGGCAACCTCGGAAAAATTGTGACATCGAACCTTGGGGTCCTGTGTGGGCATTGGATTTTTGTCAGGAGACATGTTAGGCATTTTACTTTACCTCCTTATTGAAGAGATTGCAGGTTTCCTCATGGGCGTGTCGTTCAAAGCCATAGTACATACTGCCTCGTGACATTGCCTCATCAAAGTCAACCTCATAACCGTTGAAATCAGGTCCGTCAACGCAGGCAAATTTTGTAACCTTTTTGCCGTCCTGATTGAGCGTAAGACGGCAACCGCCGCACATACCTGTTCCGTCAATCATGATAGGATTCATCGAAACGGTACAGGGAATACCTGTAGGTCGTGTTGCCTCCACCACAAATTTCATCATAATAAGCGGACCGATTGTGATAACCATATCAAAGCTCTCGCCTGCCGCGAACATCTCGTTAAGCGGTACACATACATTTCCGCATCTTCCGTATGAACCGTCGTCTGTCATGACATAGAGCTTGTCGGAAGCAGCGTTAAACTCGTCCTCAAGTATGAGAAGATCCTTGTTTCTAAAACCGATAATCGATGTGACCGAAGCACCCATTTCGTGCAGCTTCTGCGCGATGGGAAGCGCAATGGCACAGCCGACGCCGCCGCCTACGATACAAACCTTCTTAAGGCCTTCTGTATGTGTGGCAACACCGAGAGGACCTACAAAATCCTGTATGTATTCGCCCTCACTCTTGTGGTTGAGCTTTTCAGTCGTGGCTCCAACAACCTGGAAAATAATTCTCACAGTACCCGCATCGCGGTCATAGCCTGCCACCGTCAGCGGAATTCTCTCGCCGTCCTCGTCAACGCGCAGAATAATAAACTGACCGGGCTGAGCTTTCTTTGCGACAAACGGGGCCCTTATATCCATCATCGTAACTGTTGGGTTAAGAGATTTTTTGTTAACTATCTGGTACATCACTCTTTGCTCCTTAAGTTTTACTATGAGTTTTATTATAACATTTTAAGTGCGGTTATGCAATAGCTAAGAGCAAGAAAATTACACCTTATTGTATAAAAAACCGGGTGTTTTTGAAAAAATCCTGCTTCCGGCTATATTTTTATGCTGTTTTTTTGCAAAAATCTATTGACAATGTATTTAAATGTGTGTATAATATTTTTCATACTTTAGTACGCGAAAGGAGTATTGTCAATGAAAAATTCTATCTTTGAAAACAAGTCTTTATCAATTACACTCAATACTCTAGGCGCATACGGACTACTTCTAAGGGAGTTTGCCGTAAGCGCTGATTGTCGTGCTCAAAAATATCTTTGTATGTAATTTTTTGGTACATTAAAGTTTTTTGGAGTTTAAAAACGCCATTTTTCAGGGACTTGCGGCAGGATTCGTGAGTCCCTTATTTTTTACCTTAAAGGAGTAAAGCTTTATGAAAAACGCAATCATTTCCGACATCACTCTGAGAGAGAGTTCCTCTCTCAGTTTCCGTGAGAAAATAGACGCCGCAGCGGCACTCGACAGGCTCGGCACAAGTGTTATCGAGTTTGCACCCGAAGCTGACGACAAGACAGACATACTCTTCTTACGCACGATAGCCCCGACGGTGTCGGGCACTATTTGCTGTCGCGCAGGTATCACTGCCGACTCTGCCGAGAAGATATATGCTGCAATTTCCGAAGCCAAGAACAAAAGGCTCTGCCTTGCTGTTCCCACCTCCATCGTACAGATGGAATTTATGCTCGGCAAAAAGCCTGCGGCAGTGCTTGAGCTTATTGAGGAAATGACAAAAAAGTGTGTGTCGCTCTGCAAGGATGTTGAGTGCACTTTTCTTGACGCAACAAGAAGCGAGAAGGATTTTCTTTACTCGGCCGTAAACAAGGCAGTCGAGTGCGGCGCCACAGTTGTTTCTCTTTGCGACAGTGCAGGAAATATGCTCCCCGATGAGGTATCGGGTTTTATTAAGGATGTAATCTCAAGCACAGATATTTCGGGCAAGGCAGTTCTCCTTTACGAGGGTACAGACGCTATGAGCGTAGGCACTGCGTGTGCTGTTGCAGCTCTCACAGCGGGAGCCGACGGCGTTAAGTGCGCTATCTGCGGCAAGGATTACACAAAGGCAACCGCCGTTGCAAAAATACTCAGTGCAAAGGGCGACAGCATCGGTGTCAGAACGAATATGGACATCACTCAGATAGAAAACGCAGCAAAGACAATATGCGATATGTTTGAGAGTGAAAAGAACGCTGACACACCCTTCACATCAGGCGTGCGCGAGGATATTTCGGACGAGAGCTGCTTTGACTCAGACGCCGAGGCATCTACTATATATTTTGCAATAGGCAAGCTCGGATATGACCTGAGCGAGGACGACAAGCAAAAGGTATATGAGGAGTTTCGTAAAATTGCCGAAAACAAGCCTGTAAGCTTCCGAGAGCTTGACGCGATTGTCGCAACTGTTGCGCTCCAGGTTCCCTCTACATACAAACTGAAAAGCTATGTTATCAACAACGGCAACATCATCACATCCACAGCTCACATCGAGCTTGAAAAGGACGGCAAGGTTATCTCAGGAGTGTCGACAGGACACGGTCCCGTTGCAGCAGCATTCCTTGCAATAGAGCAGATTGCAGGACATCACTTTGAGCTCGACGATTTTCAGATTCAGTCGCTCACACAGGGCAGAGAGGCTGTCGGCTCGGCACTTGTAAAGCTCCGCTCGGGCGGCAAGCTCTACTCGGGCAAGGGCGTATCTGCCGACATCATCGGCGCAAGCATCAAGGCGTATATCAACGCTCTGAACAAAATCTGCTTCGAGGAGGCATAAGAAGAATGAATTTATCTTTCTCAACCAACCGCTGGAACGGGAAGGGTCTTGACGAGTTTTTTGACATTGCCAAAAAATACGGCTTCGGCGGAATTGAAATCCACGATATAAAGACAGTTTCCCCCGCTCTTTACTCAAAAATATACCACAAGCTTATTGAATATAACATCACTGTTCCCTGTGTTGATGCAGTAGAGCCTGTCGGCACAGACGACAGCTACGCCGAGATCTGCGAGTGCATTAATGCCGCAGTTGCTCTGCGCTGTCCTTATGTAAGAATAAAGGCTGTACCCGGCTGTCACGATTTTATTGCAAAAATACTTGCCGAAGCCAAGAAAAGTGGGATTACACTCCTTGTTGAAACGGTCGGCGAATATGCAGACACCTCAAAGCTCATAAACCTGCTTAACGAATTCTCGAGCGACCATCTTGCAGCCCTCTGGGACCTTCACTACACCTGCACAGCGGGCGGTGAGAGTCCTGAGGAAACTGTAAAGAACCTCGGTGCCTACATCAGGCATCTTCATATCAAGGACTCTGACGGCAAGGACTCTGACGGCAAGGACAACTACAACCTTGTGGGTGAGGGAAATCTGCCGATAAACGAGGTTATCGACGCTCTTCGTTCTGTTAACTTCAGAGGCTTTATGTCTATCGAATTCGACCCCGAATGGGTAAGCGGAATATCCGATATCGACATCATCTTCCCTCATTTTGTGAGCTATATGTCAAGATTCGACAGCTGCTCGGGCGCGAGGAAGCTCTATTTTGAAAACAAAGCAAAGACAGGTAAATACATCTGGAAAAAGGACGCTCTTATCGAAAAGACCTTTTCTCAGGTGCTCGACACCATGGTTGAAGAGTTCCCCGACCAGCTTGCATTCAAATACACGACTCTTGACTATACAAGAACATACAAGCAGTTTCGTGACGATGTCGACGAGTTTGCAAAGAGCCTTATTGCAATGGGTGTGCGCGCAGGCTCTCATGTTGCCGTGTGGGCAACAAATGTACCCCAGTGGTATATTGCTTTCTGGGCAACAACAAAAATCGGTGCTGTTCTTGTAACGGTAAACACAGCATACAAGATTCACGAAGCAGAATATCTGCTCCGTCAGTCTGACACCCACACACTTATTATGGTAGAGGGCTACAGAGATTCTCACTACTCCGAGATTGTGGCAGAACTCTGCCCCGAGCTTGAAAGCAAGAATCCTGCCGACAAGCTCCATGCAAAAAGACTTCCCTTCCTGCGCAATGTCATCACCGTCGGCTACAAGCAGAAAGGCTGTATGACATGGGACCAAGCGCTTGAGCTGGGCAAAAATATCCCACGCGAGGAGGTTATCCGCAGAGCCGCTGCCGTAAGTATACACGATGTCTGCAATATGCAGTACCCCTCCGGCACAACAGGCTTCCCCAAGGGCGTTATGCTCACCCACTACAATGTCGTAAACAACGGCAAGTGTATCGGTGACAGAATGGATCTTTCTACTGCCGACAGAATGATGATTCAGGTTCCAATGTTCCACTGCTTCGGCATGGTACTTGCGATGACAGCGTCGATGACTCACGGTGCTACACTTCATCCTCTCCCGTACTTTACGCCAAAGCCTGCACTCGCCTGCATAAATCAGGAAAGAGTAACCTCCTTCCACGGCGTTCCCACAATGTTTATTGCCATGCTTGAGCACCCTGATTTTGCGAAAACAGACTTCTCGTATATGAGAACAGGTATCATGGCAGGCTCTCCTTGTCCCATCTCTGTAATGCAGGAGGTTGTAGACAAGATGAATATGAAAGAGATCACCATAGTTTACGGACAGACAGAGGCTTCCCCCGGCTGTACGATGAGCTCTACAGACGACTCTATCGAGGTGCGTGTTGCAACAGTCGGAAGACCGCTCCCCGAGATTGAGTGCAAGATTGTAGACCCCGAAACAGGTGAGGATCTTCCCGACAATATGACAGGCGAGTTTGTGGCGCGCGGCTACAACATTATGAAAGGCTACTACAAAATGCCCAAGGCGACAAACGAGGCTATCGACGCCGACGGCTGGCTCCATACAGGAGACCTTGCCATGCGTACTTCCGACGGCAACTACAAAATCACAGGTCGACTCAAGGATATGATTATCCGAGGCGGAGAAAATATCTACCCCAAGGAAATTGAGGAGTTTATATACACTCACCCCAAGGTTAAGGATGTACAGGTTATCGGTGTTCCCGACGAGCAGTATGGCGAGGAGATAATGGCTTGTATCATTCTCAAGGACGGCGAGCAGATGAGCGTCGACGAGATGAAAGGCTATATCCGCGACCACATGGCAAAGCACAAGGTGCCGAGATATATCGACTTTGTCGACTCGTTCCCGATGAATGTTGCGGGCAAGATTCTCAAGTACAAAATGCGCGAGGACGCAGTAAAGCGTCTGGGTATAAAAAAGGTGGACGGAATCGTCACAGAATAAGCGACTGTCGCCTTGCAAATTTTACGAGTTTTTTCGGCAAAAATACTTGACAAGCATTTACTGCAGTGGTATAATTGTCTATATTATTTATAGGTAGGAGAAACGGCATGAGCTTTAAAGCGTCTTTGATTAACATAATAGTGCTAACAGTCGCTGTTGTCGCAGAGGTCATTTGCTGCAAAGATAATAGTGCAGTTTGTCGCGCACACATAGGTTAATTGAAAAGGCTTGTTTTTCCCGAAAATCAAAGTAATTTCAAAACCTGCGACAAGCTGTCGCAGGTTTTTTGTAATCTTTTAAGATTGCACTAAGGAGGCAAATTTAAAATGGAAATCAGAATTGAAAGAACAACCTGTCCCAAGGCAAAGCCTGCAGACCAGTCAAAGCTCGGCTTCGGCAAGATTTTTACCGATCATATGTTTATTATGAACTACACAGAGGGCAAGGGCTGGCATGACGCGAGAATCGTGCCTTACGGCAAGATTAGTCTTGATCCGTCTGCAATGGTATTCCACTATGGTCAGGAAATGTTCGAGGGCCTCAAGGCATATATGGGCAAGGACGGAAAGGCAAGACTTTTCAGACCTGAAATGAACGCCAAGCGTGCAAACGAGTCGAACAAGCGTCTTTGCATCCCCGAAATTCCCGAGGAAGATTTTGTTACAGCCATAAAAGAGCTTGTAAAGGTCGACAAGGACTGGATTCCTACCGAAGAGGGCACTTCTCTTTACATCCGCCCGTTTATTATCGCGACAGATGAATTCCTGGGCGTTGCTCCCTCCAAGACATATCTCTTTATCATAATCCTTTCTCCGAGCGGTGCTTACTATGCGTCGGGTCTTGCACCTGTCGGAATCTGGATTGAGGACGAATATGTAAGAGCAGTAAAGGGCGGTATCGGTTATGCCAAGACAGGCGGCAACTACGCTGCCAGCCTTATTGCACAGACAAAAGCTCACAACGACGGTTACTCTCAGGTACTCTGGCTTGATGGCGTTGAGAGAAAATATGTTGAAGAAGTTGGCGCTATGAACATCATGTTCAAGATGGGTGGAGAAATTTATACTGCAGCAACAACAGGAACAGTTCTTCCAGGTATTACAAGAATGAGCTGTATTGAGCTCCTTAAGAGCTGGGGCTACAAAGTAAATGAAGGTAAGCTTGCAATTGACACAGTTATGGATGCAGGAAGAAACGGAACACTCGAAGAAGTTTTCGGTACAGGTACTGCAGCTGTTATCTCACCAGTTGGCTCACTTATGTATGAGCAGGAGGTTGTTACAGTTAATAACTTTGAAATCGGTGAACTTACTCAAAAACTTTACGATACTCTTACAGGTATTCAATATGGTAAACTTCAAGATACATTCGGCTGGACAATCAAGGTTGATTAATTAAAATTGCACTAAAAGGATAACCCCTATGTTTATCATAGGGGTTTTAGTAATAAAAATGGAAAAGCTTAAAAATCTTACAAAAAAACAAAAGGCAATAATTATTTCAGCAGTATCAATTTTATTGGTTGCCACAATTTCTGTCACGGGTGTTTTTGCCTATAAAAAATATAAGGCGAATGTGGCAGACAGCACCACAACAACTACAACAGAAACTACTTTGGAAGAAACAGCAACCACCGAAACCACTACCGAAACTACTACTGAAACTACTACCAAAAAAGTGGCGGCACCTGTAACAAAGCCATATAAACCTAAAAACACAACAACTACAAAACCTGCAACAGTTGCCACAAAATATGTTAAACTTAATGTGCCGTTCGTAAAGCAGATTCCTGACTACCCAACAGGTTGTGAGGCTGCATCTGCCACAATGCTTTTAAAATATTATGGTTACAGTGTAACTCTTGACGAAATGGTTGCGGCAATTCCTCGTGAGAATTTATATGAGGAAAATGGTAAGGTTTATGGACCAAGTATTTATGAAAAATTTGTGGGAGACCCTCGTTATACTTATACAAGTGAAACTCCGGGCTATGGTGCATTTTCACCAGTAATTACAAGGTCTCTTAACAGTGTAATTGCCAGAAAAGGTAATCGACATACAGCAAAGAACATTACAGGTTGTTCTTTTAGCACATTGATTAAGCATCTTGATGAGGGAAGACCCATTATTGTTTGGGCAACTGGGGGCATGAGAACTCCTACACTTGTAAACAGTTGGTATATTAAAAATGCTGATGGCACA
>JAZNMZ010000036.1:0-3408 GCA_045580005.1 Eubacteriales bacterium | reverse complement strand
GCTTTGGGGCGCGTATTTTGAACTCTGTAAACAAGTCCGCTGGATAGCCGGCAAGTATGGAAGATAGGTTCCCGTTTTGGTGCTGTTGACAAACTAATTCCGTATATTCATTCGTAGTTCACAACATGATGGTATAATTGAAACATAGAAAACAGATGTTTTGAGGTGCCAGAAGAACATCTGTGTTTTGAATGGCAATTTCTATGTTTAGCTGTTTAGTGTTGCGGTATCGCTAATATATTTACAACAAATATTTGGTAAACTAAGTCTCATAGCAAAGAACGCAAAGGATACATATTCTTTTTTACTTTGGTTAATTCTAAATGTCTGTTTTTTCTTTTCATGACAAAACCTCCTGTGGCAGTTACTCAATTCTACCATAGGAGGCTATCTTTTTTCTATTGTCCGTTTTTACTTGACTTGTGCAGATTACGGCTGCTGTTGTTTTATGTTAAATATCTAAATTTTTATTGAAAATTACTTTTTTCTGTTATATTATAACTTGTGATATGCATGGCGTACCAAAAGTAAATTATTATATCATAAGGCTCAGATGGTTGAGACCGCAAAAGGCACCGGTATGATATTCGGAAGGAGAAATTAAAGTGAAAAGATTAGTCGCAATGCTTCTCGCATGTGTTATTCTGCTGTCTGTGGCAGCATGCTCGACAAAGCCCGAGGCTGCATCCGACAGTGATGTGTACGAATACAAATACATACGCTATGCCAATATGACGCCCGAGGAGATAGTTGCAGAACTCACTCTCGAACAGAAGGCTTCACAGATGGTGCAGCCGGCTGTTTATCTGATAAAACCCGGCGACATGAAGAAAAATGATTACGGCAGTATTCTTTCCAATTGCGAGAACTTCGATGCGGCATCATGGCGTGAGCTTGTTGACAGATTCCAGAAAGCAGCCATACGCTCCGAAGCAGGAGTACCTTACATCTACGGCCAGGACGATGTCCACGGTGTCGGCTACTGTCTCAACGGTGTTTACTTTCCTCACAACATCGGTCAGGGTGCCGCCAACAATGAGGAACTCGCATATCAGGTCGGTCTTATCACCGCAGACGAGGCAAAGCTGTGCCATATGCTGTGGAACTTCTCGCCCTGCGTTGCGCAGTCGGTTGACCCGCGCTGGGGCAGAACCTACGAAGCGTACAGCTCCGATCTTGATATTGTAACAAAACTGAGTACAGCCTACACCAAGGGTCTCATCGACGGCGGACTTGTTGCCTGCGCCAAACACTTCTTCGCAGACGGCAATGTTGTTTACGGTACGGGCGAAAAGTCTGATTACGACCGCCTCATCGATCGTGGCGATGCCATTCTCACCGAGGCGGAAATAGCTGAGCAGCTCGCGGTTTATCAGGCACAGATTGACGCAGGTGTGCAGACCATAATGATAAGCCACTCCGCGCTCAACGGTCTCAAGATGCATGAGAACACCGAGTATATAATGAAGCTCAAGAACGAAATGGGCTTCGAGGGCTTTATCATCAGTGACTGGAATTCTCTCTGGAACATCTCTGCCGATACATATGAAGAGCAGGTTATTACAGGCGTAAACGCAGGTATCGATATGCTCATGGAGGTTGATCGCTTTGCCGAGGCTCGCGATATTATAGTCGAAGCGGTAAATAACGGCAAAATCTCTGAAGAGCGCATCAATGACGCAGTTCGCAGAATAATCAAAGTCAAGCAGGAAGCAGGCATTTTTGATGATCCCCTCTGTGAAAATCTCGAAACCGTGCAGGAAGATACAGGCTCACCCGAATACAGGGCAGTTGCAGAAAAGCTGGTTGAAGAAAGTCTTGTCCTTCTCAAGAATGAAAACGACCTCCTGCCAATTAAAGAGGGTACAAAGGTCTATGTAACAGGCCCTGCAGCAAACGATCCGCAGTCGCAGTGCGGCGGCTGGACTCTCGCCTGGAACGCCAGTCCTACAAAGAAGATCCCCGGTGTTACCACCATTGCAAGAGCATTTGAAAAGTATGCCGCAGATTACGGCATTGAGGTAATAACTGACCCTGCCGAGGCAAAGAATGCAGATATAGTGCTTCTGTGTGTCGGTGAGCAGTCCTATGCCGAGTGGAACGGCGATACAGAGGATCTCGAACTGTGCGGCAAGTGCGGTCTTGAGGGCAACGCCGAAGCAATAGCAGAGGCAAAGTCGCTCGGCAAGCCCACCGTTACCTGCATAGTTGCAGGCCGCCATGTTATTCTTGACGAGAATGATTATAAAAACTGGGACAGCGTTGTAATGTGCTATCTCCCCGGCTCTGAGGGTAAGGGTATCTCCGATGTCCTGTGCGGCTGTGCTGATTTCACCGGCAGACTTCCCAGCCCGTGGTACGGCTCTGTTGAACAGATAGGCACAGAAGAGTGTGCACTTGAGTTCGGTTACGGTCTCAGTTATTCCGAAGATTTCAAGCCCAAGGCCGAGCCAACCGCAACCTATGACCCACCCACAGCACCCGGCACACCCGACGCGGCAATCGCATGGATCATCTCTGCACTGTTGTTCGGTATATGCTTTGCAGTCAGTCTGTGGGTTATCATTTCAAAGCAGAAGCGTAAAACGAGGCAATGACATCAGCTCTCGATCGTCTGAAAAATGAATTAAATATGCATTCATAAAAGAGAAGATAAGTGAAAATCAGACAGTTTATGCAGAAAAACAATATAGACATACCGGTTGAGACTTAATTCAATGACGACATATGCCGTATACGCAAAAGAATTCAGCCAAAAAGTAAGCGAACTTTTCAAATAGCTCAACAGAAAATATATTAATAAAGAGTTATCAAATACAACGGCGTTCGCTGATGACCTGCACCCCATTTGTTAGACGATATGATATTGTCTAACAAATGGGGTGATTTTTATGCCAAAGGGAATACCAAAGAAGCGGTACGGCGGAGAATTTAAGTAAATGGTTGTAGAAGCAATGATACGAGAAAAATTAAGTTACAAAGAAGCCGCCTGACAATTTGAAGTATCGAGCTACAAAAAGACAAGCGTAAATCGAACATGAGCGAACAGCTGCTGAACAGGCGGCTGTTTTTTTATTCTCCGGTTGGTAAACCCAAAAAATGATATCGCCGCGAACTATTTTGAGACCAAAAACAATTTCGGTAACCGCTACCGAAAATCATAAGCGGTATTCAATGGGTGTTTTCTAACACCAGTTAATAAATACTGCCCCCACAAATTTAACAAACAGGAGGTGAAAACAAAGACGGCACCGAAGGTTATATGCCTCGATGCCGTCTTGAAGAGTAGTTTGTTTTTTCGTAAAACTAAAATCTGTGAGAGGTAGACAAATTATTCAATTGGCAGATTATGTTGTTTCAAAAAAGACAGCTTATCCCAATATCCTCTCTGAAATACAATCTTGCCCT
>JAZNMZ010000035.1:0-6047 GCA_045580005.1 Eubacteriales bacterium | reverse complement strand
CTGAAGTCCGTATTCGCCTATCTTCTTGCGTGCTGCGCCGTGCTGGCCGGGAGCTGTATTTCTTCTGTTGAGTGCACACTTTTCTGTGTAGCAACGCTCACCCTTGGAAAAGAGCTTAACGCCTTCTCTACGGCACTGTCTGCAAGCAGGACCGGTATATTTTGCCATTATTTAATTCCTCCTTAGCAATTTTTCAGTGTCAAGCACTGTCTTGTTTGACGGTCGTTTGCCGTCACTTTATTCACAAAGATTATACGCGTCTTCTCTTGGGAGGACGGCAACCGTTGTGAGGAATAGGTGTAACATCCTTAATCATGCTGATGCTGAGACCTGCTGTCTCGAGAGCTCTGATTGCGGATTCTCTTCCCTGTCCGGGGCCCTTAACAAAAACTTCAACAGACTTGAGTCCGTGCTCTGTTGCTGCCTTTGCTGCTGTTTCTGCTGCTGTCTGAGCTGCGTAAGGTGTAGACTTTCTGGAACCTCTGAAGCCCATTTCGCCGGCAGATGCCCATGAAATTGTATTTCCGTTAACATCAGTTATGGTTACGATTGTGTTATTGAAAGTTGAGCTGATATGTGCTGCACCCTTTTCAATGTTCTTGCGTTCACGACGCTTTCTGGTTACTGTCTTCTTAGAAGCCTGTGCCTTTGCCATAAACTTTGTTCACTCCTTCCTGTGTAAGAAAGCTCTTACACTGATTTCAATTATTTCTTCTTGTTAGCTATTGTCTTTGCAGGACCTTTGCGTGTTCTTGCATTTGTCTTGGAACGCTGTCCGCGAACAGGAAGATTCTTACGATGTCTCTGTCCTCTGTAACAGTCGATTTCTATAAGACGCTTGATGTTCAAGCCAACTTCTCTTCTCAAGTCACCCTCTACGATATACTCGTGTTCGATAACTTCACGAAGCTTTGCTACATCATCCTCTGTAAGGTCCTTTACTCTTGTGTCAGGACTGATACCTGTCTGAGCAAGGATTTTGTTTGAAGTTGTACGACCGATACCGAAAATGTAAGTGAGTCCGATTTCAACTCTCTTTTCTCTCGGAAGGTCAACACCTGCTATACGAGCCATCCTATGATGCACCTCTTTCCCTTCATAATGTTTGTTTTGTTTGCATTTGGACTCTTGTGAGTCCACTAATAGGTCTAAACCTTAACCCTGTCTCTGCTTGTGCTTCTGATTCTCACAGATAACCATGATAACGCCATGTCTCTTGATAATCTTGCACTTGTCGCAGATTTTTTTAACCGAAGGTTTAACTTTCATTTTTTATTCCCTCCTGTTGCGTTCAAAGCTTTATCACTTTGCACGCCATGTAATTCTGCCCTTTGTGAGGTCATACACCGAAACATCAACGGTAACCTTATCTCCGGGGAGAATTTTAATATAATTCATTCTGAGTTTGCCGGAAATATGAGCTGTGATGACATGCTCATTCGGCAGCCTTACCAAAAATGTTGCATTCGGGAGTGCTTCTATTACTGTGCACTCTTCAAATGTTATAACATCGTCCTTAGCCAGAACTATCCCTCCATAACTTGTTGGCAACTTTATAGCTAATGATTAAACCTTTGTGAGTATCTCTGCTCCGTTTGATGTGATAACTACCGTGTTCTCATAGTGAGCCGATAGGCTGTGGTCTTTTGTAACCACGGTCCAGTCGTTTGCAAGCACATACACCTGTGCGCCACCGGCATTTATCATCGGTTCGATTGCGAGCGTCATACCCTCTGCCAGGCGCACACCGCGTCCCGGCTTGCCGTAGTTCGGCACATCCGGTTCTTCATGGAGCTTTTCTCCTATGCCGTGACCTACATATTCCCTTACGACCGAATAGCCGTTTGAGGTGACATGCTGTTCAATAGCATTTGAAATGTCGCCAAGTCTTGCTCCGGGAACTGCCGCAGCAAGTCCAGCGGAAAAGCTCTCTCTGCATACCTTTTCGATATTCTTTGCGTCTTCGCTTACATTACCGCAAAAGAAAGTTCTTGCCGAGTCTCCGTGAAAGCCCTTGAAATAAGCTCCCACATCAACCTTGACAATATCGCCGTCGCGCAGCTCCCTCAAATCGGGGATGCCGTGAATAACCTCGTCATTTACACTGATACACGCGCTTGCAGGGAATCCTGCATATCCGAGGAACGACGGAGTCGCTCCGTGACTTTCGATATATTTTCTGATAACAGAATCAATATACTTTGTAGTCACGCCGGGGCGAACAACCTCGCTTGCGGCTATAAGTGCGCCGGCAGTGATTTTGCCTGCCTCGCGCATTTTTTCGATTTCAAGCTGAGATTTTAACTTAATCATTTATAGCCTTAGTCCTTAATGCCGAGAGCAGCAAGTGTGAGCGCTGTTGTGTCGGCAAGTTCCTCCTGACCGATAACCGTCTTGATTATACCCATATTTGTGTAATAGTCCTTGAGCGGTTCGGTTTCATTATGATAAACCTCAAGTCTTGATTTAACAACTGCAGGATCATCATCTTTTCTGATTGTAAGAGCTGCTCCGCACTTGTCGCAGATGCCTTCCTTTTCGGTAGGCTTGTAAACAATGTGATAGGAAGCTCCGCATGCAGGGCATGTTCTTCTGCCGCTCATGCGTGTAACAATCTTTTCGTCGGATACTTCAAGGTTGAGTACCACATCGATGTCAATTCCCATAGCTGTCAAAGCTTCTGCCTGGGGCACTGTGCGCGGAAATCCGTCGAGGATGAATCCGCCTTCACAGTCTTTTTCGGAAAGTCTGTCCTTGATGATACCGATTACAACCTCATCGGGAACAAGCGCGCCTTTTTCGATATAGCTACTTGCCGACTTGCCCATATCAGTACCGTTTTTGATTGCTTCTCTGATTATTGCGCCGGTTGAAATAGTCGGAATTGCGAGCTTTTCACTTACAATCTCCGCCTGTGTGCCTTTGCCGGCACCCGGAGCTCCGAAAAATATTATCTTCATATAAGCTTACTCCTTACGGCTTATTCCAAAAAGCCCTTGTAATGACGCATAGTCATCTGAGTCTCAATTTCTGTAACTGTTTCAATGATAACACCAACTACGATGATGATTGAAGAACCACCAAACGCGAGCATTGCTGTGTTGCTTGTAAACAAAGTAACCAGAAGAGGAAGTACTGCAATAACACCGAGGAAAATAGCTCCGATAAGTGTAATCTTGCTGAGTATCTTTGTGATAAAGTCTGTTGTAGGCTTACCGGGACGGATACCGTAGATTGTACCACCGTTCTTCTTGAGGTTGTTGGAAACCTCGATGGGATTGAACGAAATTGAAATATAGAAATATGAGAAAGCTATAATAAGAACAAAGTATATTACAGCATAAACAGGGCTCTGATATGAGAACCAGTTGATAAACTTATCCCAGAAACCATTGCCTGTTCCGTCAACACCTGCGAAAGCACCGATTGTTGCAGGAAGCGAAACGATTGAACTTGCAAAGATAATAGGCATAACACCGGACATATTCAACTTAAGAGGAAGATATGTGCTCTGTCCGCCGTACATTCTTCTGCCAACCTGACGCTTAGCATACTGAACGGGCACTCTGCGCTCTGCATTGTTCATATGAACAACGAAGCAGATGATGAGTATTGTGAGTACAACAACTACAACTGCTGTAACGATAGTAGCAAGTCCGGGGTTAACGATTGCATTGCTTACAATCTGCATAATAACGCCGGGGATGCTGGAAAGGATATTTACAAGAAGAATGAGAGAGATACCGTTTCCGATACCGTTGTCATTAATCTTTTCAGCGAGCCACATGATAAGTGAAGCACCTGCACAGTAGCTGGCAACAATTACGCAAGCTGTAAATGCAGAGTTGTCTGCAACCATACCGTAGCTCTTGAGAACGGTGTAATAACCGAACGCTGTAACAAGTGAAAGAGCGATTGTTGTGTATCTTGAGATACGGGCAATCTTCTTTCTGCCCTCGTCGCCCTCTTTTGCCATTCTCTCAAGAGCAGGAATTGCCACTGTGAGAAGCTGAATAACAATCTGAGAAGTGATGTAGGGGCTGATTGAAAGTGCGAAAAGTGTAGCCTGTGAAAAACCGCTACCTGAAATAACCTGCAAATACTGGAAAATCGGAATAGCACCGATTGCCTCACCGATACCGGGGTTTACAAAAGGAACCGGAATTGTGGAACCTATTCTGTAAACAAACAGTATAAACAGAGTAAACAAAAGCTTACTTCTGAGCTCGGGGAGCTTCCATGCATTTCTTATTGTCTGCAGCACTTATATCACCTCAGCCTTTCCGCCTGCGGCTTCGATTTTCTCCTTAGCTGTTGCAGAGAAGATAGTCGCTTGAACGGTCAGCTTCTTTGTGATGTTGCCATTGCCGAGAACCTTAAGTCCGTCAAGTTCTTTTTTGATAACACCGTCATTAACAAGTGTTTCCAATGAAATAACTGCGCCATTCTCGTACTTTTCAAGTTTGTCTAAGTTGATGATTGCATATTCTTTCTTGAATACGCTGTTTGTGAATCCGTGCTTAGGAATTCTTCTGTACATCGGATTCTGGCCGCCTTCAAAACCGGGTCTTACACCGCCGCCTGAGCGAGCGTTCTGACCTTTGTGTCCACGGCCTGCTGTCTTTCCGTTACCGGAGCCTGCGCCACGGCCTTTTCTCCAATTGCTCTTGGAGGAGCCTGCAGCCGGTGAAAGTTCATGAAGCTTCATATATTTATGCCTCCTCTTCTACCGAAATCAAATGCTTGATAACAGCAATCTTGCCAAGAGTTGCAGGGTTTGATTCCTGAACTGTTGTGTCGCCTATTTTGCGCAATCCTAAGGAATTCGCTGTGGCGATGTGATTCTTCAATCTGCCGATGAGGCTCTTCTTAAGTGTAATCTTAATCTTTGCCATTTCTTGCGTCCTCCTTATGATTATTTAACGATTTCTTCAACTGTCTTGCCACGAGTCTTTGCTACCTGCTCTGCAGAGCGGAGTGCGCGAAGACCTTCGAATGTAGCCTTAACAACATTGATTTTATTATTTGATCTCAAAGACTTTGCACGAATGTCCTTAACACCTGCCATATCGAGCACAGCTCTTACTGTACCACCTGCGATAACGCCGGTACCTTCTGCGGCAGGCTTAAGAAGAACTCTTGCAGCTCCGAACTCGCCGATAATCTCGTGAGGGATACTTGTTCCCTTAAGAGAAACTTCGATAAGATTCTTCTTAGCGTCTTCGATTGCTTTTCTGATTGCTTCCGGTACTTCAGCAGATTTGCCGATACCGTAGCCAACGTGACCGTTCTGGTCACCTACAACAACCACTGCTGCGAAGCGCATAACGCGTCCGCCCTTAACTGTCTTGGAAACTCTTCTTGTAACAACAACTGTTTCCTTGAGGTCAAGTGTAGCAGCATCTATATTGTGTGCCATGTTGCTCCTCCTAAATTAGAATTTTAATCCGCCTTCACGCGCACCCTCAGCAAGAGCTTCGATGCGTCCGTGATAAAGGTAACCGCCTCTGTCGAATACAACTTCGGAAATTCCCTTTTCGAGAGCACGCTTTGCAGCGAGTTCTCCGACCTTCTTTGCATCTTCCTTGTTTCCGCCTGCCTTGCCGAAATCTTTTTCAACAGAGGAAGCTGTAACAAGAGTCTTACCGCAAGTGTCGTCAATGATCTGTACATAGATGTTCTGGAGAGAACGGTAAACGCACAAACGCGGACGATCAGCTGTGCCGGAAATCTTGGCACGAACTCTCTTGTGTCTCTTTAAACGCTTCTGATTAGCGTCCTGTCTTGTAATCATCTGCTTGCACTCTCCTTTCTTACTTACCAGCCTTACCGGACTTGCGTCTGATATGCTCGTCTACATACTTGATACCCTTTCCAAGGTAGGGCTCAGGCGGTCTCTTAGCTCTGATTTCGGCAGCAATCTGTCCTACTCTCTGCTTGTTGGCACCGCACACTATAATCTTGTTTGCATCCGGAACTTCAAAAGTGATACCGGGCTCTTCTGTCACAACTACATTGTGTGAATAGCCGAGGTTCATAACGATCTG
>JAZNMZ010000034.1:0-38204 GCA_045580005.1 Eubacteriales bacterium | reverse complement strand
TTTGAGTATATGGAGCTTGACAAAATTAAGGATATCGACCTCAAAAACAAAGTCCTTGATACAATAGGCACAGCGAATTTTAACAACGAACTGAAAAAGGCTATTGAGCAGGAAGAAACCAAAGAATATTTTGACAATGTTGAGGCAGAAGTTTCCAAATTTGCAACAAAGACAGATGATTGTTCTGGGTATTCTTATGTTACAGAGTTCAGCCCTTGGAGGAAAAAGGAAGTTGTCGCTCCGGATGATGCAGATACGGTCAAGTATTACTACAAGCGAAACAACAACTACATCTCTCTGTATAAGGAAAAAGTAATTACCGAAGCTGAAGAAGAACAAAAACGCATTGAAGCTGAAAAGGCCGCTGACAGAGATAGACGAAAAGCGGAATTAAAGGCAGCGTCCGAAAGAGCTTACGAACTCCGAGTGGAAGCAATAGACAGTATTTCAAACTCCCACGCGTTGAAACATCTGCCAGACATTATGGCATTCCTGATGAAAGCTACTTGCGATTCGCATTATATCAGAATAGATAATGCTGACATTGCGGAGATGGTTGGATTTGATACCGAATCGGAGGAATATGAGAATTGGACTGACGAGGAATTTAATGAGCACCTTTTCGGTCTTATAGAAAGCAAAACCAAAGACAAGGCAGCTCAATGTTTACTGAAATACGCTTATGCACTTTGTGAAGATAGTGGCAACAAAAGCTATTATGATTGGTACGCAATGCATAGCAAGAGCAAAAAACTTGACAGAATATATGATTTTCTTTGTTCTCTCGGCTATGAGATGTCGGATGAAGAAAAGGCTCTCCGTGACGGTACACACGAACTGTTTATAACGGAGGAAAGCGAATGAGGAACAGTATTTGCAGAGGTTGCGGCGCCTCAATAGTTTGGATTGGACTGCAAAGCGGTAAATCAATGCCTTGTGATGCTTCCCCGGTTTATTACAAAGAACATAAAAACGGAAAAGATAAAATTGTTACACCAAACGGCATTGTTATTACTTGTGATATAGTCGACAATCCAAATAAGGCTGACGGTGTTGGGTACAAATCGCACTTTGCGACCTGCCCCAAATCCGATAGCTTCAGGAAGAAAGGCTAAACACAAAGAGGTCCACAAGGTCGTTGGAATAGATTTAGGAGTGATAAGAATGACAGAGTTAGAAAGAATACGCAAAATGTCAGCTGATGATATGACAACGCACCTTGTGAGGATCCTCTCTTGCAAAAGATGTATTTGTGCAGATTTATGTAAGGAAATTAAGGCGGCGAACGGAGCAAAAGGAAAAGCTTTATGCCCGGTTGCAGTAAGAGCTTTTTTGGAAAGGAGCGTACAAAGTGATAAAAAAAGAAAATGAGTGTGTAGGATGTCCTCCGGAGATGGGGTGTCTTGGCAGCAGTTGCCCGAACAGAAATGTCATCCGAATTTGCTGCGATAAGTGCGGAGACGAGGGCAAAATATATCACTATGACGGAGAACATCTCTGTATCAGCTGCATTGAGGAAACATTAAAGGAGGTTGAGCCTGATGATTGATGCAAAAGAAAGTGCAAAAATTATAAGAGACCGAAAAATATGTGCATTGTGTTTAGAGGCTGAGTGCAAAACGGACTGTGAACACTCTCTCGGATATTCGGTCGACAAAACAAAAACTGCTTTTGATGATGCCATAGAGGCATTGGAAAAGCAGATACCAAAAAAAGCAGTCACCAAAGGTTTTGTTATTTACCATTGCCCTAATTGCAACGGTGTGCTTAATGATTTAGTTAAGTATCCTTATTGTGACAGGTGCGGTCAGGCTATAGATTGGAGTGTGGAGTGATGGCCAACAAAAAAGGAAAGCATTGCAGAATGTGCAAGAGAGATTTTCCAAATTGTCCTTGCTTAACCTGTGTACACGACAATTACAAAGGGGACAATGTAGTAGAACAGGAGCTTTGTTGCGAGAGTAAAGACCATAAAGGACAGCGTTGCGGATGGACGGAATGCCCCTCTTATGAAAGCGAGATAAGAAAATGAGCCTATCGAAAGCGGAGCGTAAATACCGAATTAAATTCATCCAGGAATGTCATTACAACAAAGCAGAGCAACGGATTTTTGATGTAGAGGTCGCGGCCATGGGCGAGACCTATAAGGGAATTTATAAATCTATGCGGAGCGGATATGTGTATATGTTTATGGCGCAGATAGTAAGCAACCGTCTCGGCAGAGCGTTCTACAATATCGGTGTAACGGTAGAAAGAATGACAGAAAGCATACAGGCGGTTACAAAAGAATTTTCAAAAAGTAAGGAGGTGCTGATGTGAGGCACGGTAAAAATCCTACTGTACGGCAGAAAAAATTTCTCAAAGCCAAAAATCTTAACCCGGATAATTGGCTTGTCGCTTCGGACACTCCGCAGCGGATGATAATTATACATAGAAACACTACCACTACAAAAACCATACCAAAGGATGGTGAAAAGTAATGAGCAAAGCGGTGATGATAAGCATACAACCAAAATGGTGCGAAAAGATTGCATTAGAAAAAAAGACCGTAGAATTGCGGAAAACAAAACCGGACATTGACACTCCTTTTAAGGTGTACATATATTGCACGAAACCTAAAGGAAAGTATGATTATGGTCTGTGCATTGACAGGGGTATATGTGGCACATTAAAGAGCGTTGGACTTCTTTCCAAATGCAACTATGAATTCGCAGAAAGAAACGATATGCCAATTTTGAGTGGCAAAGTCATAGGAGAGTTTGTGTGTGACGAAATCATTGAGTTTTACGAAGAAACACTTGCACACGACGAACTTGACGGAAACCCTGTTGAGGCGTGGATGATGTGGAATATGAGTGATAACCTCTGCGAAGTTTTGCACTTATACGAAATGGAAGATGTCGAGCGATGTACCTGCTTAACGAGTGCGGAAATTCTCTCCTATCTGCATCCCAATATGAACGGTTACGGTTGGCATATATCCGACCTTGTAATCTATGACGAGCCGAAAGGGTTGCACCATTTCTTTAAGCCTTGCGGTAATTGCGACAAAAAAGGCACAAGAAGATGCACAGAAGAATTAACCGATTGTAGAGCAAAGGTTATAGAAAGACCGCCACAGAGTTGGTGTTATGTGGAGGAATCGAAATGAATTACAATGAGGCTCGAAACAATTTAAGCGCAAAAATGCTTGAACTTGTATGTGAGATGGATATTGCCAAGAGTGAAAAATGGAGAGAAAGACTTTCGAGAGAGTATTCCACATTAAGCAAAGCAAAAGAAGCGGTTGACAAACAAATTCCTGCGGAGGCTACAAAGCTAAAGCGTGATGTTGACACCAAAATTGGTAACGGAATATTCAAAGCCGGGGTAACGGTTTATAAATGCCCTTGTTGCAATACATTCGTTACCCTGTCGCGGAAATACTGCGACCAATGCGGGCAGGCATTGAAATATACCAAATAAGAATTTTACGAGGGGTGAGTCGTTATGACTTTAATAGAACTAAATAGATATTTTGAGCTTGTGAGTAATCTGGCTCGGACAAAGGAGTTATTAGATAACTTACGGGCGGCGGCTTACTACCCCGCTTCTCCTGCACTGACAGGAATGCCTCACGCTCCGGGAGTGAAAGACAAGGTCGGAGATTTGGCGGTGGAGATTGCAGACCTTGAAACGCGTAAGGAATACATAGAAAAAGAAATCAGGCGCCAAAAATCCAAAGTTGAGGATTTTGTGGCAACGATAGACGACTATTATCTGCGTACGCTCTTCCGTTTGCGTTTTGAGCGCGGTTTATCTTGGAAAGAGGTTGCTACCATAGTCGGAGGAAGAAACTCCGAAGAGGGTGTAAAATCAGCCTGTTACAGATACCTTAGAAAAGTTGCACCGTGATGCACCGTCATAACACTTGCAAACGCGTACATAGATGTGTTATCCTTATAATCGTAAAATTCTAATCAAGCCAGGCGTACCTCTTACGAGGTGCGCTATTTTTATGGGAGAGGAGGTTTTTCGGCTATTGCGTTTCTCCTTTACGCAATGGTCTCACTCGGACAATGTTCATCCGCCAATGAAGATTGTAGCGAGAAAAAATTAAAGGAGGAAAACAAAAGTGTTTTCAAAAATAAAGCAAAAATTTAAGAACAATCCGTCGTTATTCTATTCAATGAGCATAGCGGCAACTTGGGCAGGTGTCGGCTCTCTTATGATGGGGGTAGAAATGACACAGAAATATGGTGTCGTTCCCTTTTTACTTTGGGCCTTTGGCAATACGCTCGCCTGCATTGTATTCGGAATATTCGCGCCAATGATTCCAAAGCTGCGTGATGTGTTCCGAAGCCGACCAATGAAAGTCATTGTCGGGCTGATGTGTTTATTTCAAGTGTGGATTTCTCTCAATGGAATACAGACGATATTCCAGGACACAGCGCTTGGAAACTTCGGGATGTATCTTTCCTATGGTTTAGCCGCATTCTTTATTGTGTTGCTATTCAAGTTTGGAATGATACGAAATGTCCTGACCGACCATTACGGATGGATAGCGGTGTATGTAATCGCGTTCCTGTTGACAGTCGGCGCTATTGTGTATTCGCAGGGCAATATGAATGTGCTGAGTATGGGATTTGAAAACATCCCAATCGGTGTAGAAAAATGCTTACTGCTTATACCGGGCGCGTTCCTCTATCCGTATTATTTTGAAATCCTTGACTACAACGACAAGAATGATGACGGAACAAAGAAAATCAATGTCCGAAAAGCCTTTATCGTGGGCGGTGTATTATTCGGTGCGTACCTGATATTTACATTCCTGCTCGCGTGGACGAATTTTAGCCCGGTGCTGAATATCGTCAAGGCTTTTTTAATTGTGCTTATTGCATCTTCTTCTCTCTCCTCATTCCAATACAGCATCTACCTCACTTTTGGCAGAAAGCTCGGACTTGGTATAAACATAGCTGCAGTTGCATTGTGGCAGTTGCTTATACCTCTTGGAGTTATGGGAGTATGGACGCTTATGAGTACAATCCGAGTTTATATCGTATTGGCCGCAGTCGTGATTGCTCTGATATGGAACTGTGTCAGTAGCAGAAAGGCGGTGCGCTGATGAAAAGAATACTCGGAAGAAAGCAAACATCCCCAAATTCAAGGTGGATTGAGGCAATGAGCAGAATTGAGGAGCTTGTGCCTCGTGATGAACTTGAAAAGGCAGTTGCAACAGCCGTAGAGAGCATTAAAACAATGACACAGGGTAAGAATGTGGCTTATGCTTGGAGCGGCGGAAAAGACAGTATCGTGCTTAGTAGCATCTGCCGACTTGCAGGAGTAAAAGAGTGTATGTTTGCACATACGGACCTTGAATACCCCGCCTTTTTGGAGTGGTGCCTGAAGAACAAGCCGGAAGATTGTGAGGTAATACATATTCCCTACGGTCTTGATTGGCTCGCGGAACACGAAAATATGTTGTTCCCGAAAGGCAGAGAGCTTCAAAAATGGTATAAGATTGTACAACGCGCAGCGTTTACAAAATACTTTTTCGACCATAAGCTTGATATGATGATTGTCGGCCACAGAAAAGCAGACGGAAATATTGTAGGACCTGACGGAACTATCCGCAAAGGCTCCGGGGAAATAAGATACTCTCCGCTTGCTGATTGGTCGCACGAAATGATACTTGCTTATATTCACTACAACAACATAGAACTCCCTCCCATCTATGAATGGGAAAACGGTTTTAAGTGTGGCACGCATCCCTGGCCGTCAAGAATGCACACAGAAAGCATTGAGAACGGTTGGCGCGAGGTTTACAATATAGACCCCGAAATCGTAAAAGGTGCAGCTGACAAAATCGAGAGCGCTCGTCGCTTCCTTGAAAGCGAGGTGGCGAAATGAATATAGTTAAGAGAAAACTGTCCGAACTGAAGCAGGCGGAAAAAAATATCCGTATGCACCCGGACAAACAGATTAACGAATATATACGCTCTTTGGAGAAAAACGGTCAGCTCAAACCTATTGTCATTGATGAAAACAATGTCATTTGGATTGGTAACGGTCTGTATCAGGCAATGACAAAAGCCGGCTACAAAGAAGCATACTGTCTGTTGAAAGAGGGTATGACCGAAAAGGACAAAAAGAAAATGATGTTGTCCGATAACCGAATCTTTGACCTCGGTGTTGATGATATGGCCGCGTTTGATGAATTCATCCTTGAATTTAAGGACGACCTTGATGTACCGGGCTTTGACGAGGACTTATTAAAATCTCTGCTTGCAGATGCGACAGAGGTTGACGATATGATGTCCTCTTACGGTTTGGTCGGTGAGGAAAAGAAAGCCGAGATTACAGCTGCAAAAGAAACCTACGAAAAACAAGAGGAGGCTTTTGCGCAGAACGCACAGAACGGCGCACCTCAGCCGGAATACTCTCCCGCTTCCGAAAATACTTCGGAAGAGGTTGGCAGATATGTTGTCTGCCCGAAATGTGGTGAGAAGATATGGCTGTAAAAAGAGCGCAGGCGAAAATGGATGTTGTTGAGGCGGCACGATTGAGGGTAAAAAATGTATTCTCAAATGGTGTGCCGGTGTATATGAGCTTTTCAGGCGGTAAAGATTCAATCTGTATGGCGGATGTGGTGTATAAGCTCATAGAGCGTGGCGAGATTGATGCAAAGCAACTGACGGTAATATTCATTGACGAGGAAGCAATTTACGATTGCGTAATCGAAATGACAAAGACCTGGCGCAAAAAGTTTATGTTAGCCGGAGCACAATTCCGTTGGTATTGCTTACCTGTAAAACAGGTGTCTTGTATGAATCAGCTCACCAATGACGAAAGCTGGATAACTTGGGAACCTGGCAAAGAGGATGTGTGGGTACGACAACCGCCTCCCTTTGCTATACGCACAAGCCCGTACCTTAGAGGCATAGGCAAAGAGAATTATCAAATGTTTCTGCCAAAGGTTACAAGGGACGGTATTATGATGACAGGTGTTAGAGCCTCGGAATCAATACAAAGGTTGCAGTATATGTCAAGCCTCAACCTCGGCAGACAGGGCATAACCGGTTCCAATACCATATATCCAATATACGATTGGCGCGACAATGACATTTGGAAATACATTCGGGACAATAACCTTGATATCCCGGAGGCGTATATGTGGCTCTACCAATGCGGAGTGAGCAGACGTGCGTTGCGTATATCCAATTTCTTCGGTATAGATTCGCTTGCCGGAATGCGACACATAGCAGAAACGGATCCACAACTTTGGGCGCGTATAGAAAAGCGTGAGCCTAATGCGTATATGACATTGTTGTATTGGGATTCCGAAATGTATAAGCGTAGCACTCGCACAAGGCAAAAAAACGAGGGTGATACCGGGAAAGATTATAAAGAGATGTGTCGTAAGCTACTGTTTGAGGATGCGGCAAAACACTTTACCAATCCTACAACGCGGAATGTGGCACAGCAATATAAACGGTGCTTTACCAAAATAGACGGTATGGCTCGGCCGCGTGATTACAGAAAGATGTATGATGCACTCATAGCCGGAGACCCGAAGCTGAGGACATTAAGAGCCTTGTACCAGGATGTGTACGGAGCATATGCAGAATATGCCAAGAAATTCCGTGTGCAGAATGGAGGTGAGAACAATGCCTGAAATGGATTTATTTTCACCGCTCGGCTCACTGCAATGGGTAGATAGGAATAAGCTCAAGCCTAACGACTACAACCCGAATAAAGTTAGCAGAGATAATCTTGACCTGCTGACTCAATCCATACTGACGAACGGGTGGACACTACCAATCGTAGTACGACCTGACTACACAATCATAGACGGCTTTCACCGTTGGACTGTGTCGGGAGAAGAGCCACTCAAAACAAAGCTCGGTGGTAAGGTGCCGGTGGTAATCGTGGCGCACTCGGACGAATCGGAGGATATGTACGGAACCATCACACACAATAGAGCGCGTGGTACACATCTTCTGGAGCCAATGAAAGCAATCGTCAAGAAGCTCATGGACGAGGACAAGAGCGTAAAAGAAATAAGCAAGCAACTCGGTATGAAACCCGAAGAGATATTTAGATTGTCGGACTTTAGCAAAGAAGAGTTTATAAAACTTATGGTAAAGAAAGACGAGTATAGCAAAGCCGAGATACTTGCGAGAGTATAACCAATAATAATGGAGCGGATGCGTAGGCAGAACAACAAAGCTTGCGTGTCTGCTCCTTGTTATATACACATATGCTGATGTAGCTCAATGGCAAGAGACAGGCAATGCAGGTTCAAGTCCTGCCATCAGCGCAAAAATGAGAGCTGATTCGAGGTCAAAAAGGTACTGTGACGACCCACCCCCAAGCACCGCGGGCTCGTCGACCCCGAAAAAAGCTCAGTTAGTAAGGCAAAAATCGGTCATTTCGTTACGCATTACACAAAAATTGTATGGTACTTTAGACAATACCATACAGAAAACGATATGAGGTAAACGGAACAATTCGGAGAAAAAGCGTAATATTTTAGCAAATATCGGAACGAATTGAGAAAAATCCGCAATAACTTGTATGTTTTCGTAAGAAATAACGAGGAAAGGAGCAACTTATGGCTGAAAAGATTACAGACAGTACAGAGGTAAGCACAACAGAACTTGCCTCAATTCTTGGTGTTACTGCTCGCAGAGTGCAGCAGATGGCACAGGACGGAACGATTGTCGCGGTAAAGCGTGGCAGTTTCAATTTGGCGGAGTCGGTACAGAGATATATTGCTTTCCTCTCCTCCAAAGAAAAGGACATATCACAACAGGACAAAGCAAGACAGGATGCAGAGGTTAGCATAAAGAAAGCCAAAGCCATTGTCGCAGTTATGGAGGCTCAAGAGCTTCAAGGTAAAATGCACCGTAGCGAAGATGTGGCAGATATGACGGAGGATTTGATTTTTGCAATACGCGGAATGCTTGTTGCCCTGCCCGGACGATTGGCGGTTGATACAGCTGCGGCTCAAACTCCTGCCGAAGCCTCCGAGATAATTCGCAAAGAGGTTTACAAGGTAATGAGCGAGCTTGCGGAATATAAATACGACCCAAAGAAATATGAGGAGCGTGTGCGCGAGCGAAAGGCTTGGGATATGTCGGAGAGTGATATTGATGACGAATAAGGATGTAGCTCGTCTCAACAAAGCAATCTCCAAAGCAATACGCGGTATGATACCGCCTGACGATATGACCGTTACACAATGGGCGGAAGCAAAGCGCCGATTGTCTGCCGAGAGTGCTGCCGAGCCTGGACCGTGGAGAACTGAAAGAACACCGTATCTCAAAGAGGTTATGGATTCATTCACAGACCCGAAAGTAAACCATATTGTTATGGTTGCGGCTTCACAGGTCGGAAAATCCGAATTTTTGAACAATGCTATCGGGTACATCATAGACCAAGACCCCGGAAGCATTTTGTTTGTACACCCTACAACAATAGATGCAAAGGAGTATTCAAAACTCCGTATTGCGCCTATGATACGAGATTGTCCTACGCTGAAAAAGAAAGTCAGCGACCCAAAGAGCCGAGATAGCGGAAACACTATATTACAAAAAACCTATCCCGGCGGAATACTTACACTTTGCGGCTCAACCGAAGCTCACGCCCTGGCATCAAAGCCAATCCGTTATGTATTCGGAGACGAGCGAGACCGTTGGGCTTTGTCAGCCGGCAACGAGGGCGACCCTTGGGACTTGGCTATGGCAAGACAGACAACATTCTACAATGCAAAAGCCGTTGAGGTATCGACACCGACCATAAAGAACGCGAGTGCGATTGAGGCATCTTTTGCAACAGGCACAATGGAACGGTGGAAAACAAAGTGTCCGAACTGCGAAGAATATCACGAAATCAAGTGGGAGAACATCCGCTATGATTCGGAGGAAAAAGAGGTTGCAGGCAAAAAGACATACACCGTATCAAATATTTTTTATATCTGCCCCGGATGTGGTTGCATCTCCAATGAGTTAGAAATGAAAAGACAGCCCGCCAGATGGGAGGCTGAAAATCCTGATGCTTACAACAATGGTACGCGTTCATTTTGGCTCAATGCTTTTGTCAGCCAATGGGCGACTTGGAAATCCATCATCCTTAAATACCTCAATGCGATTGGCTCAACGAAGAAAATGCAAGTTGTTTATAACACCTGCTTTGGTGAGCTTTGGGAGGACAGAGGCGACCTGCAAGACGAAGATAGCTTAATGGCTCGCCGTGAAGAATATCCTGCGGAACTCCCGGACGGTGTTCTCGTTCTGACTTGCGGTGTTGATACACAGGATGACCGTCTTGAATATGAGGTATTGGGACACGGGCATTTCGGAGAAACTTGGGGTATTAAGAAAGGCATCATAATGGGACGACCTGATGACAAGGAAACTTGGAGCGCCCTTGATGATGTCATAGACCATATATACAGATTCGAGGATGATGTCGGGCTTCGTATCAGTATGACCTTTGTGGACGAGGGCGGACATTTTACACAAGATGTCCGTTTACAATGCCGGGCGCGTATCGGCAAAAAAGTATTCTGCATAAAAGGTATGGCAGGTCCCGACAAACCATTTACCGCACCACCGAAAAAACAAAAGATTGTTATAAATCAAAGGGCGGTCGGCACTTGTTGGCAATATCAGCTTGGAGTTGACTCAGGCAAGCAAATCATTATGGATAACCTAAGCGTTCAAACTCCCGGCTCAAAATACTGTCATTTCCCCAAAAGAGACGATTACGGCTCTGCATACTTTGCAGGGCTTTTGTCGGAGCATTTGGTTTACAAGAAAGAGAAAAAGCAGCCTTGGGTGTGGGAGAAAATTCCCGGACACGAAAGAAACGAAGCTCTTGACTGTCGCAATTACGCTATGGCGGCTTTTAAGGCTCTTCCTGCCAATTTGGATGAAACGGACAGGAGATTAAAGGCGGCTCGTCATCAAGCGCCTGTAAACAATGTTGCAACGGCTCCTGTGGCGGTTGCGACCAGGACACAACAGCCGAAAAAGAAAAAAGGCAGTAATCTAAACAAATTTTACGATAGTTGGTAATCTGCGGGAGGTGGATAAAATGTCAAAAGACAATCCGTTTTTCAATAGCGAGGGTTATCCTGACCCTACCGCTTATGAGGGAACAAAAGCTGTTATTAAAGCTGAAAACAAGCTTGATAAGAAATGCAGCTTTTTGATAGATGTTTTGAAATTTATCATCCGGGAATCAGGTTTTGAACTTATAAACCGAATTGAGCTTCGGCATACAGAATCCGGGAAGATTTTCAAATAGCAAAGTGAGGTGTAGAAAATGGATAAAACAGAGATTAAGGCAAGACTTGAATTTTGGAAAAGTGCGCTCTCGAAGTTGAGAGCTGCATATTTGGCATTAGTTGACGGTGGCGTAAAAAGCTACACCATTGATGACCGTCAGCTCACAAGATTTGATTTACCGTCACTTAAAGACGAGATAAAAGAAGCGGAGAAAAAAGTTGACGAACTCACGGCTCTTTTATCAAACAAAAGACCGCGGAAAGCATTCGGCGTTATTCCGCGTGATTGGTAGTCGGGTATTCGCTCCGCAAGGAGCTTTACCACGGACTGCCCGACAGAGTTTGTTGCTCCTTTCGCTGTTCGGGCAATCCGTTATATATTTTTAATGTTATGGAGGCGATAAACATTGAGCAAAAACAAAGCAAAAAGGCGCTCCTCGCATCAGGCTAAAGGATATAGTGATGCCGGTGCAAGTTTTGTGCGCAGAGCATTAAAAAGTTTTTTCCCAAACAGTGGCTCGCCTAACGAGGACATTAACCAAAACAATCAAACGCTTCGTCAGCGTTCAAGGATGTTGTATATGGCTGCTCCCGTTGCTACGGCTGCAATCAATACCAACCGAACAAAGATTGTCGGAACAGGCCTCACGCTGAAAAGCGCAGTAGAAAGAGATGTGCTCGGCATCACTCCCGAAACCGCGAAAGAGTGGCAAAGGAAAACAGAGGCTGAATTCCGTTTGTGGTCGAGCAAAAAGCAAAACTGTGATGCGCTCGGTCTTAACAACTTTGAGGGATTGGAACAACTTTGCTTGAAATCGTGGTTACTGTCCGGGGATGTGTTTGTTCTTATAAAGCGACATAAGGCTACACCGACAAATCCCTACACGCTTAGGCTACACATAATTGAGGCAGACCGTGTCAGCACTCCTGCACAGTATCGCGGAGGGTATGCAGGCTCGGCACTCAATGAGGGAACTGTACCCGACGGGCAACCGGGCGCAGGAAATAAAATCTATGACGGTGTTGAGGTTGATTCCAACGGTCAGGTGGTTGCTTATTATATCTGCAACATATACCCTTATCAAACCGCAGCTGACAAAGCCACATGGACGCGTGTTACCGCATACGGAGAAAAGACAGGACTTCCGAACATCCTGCACATAATGGATAGCGAGCGCCCCGACCAATACCGCGGTGTGCCGTATCTTGCACAGGTCATTGAGCCTCTTTTGCAGTTACGCAGATACACAGAAAGCGAACTGATGGCGGCTCTTGTTCAATCATTCTTTACTGCGTGGATACAGACCGAAACAGACCCTAATGCTATTCCTATTAACGAAGTAGGAAGCGGAGACATTGACGGAGTACCCGGAGAAAATCCATCCGAGGACAACATTTCGGAAAGTGAGAACGAGTACGAGATGGCGCCGGGAACGGTAATACATCTTGCAGAGGGAGAATCCGTACATTTTGGAAACCCGAACATCCCAACGGCAGGCTTTGAAACCTTTGTAAAAACATTGTGTAGGCTCGTTGGTGCTGGGCTTGAAATTCCGTATGATGTGCTTATCAAGGAATTTAATTCAAGCTATTCGGCAAGCAGAGGTGCATTACTTGAGGCTTGGGAAGGCTTTAAGATGCGTCGTAAATGGTTTGTGGACGATATGTGTCAGCCTATTTATGAAATATGGCTTGCGGAAGCGGTTGCAATCGGCAGAATAAAGGCACCTGGATTTTTTGATGATCCGCTTGTTCGCGAGGCTTGGTGTGGCGCGAATTGGAGAGGACCTATTCAGGGGCAGCTTGACCCGAAAAAAGAAGCCGAGGCGCAAATTCTCCTTATCAACAAGGGTATTAAAACTCACGAACAGGCTACAAGAGAGCTTGGCGGTGGTGATTGGACGGAGAATGCCGAACAGTTGGCTCTTGAAAATGAGATGTTAAGCAAGGCGGGCGCAAATCAGCCCGTGAAGATAAAGAATTCTGATGACGAAGGAGATGGAGACAATGAGTAAACCATTTGCAGTAAACATTCAGCGTGATTTTTACGCAATGGCTACGGTTGACGGCAGCAGTGCCGTAATTACTATGTACGGCGATATTGTTGAGCAACAGCCCACAGATTGGTGGACAGGAAAACCGATTGAGGGACAGTACATAATTGAAAGTGAGTTTTTGGAGGATTTGAAGCAGGTCGAAAAATGCACCAACATCACAATCCGTATGAACAGTTGCGGAGGAGATGCAGGTGTTTCTGTTTTAATTCACAACAGATTAAGAGAACTTGCTAATTCCGGCACAAATCTTACTTGTATTGTGGACGGTGTTGCTATGTCAGGAGGCTCGCTTATTATGTGCGCCTGCGACACAGTAAAGGTCAATCCGTCAAGCCTTATTATGATTCACAAGTGTTGGTGCTTCCTTTTTGGTGGTTACAACGCGGACGAACTGCGTAATATGGCAAAGACAAATGATGCGTATGACAAATCACAGATTTCGATTTACCAAAGAAAGACCGGTCTTACAGACACCGTTCTTTCACATATGATGAGCGACACGACCTATATGACAGGCAAAGAAGCTTTGGAAAAAGGGTTTGCAGACGAGCTTATGGAAGATGCAGAACCTCTTGACATTGCCGCAAGTGCTGATGGTCGCACGCTATTTGTAAAAGGTCGACAGATGCACCTTACTCCCGGTATGTTTGCACCCGACCACATTCCAACGGTCAATCCCGATGCAAGTGCTTCGGATATGACAATAAATTCTAATCAGCAGGCAACCCCTGCAGCCACAGAAGGAGGAATAACTATGGCAAACACAGTTGAGGAACTCCGTAGAGAGTTTCCGGACCTGACCGCACAGATGGAGAATGACATTCGTGCATCTGTAAGTGCAGATAATGCAGACGCGGTCAAAAAAGCCGTTCAGGACGAGAGAAACAGACTCGCAGAAATTGACGAAGTCGCTTCTTTGTTCGACAACGAGCTTGTTCAGTCCGCCAAGTATGGTGAGGATGCTTGTTCTGCACAGGAGCTTGCATTCCGCGCTGCAAAAAAGGCGGCAAAAAACGGCCAGACATTTATGGCTAATCTTGAAGATGATGCAGGCGCATCAGGTGCGGCGGATGTTGGTGCAGCTCCGGGAGACCCGGTTGACCCGACAGACGGTGCAGAATTAACAGACGAGCAGAAGCAGGCTAACGCAAAAGCTGCAGTAGCAAAGGCTCTCGGAAAGAAGGAGGAATAAGAAATGTCTGAACTTTCAAGAAAAGTAGGCGAAATGGAGTATGACGGCTTAATTGCTGATGTTACTCCCAAGGTACAGGTACGCGGAAAGACTATCCGCAAAATGTCTGCAGAAACCACTCTCACGAGAGGTACAATTCTTGCAATGAGCTCCGGCACAGGCGGAGACGGAAAACTTGTTGTACTTGGTACAACTGCGGGAAGTGATGAAACACTTACTCCTGACTGCATCCTTTGTGATGATATCGTTGTCGGAACATCCGAAGATGTTATTGCAACTGTATATACCGCGGGATGCTTTAACACAGCAAAAACAATCGTAGCAGAGGGCTACACAATGACAGGCGAAGATTACGACAATCTCCGCAAGTACGATATTGTGTTCAAGGCCGCATCTGCTGCTAATTAAGGAGGTACACAGAAATGGCAGAATTAAACTTTTTTGATAACTATGTCCTTATGGCGATTACAGAGGAAATCGTGCCGCAGGCTTCTTTCTTCCGCGACAGATACTTCCCCACAGGCGCCGAGGACATTTTCGCAGCCGACAAGGTACTCACTGAGTATATGAAAGGCGACAGAAAAATGGCTTGTTTCGTAGCTCCCCGTGTAGGCGACATTCCTGTTGACCGCAGAGGCTACGAGATTCACGAATACCAGCCCGCTTATATCGCACCGTCAAGACTTCTTACGCTTGATGATTTGAGAAAGCGCGGATTTGGTGAAGCTCTTTTCAACGGCAGCACACCTGCTGAAAGAGCTGCAAAACTTCAGCTTAAAGACCTTTCCGAGCTTGATGTTCGCATTGCTCGCCGTGAGGAATGGATGGCAGTGCAGACAATGATTAACAATGGTTGTACAATTCAGGAATATCTTGATGCAAACACCGTTGGCGAATCAAGAATTATCAAGTTCTATGATAATGCAACAGAGCATACATACACCGTTGCAAATAAATGGGACACTGCAAACGGCGACATTTTCGGTGATGTTCAGGCAATGTGTACTATGCTTTCTAATCGCGGACTTCCTGCGGCTGACCTTGTACTTGGTACAGATGCAGCTTCGGCAATCCTCGACAACGAAAAGGTACAGAGATTGCTTGACAAGAACAGCGGAATCATTATCGGTGAAATCCGTCAGCAGCTCAGCCCTTATCCCGGTGTTGTTTATATGGGTACGCTTAATTTCGGTGGCTTTATGCTTAACCTTATCAGCGTAAACGAAACCTTTGTAAACGATAACAATGTTACAGAGAAATACTTCCCTGCAACATCCGCTATGGTTACCGCTCCTGGATGTGGACATATGATGTACGGACAGATTTCGCAGATTGATTACGGCGCAACAGACTATAAGACATACGCTGCAAAGCGTGTTTCTAAGTTTGTGCTTGACCAGGACAAAGACACAAGAAAGTTAAGACTTGGTGCAAGACCTCTTGCTGCTCCGAAGAACTACTGTCCTTACATTTACGCTGCCAATGTAGTAGGTTAATAGCCTAACGGCAGAGAAAGGAGTTTATTATGCTTACAGTTAAAATTATATCCGGTACATACGGATGCAAAATAAAAGGTCGCATTGTCCCGAAAGACCTTACAAGTGAGCCTTTTGAGCTTGAAGATGCCGAAGCAAAGAGATTAGTTTCTCTTGGTGTCGCAGAAATCATCACAGAGGGCGTTGCAACGGGCGGAAATGGCGAAGAAATCAACCCCCCAAGTGTAAACCCGTCTAATGACGAAAACGGCTCTAACGGCGAAAATGAGGGCGAAAATGATATTGTCGGTCATTTGGATGCTGAACAGCTCCGCGAAATGACAAACAAGGAGCTTAAAGCTCTTGCCGAGGATATGGGAATTGACACATCCAAAATGAAAGTCAAGGACGATTATATTCAGGCTATCGTTGCCGTAGAGGTATCTGCTCCGGCTGATGACGAAAACGGCGAAAACCCTCCCGACATTTCCCCTGAGGCTCCTGTTGTATGAGCAACTTCAAGGATATGGTAATAGCGGACAATGCCAAAGTGTTTATGAATACAAACGAATTTGCTGAAAAACGCACCGTAATCTATGACGGTGTAACCTATACCGATATTCCTATCGTGCTAAAAGGTTTGAAGCAAGAGGACAGAGCGCAGAATGTTACATCAGGCGACCATTCACAAGGATTGTACCTTGTGTCGTCTGTGTTGCATTGCAAGGAATCTGACCTCGGCGGAAATCAGCCCGAAAAGGGTACGCGTATAAAGATAAACCACACAGAGGGCGGAGGTGGATATTTCAGCGAATTCTATGTTGCATCTTCAGTATGCGAACTTGGTATGTTGCGTGTGGAATTGGAGGCGATTGACGAATGAGTGTTATTCGTATTGATGAAGTCGGTGGCAAAGGTTTAGATAGAGTGAACAAACTTCTTGCAGGTGTTCCCGGTGGAGTGTTCAAAGCAACCTCTGCCGCATTGAAGCGTGCCGGTGATACCGCCAAAACAAAAGCAGGACAATTTGCTGCAGCCGAGTACACCATTTCAAAAGGTGACTTTATGCACAATGTCAACGAAAAGACACGCGTTAGTGGAGATTCTGGCGGTGTTGCAAGTATGCAGATATCGTTTGCAGGAAGCGTGTTACCGCTTTTGACCTTTAACACAAAATTCTCACGCGACGGCCATGTGCAGACACAGGTAAAAAGAAACGGCGGCGCCGCCTCTCTTGAACACGCTTTTGTTGCGAGAATATTCGGACAAACGGCAGTGTTTGAGCGTGTAGGTGCGCCCCGCTTCCCTGTGGAACAGAAATACGGTCCCTCTACCGGTCATATGATGCAAAACGAGCAGGTCATTGAGAAAATGGAACAGACAATCCTTGAAACCTACGAATCAAGAATAGAACACGAAATCTTGCGTGTTCTTAATGGATGGGGAGGCTAACTATGACAGCTGTAATCTTACTTGAACAATTAAAGGCTTTCACCGAAGAGACTACAAAAGACCTCATAATGCCGACCAAAATGCAAAAAGGTGATACAGAGCAGACTTATCGTGCTGCCGTAGTACACAAGATGCGTTTGCCGGATAGTGGGTCAGCGACAAAGAAAGCGCCCTACATCATTCATCAGGTAATCACAGGAAAAGATACGACGGAATCGCAAACAAAGGTCCGTAGTATTTTCTGCGTTTACAACGAGAATGAAGAAGAGGGCGGCTTGATGCTCTTAAATCTCGTTGAGAGAATGCGCATTGCTCTTTTGAAAGCCGGAACTGTCGGAAATCAGTTTACCCTTGACATAAACGCGGGGCTTGAAAGGCTTATCTATCCTGATGACACAGCTCCGTTTTATGCAGGCGAAATGATTTCCACTTGGAAAATGCCAACTGTAAAAAGAGAGGTAGTATTATGAGCGCTAAAAAGACAAAAAAATCTATTCAGCCAAACACCGTCAGCAATGACGGTTTTTGTGTATATCTCGGTCCTACTATAACAGGGGTGATACAGAGCGGTACAATCTATCGCGGAGGTAAAGCAAAGGTACTTACCGAGCTTAAATCCGTTGTAGAAAAATATCCGCTTGTAAAAACTCTTATTGTAACGGACAAAACATTGTCCGAAGACCGAATCAAAGTAAAAACACCCGGAAACATCCTTTATGTGAACTACAAAAAGATGTCGGGTAAGAATTAAGGAGGTAACAAAATGGTAAATCACGGTGTTAATGCAACCGAACAGGCTACAAGCGTAAGCACTCCCGTAGTTGCAGAATCGGGTGTTCCTTTCGTTGTAGGTACAGCACCTGTTCAGTCCGCCACCAATCCCGCAAAAGCAGGTGTGCCTGTTCTTTGCACAGGTTGGGATGAAGCAGTGGCGGCTCTCGGTTATTCTGATGACTGGGAAAAATACTCACTGTGCGAGGTTATGTATTCGCACTTTAAGTTGTACGGATGTCAGCCTGTCATTTTCTGTAATGTGCTCGACTTAACAAAGAACGGCAACAAAGAAACTGTGGCAGCGGAAGATATGGCCGTAACAGCTCACAAAATCAAATTGCCTATCGAGGCAATCAATGACGACACTCTTGTAATCAAAGCTACAGGCGAACAGGGTGACGCGTATGTGCTCGATTCCGATTACAGCACCTATTATGACGGTGAAAATCTTGTAATCGAATTCCTTGCTGACGGAAGCGTTTACGAAGCAGCTAATGCAAGTGTGGCATATACAAAGGTTGTAGCCACCAATGTATCAGCTACAGATGTAGCAGACGGATTTGAGGGAGTAGAATTGTGCCTGACAAAAATCGGGGTTGTTCCCGACCTGCTTCTTGCACCTGGCTTCTCCAAAAATTCAACCGTAGCTGCAGTAATGGCTACAAAAGCCACTAACATTAACGGCATCTTGAAAGCAAAGGCTCTTTGTGATATTGATAGCTCCAACACCGGTGCTACATCTTATGACAAAGTCCTCGAAGCAAAGACGGATGCGAATATCGTTGACAGTGAGCAGATTGCTTGTTGGCCTATGGTAAAACTCGGCGACAAGAAATTCCATCTATCAACACAGATTGCCGGCTCTATGGCTACAATCGACAGTGAGAACGAGGGATGTCCTTACGAATCTCCCTCTAACAAGGGCCTCAAAATTGACGGTCTTGTTTTGGAGGACGGCACAGAGGTTGACCTCACTCTTGCACAGGCAAACCACTTGAACGCAAACGGTATTGTAACAGCGCTCAACTTCTTTAGTGGTTGGGTGACTTGGGGCAACTACACCGCTTGCTATCCGACAAATACGGATGTAAAAGATTATTTCATCCCTATTTCGCGTGTATTCAAGTGGGTAGATAACACTCTTGTAAAAACTTTCTGGAAGAATGTTGACGACCCGATGAACCGTCGCCTGATTGATTCCGTACTTGATACGGCAAATATTTGGATGAACGGTCTTGTCGGCAAAGGCTATTTGTATGGCGCGAGATGTGAAATGCTCGAAAACGAAAATCCGCTTACTGACCTTATGGCAGGTAAGATTAAGATTCATTGTTATCTTACTCCTCCGCCTCCGGCACAGGAGATTGATTTCGTAACAGAGTATGATGTCAACTACATCCAGAGCGCATTAGGTTAAGGAGGGATAAATAATGGATCAGGCTATTATTAACTTTGCCGTTTACGAAGATGGCAGTGAGTATGTCGGTCTTGCAAAGGCAACTCTGCCCGATTTGACCGCTCTCACACAGAGCATTTCAGGCGCAGGCATTGCAGGAAATGTTGAAGCTGTTATTGCAGGTCATTTTGATGCAATGACACTTGGACTTAATTTCCGCACCACAACCAAGCAGAGCATCAAGCTCTCCGAGCCTCGCAGACATACTATTGACCTGCGTGTTGCTCAACAGGACGAAAACACAACAAAGGGCGAAATCGAAGTTAGAGCGGTTAAGCACATCCTTGTTGTTGTTCCGAAGGTTGACAAGGGCGGAAGCATTGCACCCGCTTCTCAGTCGGACGGTTCCGGCGAATACGCAGTACGCTATTGGGCTACATACATTGATGGCAAAAAGTACAGAGAGATTGACCCCCTCAATTTCAAGTGCTACATCAATGGTACAGATTATCTGGCAGAAGTCAAAAGCGCACTCGGTAAATAATCAAACCACATAGCCCGGAGCACATCAGCGTGTTTCGGGCTATAATTCTAATTTGTAAAGGAGTAATCGAAATGAGCGAAAATACAAAGAAAACTACCACAAATAACGACGAGATTATAGATGCAGAGGAATTTGCAGTTGCAGAAAAAGAAGCAAAGGAAAGCAAGAATGTGTATGTCCACAAATTTGCAAAGCCTTTTACCTACGAGGATAAAACCTACGAGGAACTAACTTTTGAATGGGATAGCTTAACCGGTGCTGATAGCCTTGCAATCGAGGGCGAAATTCAGGCGCTTGGAAAGGTGCTTATCACTCCTGAATTTTCGGGCGAGTATCTTATCCGCCTTGCAGCAAAAGCGTGTACTGAAAAAATCGGCTCGGATGTTCTCTGCGCTATGTCGTTGCGTGATTACAACAAGATTCGCGGTAAGGCACGCTCTTTTTTAATGAATGTGGCATTGTAATCGGCAACGGAGGCTTATGGCTCCGTAAACAATGCCTTATAATGTCGCGATTGAATAACACTCCTGTACCGTATTGGCTCTCCTTGTCTCTTTCCGAGATAACAAAGTGGATAAAAGCCAACAATGCGATAGAGGACGAAATCCGCGAAAAGAAAAACAATCAATAACCCGAAGGGGGGCTAAAAATGGCAAGCAGAAAAGAATATGAGATGCTATTTCAGCTCAACGCACAGTTGGGCGGAAGTTTCAGCGGTACATTCTCAAAAGCTCAACAACAACTTGCCTCTATGCAGAAAGAGATACAAGCCCTCTCTAAAACTCAATCCGACATAGCTGCATACCAAAAGCAGCAGAGCGCGGTTGAGGCCACACGGTCAAAATTAGCGGTGTTGCAACAGCAGTATGATAACATTCAAAAGGAGATTAAGGAAACCGAAGGATATTCCTCTTCGCTTGAAAATAAGCTACTGACGAAGCAACAACAGATTGATAAGACCTCCGCCTCCCTCAAAGACCAAACCTCTAAATTGGAAACAATGGGAAACGCTTTGAAAGATGCGGGGGTTGACACGGATAATCTCTCAAAGGAGAGTGCCGAACTGTCCACTAAAATGAACGACCTCAAAAAGAAACAAGAGGAAGTGGCAGACGGGGCAAGAAAATATGGCACAGCTTCGGTTGATGCCTTAGAAGCGGCAAAGTCGGCACTTATGGCCGCTGGGCTTGCAAAAGCCTACAAAGAAATATCGGAGGAAATTGTTGAGTGCATAAAAGCCTCAATCGAATTTGAAAGCGCTATAACAGGTGTATTCAAAACGGTTGACGGTACAGACGAACAACTTGCAGAGATAACAAAGGGCATTAAGGATATGTCAACGGAAATCCCTGCAACAACAACAGAAATTTCCTCTGTTGCCGAGGCTGCGGGTCAGCTTGGTATAGCGACAGAAGATGTCCTCGACTTTACCCGTGTCATGATTGACTTGGGCGAATCGACCAACCTTTCAGCTGATGATGCAGCTTCATCACTTGCGAAATTTGCAAACATTACGGGAACATCCGCAGACAACTATTCAAGACTTGGCTCTGTTGTCGTTGATTTGGGTAATAACTTCGCTACCACAGAGGCGGATATTGTTGCTATGTCAACGCGACTTGCAGGCGCCGGAACTTTGGCAGGATTGACCGAGGCTGAAATAATGGCACTTTCTGCCGCGATGTCCTCTGTTGGTATTGAAGCAGAAGCGGGCGGAACTGCTATGACACAGACTCTCTCTGCTATCGAATCGGCAGTTGCAACACAGAGCGCAGAGCTTACGGAGTTTGCGAGAGTTGCCGGAATGTCGGCGGCTGAATTCTCTTCTGCGTGGAACTCAAGCCCTATTGAAGCGTTACAGGCATTTATAGCCGGTCTTGGTAGCCTTGATGCACAAGGCGAAAGCTCGGTTTTGGTGCTTGAAAAATTAGGATTGACAGGTATTCGTCAGTCCAATATGCTAAAAAGTCTTGGCTTGGCTGCTGAAACATTGGGAGGCTCTGTTCAAACCGCGAATAAAGCGTGGGAAGAAAACACAGCACTTTCAGTTGAGGCAAACAAGAGATACGCAACCACAGAAAGTCAGCTCAAGATGCTCCGCAATTCATACAGTAATTTGCAGGTCGCAATCGGTGATGTATTTACACCTACATTGGCGGAACTTTCGGAAGTCGGCTCTGATGTGCTCGAAAGCATAACGGAGTTTGTTGAGAACAACCCCGAATTTGTAAAAGCAGTAACAGCTCTCGGCATTGGTGTCGGTGCGTTTACTGTTGCGTTGGTCGGCTACATTGCCGTATCAAAGCTTGCAAAGGCGGCAACGGATGCGCTCACGGCTTCAATGAAAGCTAACCCTTATCTGCTCGCGGCTTCTGCAATAATAGGTCTTGTGGCAGCGGTCGGCTCTCTTGCGACTATGGCCGGAAGTACAGAGCCAAAGGTTGAAAAACTGACCGCATCATCCGAAAAGCAACAGGCAGAGATTGAAGCTCTTGAAAAAGAATACAAGGCTCTGTGTGATGCAGGTAAAGAAACCTCCGAGGAGGCATATTACCTTGAATACAGAATTGAATCTCTTACCGATAGCTTTGAGGGACAAAAGCAGACTTTGGAGGAATACATTGCACGAAGCAAAGAGCTAAACGAAGCCTGGAACGATAGCCTTGACACGAACAGAGAATCGGTTGAGGAAATCGAAACAAATGAGGGCAGAACATTGGCTCTTATCTCCCGTTTGTCTGAGCTTGCAAGTCAAACGGACAAAACGGCGGCATCCCAAGAGGAAATGAAAGCCATTATCGCAGAACTCAATGAGCTTCTTCCCGGTGTGGCATTTAACTACGAGGATGTAAAGGACGGTCTTGGTGAAATTGAGGAACTGCTGAAAAACGAGGCAACGGCACAATCGAATTTGGCAAAAGCTGAACAGGCTCGTAAGAGTATGATGAATGCTGATGCCGAAAGAGTTGCAGCGCAAAAGCACCTTGACGACTTGAATAAGCAATACGAGGCAGAGAAAAAACTCAATAAGGAACTCAAAGCAAGTCGTGATAGCTTGCAAGAGTCCTCTAATTTCTGGGTAGGCTCAGGCGGTAGAGGTACAAATCCGTATGCCGAAAGCTTGAAAGAGGCCAAAGCGGAATACAATGCATCTAACGAGGCTCTTAAAAGCTATGAGACACAGATTGCAGAAACAACCGCTACTGTTAATCAGGCAACAGCTGACTATGATTCATACCTCAAAACCATTGTAGAAACAAGCGGCATTACCATAGAGAACATTGACACAATGAATGCTCTTGACGAAGCCATTGCATCCGCATCTCTCAGTATGCAGAGCTTGGCAAGTACATATACACTTGCCTACACTTTGGCAAAGGAAAGTTTTGAGGGTCAGTATGGTTTATTCGACCAAGCGCAAGCCGATATGGAGGCTACTGTGGGAAGCGCACAAAGAGCGCTTGATTCACAGCTTAACTTTTGGCAGACATACGCTGACAATGTTAATGTTCTTCGGGGTGTATCAGCTGAGGATTTAGGTGTTACACAGGAGAACTACAACGAGATTATGGCTTACGCTCAAAGCGGTACGGAAGAGGCTGCAGGTTTTGCCGCAAGTTTACGACAGGCGGTAGATAGCGGAAATACTGAAGCTATTACAAAGCTTGCTAATACCGTTGGCGAAGTAAAAGCCGCAAGAGAAAAGGCTGCAGGCGAGGTCGCTGCTTGGCAGGTCGATTTTGACGGTCAAATGCAAGAGATAATCAACACTATGGAAACATCCTTGCAGGAGATGGATATGAGCGAGGAAGCTATTGAGGCTGCTAAAAGCACAATGAGTTCCTATGCTGAAACCATATCCACGCAAGGAGCTACCGCAGTCGCGAATGCTCTTTCTATTGCAAACCAAGTCAGAACTGCTTTGCAGAGCGCAAGCACAACAATCAATATCGGTGTTACCGGTGGCGGTAAAACAGGCACCGGTTACGCTATGGGTACGGAAAACGCTACTCCCGGTTGGCATTTAGTCGGTGAAAACGGTCCCGAAATTGTGTATTTCGGAGGCGGTGAAACCGTATATACTGCTGACGAAACAAGGAGAATGCTCAACGGCGCACAAGAGGAAATGCAAATTGTTTCTTTTTTGCCGTTATTCCAAAACTACATAACGGCCATGAGCGCGATATCCGCCACAAACAGAGTTGAGCCTATTGGTGCTTATGGCACATCAGGCGGACAGTACAAAATAACAATAGCTCCGCAACTCACAGTACAAGGCGGCGCTACTGATGATATTGACAGTAAATTTCAGGAGTTTTCGGATATCGTTGTCGGCAATGTTATGGATGCTCTTGAAGAGGCAGGAATTGATGCAAAGAGAGGTGCTTATGTGTGAGTAAAAAATACACTACAATCCAGGGCGATATGTGGGACGGTATTGCATATAAGCAACTCGGAGATGTGAAATACACCGATTTGCTGATGAATGCCAATACACAATATCGCAAAGTATATATTTTTTCGGCAGGCATTGAGCTTGTTATTCCTGATGTCGAAACAACGGTGTCGGGTGCGAACTTGCCTCCCTGGAAGCAGGTGAGCTTATGAGTGATGCAAACAAAGCAAGGCGAGCCGAAATGTCGGTATTTTTCGCAGGGACGGATATTACATCTTCCCTGCGTAAATATCTTTTGTCATTGACCTATACGGACAATGAGGAGGACGAAACAGACGATTTGCAGATAAAACTCCACGACCGCGACAACCTGTGGCTTGAAAGTTGGTTGAATACTGCTATACAAGCCGCTGCAGGCAGTGAGGTCGAAGAAGTTGAAAAGCAATACAAGGTAATCGCACAAGGCGGTGTTGCTGTCCATAGTAGCAAAGAGAAAAAAAGCAAAACGCTCGGCACTCTCGCATACGGCACGGTTATCTCTGTAAAGTCCATTGACGAGGGCTGGGCTAATTTCAAGTATTCCGATAAAACGGGATATGTGAGCGAGTCCTATCTGCAGCCTATATACACAGGTGGCGGAGAAAAGTCTGCCGTATCAACATCTTCTGCCGGTGCTTCTTCCGATTGGAGCATTGGAGACGAGGTTACAGTTTCGGGCAGACCGCAATATTCAAGTTACGGAACGGGTAAACCGGGCGCAAATGTTACGAACTACAAAGGCTCAATAACACATTTGAACTTGAAAAGCGGTGTACCATATCCTATATGTGTCGGCTATCTCGGTTGGTTTGCTGAAAGCCAAGTGAGCAAAGCCGGCGGAACTGTTGCTGAAACTACCCCTGTTCAAACAGAGGATGAAGTCGGAAAAGGAATGAAAATCCAAGCTTCTATTACTCGGCTGAATTGGACGGGTAACGGCGAGGAGGAAAAATTAGAGTGCGGACAATTTGAGCTTGACAATGTATCAGCTCAAGGTCCTCCTGCAACGGTAACGATTAAAGGAACATCACTCCCTTATAGCAGCACGGTAAGGCAGACAAAGAAATCAAAGTCTTGGGAGAATTACACTCTCTCAGGCATTGCGAAAGAAATCGCAGAAAAAAACGGTATGACTTGTATGTTCTTATGTTCCACAGATACGACATATCCGAGAGTGGAACAGTACAGGATCAGCGACATAGGCTTTTTGCAAAAGCTAAGTCAGGATGCAGGTTTTTCTTTGAAAATCACAAATAACATAATCGTCATTTTCGACCAGGCAGCTTATGAAAGCAAAGCGAGCGTTAAGACCATTTTGAAAGGTAAAGCCGGAGGCTATACAAAGTATAAACTGAACACAGGAAAAAATAATCTTTATACGAGTTGCCGCGTGAGCTACACCGACACAAGCGGAAATCTTATCACTGCCACCGCCTATGTGAAAGATTATGACGAAAGCAAAGAAGATAACCAATGTCTTGAAATCAAGCAAAAGGTAGCGAACGCTACAGAAGCTCTGGCGCTTGCAAAAAAGATGTTGAGGCTTCACAACAAATATGAGTTTACCGCAACATTTGATTTTCCGGGCGACCCGACACTTTTAGCAGGCTTGGCGGTCGAGCTTAAAGGATGGGGTGCTTGGGATGGTAAATACATCATCAAACAGGCAAAGCACACGATATCTAATTCTGCCTACACTACGCAAATCACTCTGCGCCGTGCTCTTAACTTTGATACATCCGAAGCTGCTGCCACATCTACACCAACGGCCACAAAGTCTATTGATGAATTGGCTCGTGAGGTTATCCGTGGTAATTGGGGTAACGGAGCAGAAAGAAAGCGCAGGCTTACAGAGGCGGGATATGATTATAATGCGGTGCAAAAGCGTGTAAATGAATTATTACGATAACAAAGGAGGGTGCTTGTGAACGAGGGAATTGTTAGAAAGGGCAAGGTCAGCTCTGTAAACGCAGAAACAAGAGAGGTTAGAGTATACTTCCCCGAAGACGATTTTATTTCGGGGTGGCTGAAAGTCCTTAAAAGCTCACCTTTTATTCCATCAAAGGACAGCGAGCAAAGAACGGAAGCAACATCCGGCGGCTCCGGAGATGCCTCCTTTGCTTCACACTCTCATAAAGTTACAATCGCGCCCTGGCTTCCGAACATTGACGATATTGTAATCTGCATTTATGAAACCGGCTTTAACGGAGACGGGTATGTATTGGGGGCGTTGTAATTATGAGAATAGGTTGTCTTGGAGATGTCGCATTCGAGGTTTCGGATTCGGTCATCAAAACATTAACCAAAGCCACTTGGAGCGGCTCGGCAAGAATACAGACACACCAAAGGCACCTTGACAATGCCTTGCAGGAGTTTGTCGGTATTGACCCGGATGCCTTTACCTTTACTATAAAGTTGTCGAGGTATCTCGGCGCCGACCCAATGACAGAGGTTGTCAAAATATTTGAATATGAGCGCGGAGGTATAGCCGTTCCTCTTACGCTCGGAAACAAAGCATACGGCAAATACCGTTGGCTTGTAAAAAGCCATAAGGTAAAATTGGAACTCTATGACGGAAGAGGAAATCTTACCTCTTGCGATGTAGATGTTACACTCACAGAATACACAAAGGAGTGATGCTAATGAGCTATACAATAAGAGCTGACGAAAAGATGTCGTATTCCTTATGCGAAAGCGACACCGTGAAATCAGTCCTGCAAAATTGTCATCTCTTTCTTACCACAAGAAAAGGCTCCATTCCTATGTATCGTGAATTTGGTCTTGATATGGATTTCATTGACAGACCTATCCCGGTAGCGCAAACAATGATGATTCCGAGAGTACGTGAGGGCTTGGCAGAATTTGAGCCGAGAGCTGAATTTGTCAGCCTCACTTTCGAGCAGAAATTAGACGCGCCCGGCGGAATGATACCAATTCTGGAGGTGGAAATAAATGAGTAGAACAACTGAATATCAGTTTGTCGAAACGGATAGTGCTAAAATCTTGGCGCAACTGATTTCTAAATATGAGGAAATCACAAACCACACATTAAAGCCGGGTGAGCCTGACAGACTTTTTATAGCGTGGGTGGCTGACATTATCATCAATGAGCGTGTCAACCAAAACTACACAGGAAATCAAAACATACCGTCAAGAGCTGAGGGTGCATACCTTGATGCTCTTGGCAAGTGGATTTTCAACCTTGAAAGAAGAGGGGCGCAGGCGGCAAAATGTACGGTACGCTTCAACATATCGGCTGCACAGGAAAACTCTATCACAATTCCAATCGGAACGAGAGTGTCCGGGGCGAGCCAAAATCTTGTATGGGAAACAACAGAGGATGCTCTGATTCCCATTGGAGAAACTTATGTTGATGTTATGGTGCAATGCCAAACGGCAGGTATAATCGGAAACGGTTATACTGAGGGACAGATTAACGCTCTCATTGATGTTGACAACATCCTCTATTTTGAGTCCTGTTCCAATATCACCGTCAGCGACGGTGGCGCGGAAGAACAGACGGACGAGGAATACTTTGAGTCAATGAGAATGGTTGCTGATTCCTACAGTACGGCAGGCGCCGAAGGCTCTTACATTTATTGGGCGAAATCCGTATCATCCGAGATTGCGGATGTCAAGCCTGTGTGTCCTGACATAATGCGAACTGAAACACCAATCATTTATTTTGATGCAGAGGGTAATCAATTCGCGTTTATCGGAGGAGACCAAATCGACACAGAAACAATCAAGGTTTACACAGAGGATTTTGAGACGCTTTTAGAGGAGGAAACCGATTACACAGTTTCTTACATTGACGGATTGATTACGATTGCTCTGGCGCAAAATACGGCTGTTGCAACTGCAAATAAAATAGGCGTGAATGTTCTTCAACGAAAAGCGGGCTATGTTTACTTATATGCCCTTATGGATGACGGAACTATTGCGAGTGAAACAATCAAAGAAGCAATTTATGATGCGTGTAGCGCTGAAAGTGTTAGACCTTTGACGGATTGTGTGAAAGTAGAAGACCCCGAAACTGTCGGCTACAATATTGATTTCACATATTACATCTCGGAAGAAACGCAACTTACGCTGACGGACATAGAAACCGCAGTAACAAGTGCGGTCAATGAGTATGTCGCTTGGCAGTGTGCAAAGCTTGGCAGGGATATTAACCCCGACAGGCTCCGCCTTAATCTGATGCAGGCCGGTATAAAGAGAATGCAGATTCGCGAGCCGGTTTTCACATCATTGCGAAGCGGTGTAAATAATGATGTTCCGCAAATTGCGACACTCGGAACAATATCAGTAACGAACGGAGGCTATGAGGATGAGTAAACTTGTTACAGCTGACAATCTGCTTACAACCTTTCCTGCCTCTCTTGCGGAGGACGAAAAGCAGTTGGCTCTTGCATCAGTAACGGCGCAGGAGCTTGTCGAACTGTATGAGGATAACGACATCCTTGCCTTGTATGCTCGAATTGATGACCTTGAGGAGCCTCTGCTTGATATCCTGGCATACGATTTCAAAGTCGATTGGTGGGATGAAAACTTTTCACTTACTGAAAAACGAGAGACATTTAAGCAGTGTTGGAACGTCAAAAGAACTTTGGGAACACCGTTATCAAGCTATCTTGCATTTTCGGCCATATTCCAAAATGCAAAGATTCAGGAGTGGTGGCAGTACGGAGGCAATCCCCATTATTTCAAAATTCACATTGAATTAGGAGGAGTGCTGACGGACTATGACAAGCTCCAAAGAGTTGTTAATGGTATTCGCTATTACAAAAACAAAAGGTCCCTTTTGGAAACGATAGAGATAGACATTGAAAAATCAACAAATGTGTATGTCGGCTTTGCTATGCAGGGCGGAACAAAAACAGAGATGGTTGTCGGCGGAATTGACCCGAGCGAATACAACTTCCTCGTTGATGAAAATGATGCTCTGTTGTTGGACGAAAACGGACGATTACTTTTAGATTAGGAGGGATATAAATGATATCAGTTGCACCTACAATAACAGATGCAGGGAAAAATCTGTTACTGAGAGCAATCGCGGGAGAAACAATTACCTTTACCCGATTCAAAATCGGTAACGGCGAATTGTCAGAAACCGAAATTGCCGGTATGTTGGATTTGATTAACCCTCTTGTAGAATTCGCCATCAACGAAATAGACACATCCCAAACAGGATTTGTTAAGCTGACGGGAACATTTGACAGTACATACATAACAAGTGATTTCCGTTGGAGAGAACTCGGCATCTTCTGTAAAGGCGAGGATGATGTCGAAGTGCTTTATGCGTATTCCAATGACGGAGCTAATGCAGGTATGCTGAAAGCAAATGCTGCAGATGTCGTTGCAGAGCAAACGGTAGCTTTGGTAATTGCCGTTGGAGATGCAACAAGCGTAACGGCAATCTTGTCGGAATCTGTATTGTATGCACCAAAGACGGAGTTTGATGCGCACGTCGCAGATAAGGAAAATCCTCACGAGGTAACAAAGGCACAGGTTGGTCTTGGCCTTGTACCGAATGTTGCAACAAACGACCAAACCCCCACATACAATTTAGAGGTTACGGAAAGAGAGTTGACAAGCGGAGAAAAATTGAGTGTGGCTTTCGGTAAGATAGCAAAGGCGGTAAAAAGTCTTATTTCTCATTTGAGAGATACAGACAATCCACATAATTTATCTCCCGGCTCTATCGGAGCAGCCGAAGACGAACACGAACACGCGGCAGCGGATATTACATCAGGTGCATTAAGCCCTCAGCGTGGTGGTACAGGAATATCCTCCCCAACAAGCGGAGGTCTGATTAAAGCGAATGGTGCCAATGCGTGTAGCGTTGTAAGAGGTACGGGTGCGCTCTACTCTCCCTCTGCCGGCAATCCGCAATTTGGTACGCTTCCCGTATCTATGGGCGGTACAGGAGTAAAAACACTTGATGCTTTGCGAGATTTGGTCGGCGGAATTGCTATCGGAGAGTACACAGGAAACAATGCCTCGTACCGTTTTATCGAACTTGGGTACAGACCGAAGTTTGTAAAGGTTGTTTGTGACCAATTGTGGAACGAATACAGTTATCCTCAATACAACGGTTTGGCATTTGACGGAATGAATGCAGTTGTGAGTACGACATATCTCTACACAGATGTATCTTCAAATCCCGGTGGATATTATCACTATGTAAAAATTGCAATAGTCGATAACGGATTCTATGTGTACTACTGTTCGTCGAGCTCACATCCGAAAACAAACTACAGCGGCTACAAATACCACTACATTGTAGGAAGATAAGGAGGTGAGATACTATGCCAACAATTAGACTTGCGGAAAAACCTATCATTACAGAGGTTGATGATAGTCTTGGTATTATCATCACGCAAACAGAAGATTTTGAGGGCGACACAAAAGATGTTCTGTATAAAACAACAATCGGCGCTATTGCAGAAGCATTAAAGGCGGTTGGTATTGACAGAAGCCATTTTGACGAACTCAAGTACAATACTGGCACAGGATATTTGCATATTCTTTGTGAGGGTGCAGATGTTGTTGAGCCCTGCTACATAGGCAGATTTGCGGAGGTTGACGAAAACGGAGTTATCCCGGAGGCGAATCTTCCGTATTTCAACAAGAGCAAAACGCTCTTTGCAAATGGCGAAGCTCTTTACGGTACGCGCTTTGTGGATGTGTCGGCGAACGGAGAAATTATTGTCCGTGATGACGGAAGCGGAGATTATCTGCTTACCGTGTTAGAGGACGGGACAACGCTCGCGGTCAAGGTAAAAACTCATATTGAGGATAGTCTTGACAGTACAGATGCAGAAAAAGCTCTGTCGGCAAAACAGGGTAATATTCTTTTCGGATGGATTGGCAAGGTTGCTGACCTGCTGACAACCGCAAAGACAAATCTTGTTTCAGCAATAAACGAGTTGTATCAGAGCATTGCATCTCACACCGGGAACAGAAACAATCCCCACGGAGTAACAAAGACTCAACTTGGGCTTAGCAATGTTGAAAACACAGCTGATGCAAACAAGAATGTTTTGTCTGCAACAAAGCTGAAAACTGCCCGAAGAATAAACGGCGTTTCGTTTGACGGATCCGCCGATATCACAATCGAGGACGACACCAAAATCCCGACAACTGAAAAAGGTGTTGCCGGTGGTGTTGCAACTCTAAACGATAGCGGACAGATACCATCAGCACAGTTGCCCTCATATGTGGATGATACGATTGAGGGAACGCTTGCAACATTCCCAAGGCCTGGGGAAAGCGGAAAGATTTATGTTGACACCGACACCGACCTTACTTATCGTTGGAGTGGTAGTCAGTATGTGGAAATTTCAAAGAGCCTCGCGCTCGGGGAAACATCCTCAACGGCTTATCCCGGCAACAAAGGTAAAGAAAGCGCGGAAAAAATTGCCGAACTGCAAGAAACCTCTGCGGAGCATACGGAGCAGATTTCGGAAAACTCTGAAAAGGTAAAGAGCCTTGAAGAAAACAAGGCCGACCTTTCGGACGGTGTTGTTCCTGATGCGCAGTTACCTTATTACAATCGCACTCCGAACATCTATGTAAACGGTCAGCTCATTTACCCCGTATCATTCTTTGATGTAGACGATAAAGGAGCGTACTATTTACGCGAAGATGGCACCGGAGATTATTTGTTGTTCGTCCCCATGGACGGTGTACCCCGATTGAAATATATCGGAAAAACCGTTACGGATGATGTAACAGGTGTAAGATACAATCTCACCGTTTCTAATGGCGAGGTTGACTTAAAACAAATTTTATAATTTAGGAGGTACAGACAATGAACAAGTATGCAAAACTTGACGAGCACGGCAGAGTACAATTCGCGACTTTTGATTCGGAAACGGATGCAAGAAACGCGGGCTATCTGCCCTATGAGGAAACGGAGAAACCTACAACTCCGGAGAACATCATTCCTCATAACTACACACGCTCTTATGAGGAGCAGGACGGAAAGATTGTCCTTGTGTGGAAAGCCTATCCGAACTATGAGGCAATCGAAAAGCTGAAAAAGCAGCTTGCAGAAACCGATTATAAGGTTATCAAATGCAACGAGGCCTCTTTGATTGGCGAGGAGCTTCCGTATGATATGACGGAGGTACACGAAGAAAGACAGGAAATCAGAGACGAAATCAACAGATTGGAGGAGTGTAAATAATGGATATCAAGTTAATGACACAGGCGGATGGTAACAGCTTGGGAAATCTTGTGTTACCTCCAAACAACGAGATTATTCTTGATGACCTCGGCAGACCGTCGGTGATGGTTAAAATTCCGAAATTCACCTATGCAGATGTAGGCTTGTCAGGCTCGGGTGTTCATCCCGCTTTTAAGGTCAATGGTCAGGAAGTACCATACATTTATATTTCCAAGTATCAGAACATTGTCGAGGATGGCAGAGCTTATTCGCTTCCGTACAAGAGACCGCATCACACGGTAAACTTTGACCAGGCAAAAGCGTTCTGTGAGGCAAAGGGTGCAGGATGGCACCTTATGACAAATGCTGAATGGGCGGCAATCGCTCTTTGGTGCAAAAAGCACGATTGTATGCCTTACGGCAACAACAACAGCTCATTTGGAGATTACTATAACACATCCGAAAAAGGCGCACCTATGCCTGAGTACAATGAGGATTGGGGGATGGATATTCCTTACACCGCAACAGGTTCCGGTCCTAAATCGTGGTTCCATAACAACGATTTCTCCGGCATTGCCGACCTTAACGGAAATGTGTACGAATGGGTTGGCGGCGTAAGAGTTAAAAACGGAGAGCTCCAAGTTATCCAGGACAACAACTCGGCCATGGGCGTTGACGAGAGTGCAGAAAGTACACTTTGGAAAGCAATCAATCAATCGGGTGCTTATGTTGCTCCTGGAACAAGCGGCACTATCAAATATGGCTCTGCAGGAATTAACACTTCCGGTACATTCAAGGAGGCAACTGCTGCAAGTGGCGTAACAATTCCCGCACTTGTAAAAGCTCTTGCATTATTCCCGAATGATGCTGCCGATACATACAGAGATGATTACTACTATGTATCAACATCAGGCGAATGCCTGTTCTACCGCGGTGGCTACTGCGACGTCGGCAACGCGGGCGTGTTCTTCTACGGCGGCCGCTACTCGCGCTCGGACGCCAGTGGCGGCCTCGGCTTCCGCTCCGCTTTTGTAGAACTGCCTACTGAATAACTGTGTACTGATTAGGGCCGCGATAGCGGCTCTATGATTTATCTCCGCGTAAGCGGAGACGCGATTTTTGAATTTTTGAAAATAACGAAATGCGTTATTTTCTCCCAAACCGACACTTTCCAATACGAATAGGTGTATAATACTTTCGTTGATTTTGTATTTGGGAGGCGAAAAGATGGCTGACGATTTGAAAATTTTGCAGAAAATTTTTGATATGATGGAGTACGGCTATCTTGCGTTGCAACAATACCCAAAGTCCGAAAAGTTTGCGCTTGTTACGGACATCAAACGCAGTATGAATGTATTGCTGAAAAGATGTATTGAGGCGCAGAAGAAATATTATAAAAAGACTACGCTCCAGGATATGGATGTGGAGATAGCTACAATAAGAGCCTATTTGAGATTATCGTTCCAACTCGGATTTTTGCCTATGAAGAAATACGAGGTATGGTCGGGAATGGTAGTTGAAATTGGAAAGATGCTCGGTGGATGGTTAAAGTCCGTCAATAACCAGAAATCCACTTGACATAGGGAATAAACCGTAAAACTTGGTGGCCTGTTCTACCGCGGTGGCAACTACGACGACAACGACAACGCGGGCGTGTTCTACTACAACGGCAACAACTCGCGCTCGAACGCCAATGGCAACCTCGGCTTCCGCTCCGCTTTACCTCCAAGCCAGATATTGCAAGCTCAAGGGCTTTCTTTCAGTGCAGAGGTGATAAAGGGGTTTATTTCCTCGGTTACAACTATGGCCGAAAAATGTCAGCTGCAAATACCGGTGTTCCGGCTCTTTGGTACGGCACTCGTAAAGTGTAGCCTTTGAGGAGATGGTGGAATGGAAAAGCACACGCACATTTTTGAAAGATTTATAACCTTTGACAATATGTATGACGGCTATCTAATGGCGCGGAGAAATAAGCGCTATCACGATTGCGTGCTTCGATATTCCGCCAACCTTGAGGAAAACATCATAAACGATATGAATAGGCTTCAATGGAAAATGTATGAAACAGGGACACCTTTTGAATTCCTTGAATACTTCCCAAAGAAGCGTATCATATACTCAATGCCGTTTTCCGACAGAGTTGTAAACTGTGCAGCATATAAACAGTTATGGCCGATATATTCAAAATCGTTTTACGAACACAGTTACGGGAGTGTCCCGGAACGCGGTGCTTTACGCGCTGTAAAAAAGTTGCAGGAGTGGATGCAGATTACCGAACGCAAACCTCAACAATGGTACATAGGGAAAATGGATATTGCAAAATTCTTTTTTCGCATACCGTTAGAGGTACAGCTCCGGGAACTCAGCAGACCTCTTGACGACAAAGATATGATGTGGTTTTTAGAAACCGCAATCAAATGTGATGGCAGACCTTTCGGCTTACCACTACATTGTACTGATGTAACAACGGCTGAACGCATTTCGGGAATCGGGATGCAAACAGGCTCTTTAATATCACAAATGACCGCGAATGTGGTGCTGACTCCGCTCGACCATTTCATTAAGCGTGAGCTTGGCGTTCCGTACTACATACGCTACATGGACGATATGATGTTCTTGGTACCGTCAAAATCTCAAGCGTGGGAAACTGTTGCGAGGGTGGACGATTATCTACAAGAAAATCTCGGATTGGAACTCAATGAGAAAACCGCCGTTACCCCCGTAGGAAAGCCTGTTGAGTTTGTGGGGAGAAAAGTTTATCCTGGCAGGATAGAACTTCGGAAACAAACATCCCTGCAAATGAAACATCATCTTGCCTATGTTATGGAACATTATTCGACCGGAGAATTACCTCTCGACTATTGCAAGAATGTTTTTCAGAGCTATCTCGGCTTGATGAAGCATTGCGATTGTGAAGAGCTGAGGAAAAAGACGATAAAGGATTTTGTCCTTGTCCGGAACTCAGGCAACTAAAATTGAATATGTGCAACCTTACGAGGTTGCATTTTGAAAAAGCAACCTCCACGGGTTGCTTTTTAATTTACGGAGGTGTATCAAGTGGAGCAGATGGAATTTGTAATAACATTGTCCGCTTTCGCTGCCGCCGTTCTTGCACTCTGGGGAATAGCCTACGCTGTGATTAAATGGTTTCAAAAACAGAATCAGCAGACACAGGAAATAGAAGACCTCAAAGAGTTGCACATAGCGGATATGAAAGCGGCTAAAGAAAAAGAGGCAGCAGATGTGCAGAGAATCAAAGACGAGTTATGCGTATTAAGTTATGCAATGCTCGCGACTCTTGACGGACTGCAACAGTTGCATTGCAACGGCAATGTAACAAAAGCGCACGAAAGATTGGCAAAGCATCTCAATCAGCAGGCGCATAACCAAAAATGATTTAGGAGGTATCGTTATGAGAATTAACTGGAAAGTAAGATTTAACAATCCTATCTTTTGGAGAAATATTGCAATCGCGGTAGTAGCTCCCATCCTTGCATATTTCGGTTTGAATTGGGAGCAGATTGTTACCTGGCAGGCTTTCGGAGATTTGTTCGTTCAGGCAGCGGGAAACCCTGTTGTTATTGTGGCGGTTATCGTTTCTGTTTGGAACGCAATCAATGACCCGACAACCGCAGGCGACTCCGATAGCGAACAGGCTCTTACATATACAAAGCCAAAAGGACAGTAAGGAGGCTCCACTATGAATTTGAAAAAGCTCATACTTGTAAACAATGATTGTTACAAGGCAGGCAGAACAATTAAGCCGACAGGCATTATGGTACATTCCACCGGTGCCAACAATCCAAACCTCAAAAGGTATGTAGGACCTGATGACGGATTGCTCGGTGTGAACACCAATAACAATCATTGGAATATGTCAGGCACGGGTGCTTGTGTTCACGCTTTCATAGGAAAGCTCAAAGACGGTACGATTGCCACATATCAAACATTGCCTTGGAATTGGAGAGGTTGGCACGCTGCATCCGGGAAAAACGGATCCGCCAACAACACGCACATCAGCTTTGAAATCTGCGAGGACAATTTGGGTAGCGCAAGCTATTTCAATGCGGTTTACAAAGAGGCTGTCGAATTGTGCGCGTATTTGTGCAAGCAGTACAACCTCACAGAGCAGAACATCATCTGTCATAGTGAGGGACACGCAAAAGGTATTGCTTCAAATCACGGTGATGTTATGCATTGGTTCCCTAAGTATGGGAAGTCAATGGACACATTCCGGGCAGATGTCAAAAAGCTATTAAACGGAGAAACGGAGGAAACCGCTATGACCGCAGAAGAAAAGAAGAAGCTCGAAGCTCTTGAAAAAGATGTCAGCGAGTTAAAGAACAAAGTCCACGACCTTGCGAATCCTATGATTTACGCGTGGGTGGATGACAATATGCCCGAATGGGCCAGAGCTACGGTAACAAAGTTAATGCAGAACGGATATTTGAAAGGTGATGAAGAGGGCAAACTGAATCTCACTTACGATATGCTTCGCATTATGGTTATTCTTGACAGAGCCGGAGCTTTCGACAATAAAAAGTAAATAGAAAAACAATACCCCTTACCTTGTGAAATATCTCGGTAAGGGGTATTTTTGTTTATAGGGCTTTATTTGCCCCGTAAATCGTTTTTAATTGTTTAGCGAGTGTTTAATTGGGTAAACATATTAAACGCTGTTGCAACTCATTTTATAAGCTCATACGGGGTATTTATTCGGCTTGCTTGTGGTCGGTAGGTGCTTGACTCATTTCCATAAGCCCTGTGTAGTGCCAATAGTCCAATGGGAGAGGCGTTCCTTTCATAGCGTAAATAGCTTCCTCCGCTCCGCATACCTCGCAGACATATACATCAGCCTGTCGGCTCAGGCAGTTGTGCGTTGGGACATCTCTCATTCGTTCCTCTCCGCAACGAGGGCAGAAATGCAAATCTCCGTCAAGTTGCATTTGCTTAAATTCTGTAAGCGCCTCCTTGATTTGTTCGTCCGAGAATTTTTGTTTATTCTCTTTCAATGTCTCGCAAAACTCCTCATAGGTCATATGTCCCATTTTCTTCATCTGCTCACTTGCTATTTTCAACTCTTCCTCATTCCAGGTCTTACTCATTATCCGCTCCTCCTATTCAATAATCTCGTGGCACTTCCAACCGTGCCAATTTTTCTCAGGCTCCATTTTGTTCCATTGCTCCTCGGTGTAAACAAAGGCACAGTTTAATGTTCCGGGGTTCACATCAGGAAACCGTGCGCGGAATTTCTTGTTAGCTTCCTCAGAGCTTTCAGCGTGTATCTCCACCCATCCGCGTTGGTACGGAAATTGTAAGCTCGTTCCGAAAGTGTAAAAATATTTTTCCATTTGTGCGCCTCCTATCGTTCGTATGTTTCATCAATAGAGCCATCTTCGTAGTAGCGGTTGATTCTTACCCAATCGTTACTTTG
>JAZNMZ010000033.1:0-16310 GCA_045580005.1 Eubacteriales bacterium | reverse complement strand
TTCAGCGAGTATCTGCTTGTTCCCGGCTATTCGGGCGCAGAGCACATTCCCTCTAATGTATCGCTTCGCACCCCTCTTGTAAAGTTCAAAAAAGGCGAAGAGCCTGCTCTTTCTATGAATGTTCCGCTCGTTTCTGCAATCATGCAGTCTGTATCAGACGACAAGATGGCTATTGCTCTTGCCAAAGAGGGCGGCGTTTCGTTTATTTACGGCTCGCAGACTATAGAAGCTCAGGCAGCCATGGTAAGAAATGTCAAAAATTATAAATCAGGCTTTGTTTGCTCAGGCTCCAATGTTCGTCCCGACGCGACACTTGCCGATATTATTGCTCTCAAGGAGCGCAACGGCTACTCAACCGTTGCGGTTACCGAGGACGGAACATCTGACGGCAAGCTCCTCGGAATAGTTACAGGCAGAGATTACAGAGTGAGCCGTATGTCTCCCGACCAGAAGGTTGAGACATTTATGACACCTTTTGACAAGCTCGTAACAGCACCCGAGGGCACAACCCTCAAGGAAGCAAACGATATTATATGGGACAACAAGCTCAATTCACTCCCGATTATAGACAAGAATCAGCGTCTTGTTGCTTTTGTATTCAGAAAGGACTACGACCAGCACAAGGAAAATCCTCATGAGCTTCTCGACAAGGACAAGCGCTATATCGTAGGCGCAGGTATCAACACAAGAGACTACGCCGAGAGAGTTCCCGCACTCGTTGAGGCAGGAGCTGATGTGCTTTGTATCGACTCGAGCGAGGGCTTTACAGAATGGCAGAGCAGAACTATCGCATATGTTCGCGAAGAATACGGCGACAGCGTTAAGATAGGCGCAGGCAATGTTGTTGACGCAGACGGATTCAGATTCCTCGCTGACGCAGGCGCAGACTTTATCAAGATTGGTATCGGCGGCGGCAGTATCTGTATCACAAGAGAAACAAAAGGCATCGGCCGCGGTCAGGCAACAGCGGTAATCGAGGTTGCAAAAGCAAGAGACGAATATTATAAGGAAACAGGCGTATATGTTCCGATCTGTTCAGACGGCGGTATTGTACATGACTATCACATAACACTCGCACTTGCTATGGGCTGTGACTTCTGTATGCTCGGCAGATACTTCTCAAGATTTGAGGAGAGCCCGACAAACAAGGTTCTTATCAACGGCAACTATATGAAAGAGTACTGGGGCGAGGGCAGCGCAAGAGCGCGCAACTGGCAGAGGTACGACATGGGCGGAGCAGCAAAGCTCTCGTTTGTAGAGGGCGTTGACTGCTATGTTCCCTATGCAGGTACACTTCACGACAACCTCGCGGTAACTCTCAGCAAGATCCGCTCCACAATGTGCAACTGCGGAGCTCTAAGCATCCCTGAGCTTCAGCAGAAAGCAAGACTCACTCTCGTAAGTAATGTTTCGATAGTTGAGGGCGGTGCGCACGATGTGCTTGTAAAAGAATAACATATTCAATAAATATCCCCCGTAAATCATATGCACCCCAAAAGTGTCTAACTTTTGGGGTGCATGTCAAAAGCGGGGGACTTTCATTTTCGGACAAAGCCCACAGCGCAACTTACAGCGCACAATCGCGCTTTTTGTTCTCCTGTCGGCTACACAACGGTTTATATATGCAAAACTCACATATCGTCATCTTTGAAAATATACCAACAGCGAACTTTTCCTTTCAGACATCTCATAAATGCTGACACGCTCATTATGCATTGGTTTCTTCTCAAAGAGTAGCTGCCATAACAGCCTTTATTGTATGCATACGGTTTTCGGCTTCGTCAAAGACTACCGAGCGAGGACTCTCAAAGACCTCGTCTGTCACTTCCATAGAATCTCTGCCAAACTTCTCACCCATTTCCTTGCCGATATCTGTCTTAAGGTCGTGGAATGCAGGCAGGCAGTGCATAAATATTGCTCCGGCTCCTGCGTTGTCCATAACCTTCATATTAACCTGATAGGGCGAAAGGTCGGATATTCTCTTTTCCCACACCTCGACAGGCTCGCCCATTGATACCCAGACATCGGTATAGATAACATCAGCACCGACGGTAGCTTCCATTGGGTCCTCTATAAATCGCAGCGTTGCGCCCGACTCGTTTGCGATTTCCTGACACTTATCGACAAGTGCCTTGTCGGGGAAATACTCCTTGGGCGCACAGGCGGTAAAGTTCATACCGAGCTTTGCGCAGCCTACCATGAGCGAATTTCCCATATTATATCTCGCGTCGCCCATATAAACAAAGTTTATACCACGGAGCTTGCCGAGCTTTTCTTTAATTGTAAGAAAGTCGGCAAGAATCTGTGTAGGGTGAAACTCGTTTGTCAGTCCGTTCCATACCGGAACACCTGCATAGCTTGCAAGCTCCTCGACAATCTCTTGTCCGAAGCCTCGATATTCGATTCCGTCGTACATTCTGCCAAGCACCCTTGCGGTGTCGGCGATACTCTCCTTTTTGCCTATCTGCGACGCCTTGGGATCAAGATAGGTAGAGCTCATACCCAGGTCGCTTGCTGCCACCTCAAAGGCGCAGCGTGTTCTTGTGCTTGTCTTTTCGAATATGAGTGCAATGTTCTTGCCCTCGCACAGCTTGTGGGGAATGCCTTTCTTTTTCTTGTCCTTGAGTTCGGCTGCAAGCTCAATAAGACCGAGTATCTCCTCCGCTGAGAAATCAAGCAGCTTGAGAAAGCTCTTTCCTTTTATGTTAAGCATATTTTACTCCTTATACAACTTATCGGTCAGGGGCTCTGACCGATAGTTTAATATTTTATTTATTCTTGTTCTTAGCGTCAACAAGAGCCTTAACCTTGATCGGAAGTCCGTAGAGGTTGATAAAGCCTGCCGCGTCTGCCTGGTTGTAGTCGCTCTCGCCGAATGTTGCGATTTCCTCAGAGTAGAGTGAATAGTCGCTCCATACGCCTGCCTTGATGATGTTGCCCTTATAAAGCTTGAGCTTAACCTTACCTGTAACTGTTTCCTGTGTCTTATCAACAAACGCAGACAGTGCCTCGCGCAAGGGTGTGTACCACTGAGCGTTGTAAACAAGCTCTGCAAATGTGATGGCAAGCTCCTGCTTCTTGTGATATGTCATCTTGTCAAGACAGATTGTTTCAAGATAGTTGTGTGCAAAGTAGAGGATTGCTCCGCCGGGAGTTTCATAAACACCGCGGCACTTCATACCTACAAGGCGGTTTTCTACGATGTCAACAATACCGATACCGTTGCGTCCGCCGTACTCGTTGAGCTTGAGGATAAGCTGCTTTGCGCTCATCTTTTCGCCGTTGAGTGCTGTGGGAACGCCCTTTTCAAAATCGATCTCGATATACTCGGGCTTATCGGGTGCCTGGAGAGGAGAAACCCCCATCTCGAGGAAGCCCTCTTTCTCATACATCGGCTCGTTGCCCGTATCCTCAAGGTCAAGACCCTCGTGGGAAAGGTGCCACATATTCTTGTCCTTGGAATAGTTTGTTTCTCTGTTTATCTTGAGAGGAACATTATGCGCCTCAGCATAGTCTATTTCCTCATCACGCGACTTTATGTCCCACTCACGCCAGGGAGCAATGATAGGCATACCTGGGGCAAAAGCCTGGATGGCGAGTTCAAAACGAACCTGGTCGTTGCCCTTACCTGTACAGCCATGGCAGATAGCGTCAGCGCCCTCGGCAACTGCAATCTCTGCAAGACGCTTGCCGATAATTGGACGCGCGAGAGCTGTGCCGAGAAGATAATCCTCGTATACTGCGCCAGCCTTGACAGAGGGGATAACAATCTCGTTTACAAAATCCTCTGTGAGGTCTTCTACATAAATCTTGGACGCACCCGTCTTGATAGCCTTTTCCTCAAGGCCCTCAAGCTCGTCTGCCTGTCCTACATTACCCGAAACTGCGATAATTTCGGGGTTGTTATAGTTTTCCTTGAGCCACGGGATAATGATAGAAGTATCAAGTCCTCCCGAGTACGCAAGAACTATTTTCTTTATATTCTTCTTGTCCATAGTTTTTCTCCTTTATATTGTAAAAAATTAACTTTTATTCATTTGCCGTGCATAATTATACATCTAAAACTATCATTTGTCAAGTCTTTTTTGAAAATTTATGCAAACCCTTGTATAAAATCTCGCTTTTTGTGCATATATCACCCTTATTGTATTTATAATTATATCACCGACGGAAATTTATGTCAAGAAAAATGGTCCACAAAGTGAAATTTTTTCTTTACAATCGTGTCAAAATGCTTTATAATATAAGGTAATAAAGAACCTATTGGGAAAGGATGTACTGCTATGACATTACTTGATTTTCTTGAAAATGACGCAAAGCTTACCCCGCAGGAGCTTGCTCTTATGTGCAGCAAGGAAGTGGGAGATATAAAAAAAGAGATTGCCGAGCTTGAAGCGAACGGCGTAATTCTCGGTTACAAGACAATTATCGACTGGGACAAGACAGACAAGGAATATGTCAGTGCTCTTATTGAGCTCAAGGTTATCCCACAGCGCGACCGCGGCTTTGACTACATTGCCGAAAAGCTCTGCAAGTACCCCGAGGTACAGAGCGTTTATCTCATGTCGGGAGGCTTTGACCTTGCTGTTCTGCTCGAGGGCAAGACAATGCGCGAGGTTGCTCTCTTTGTGGCAGAAAAGCTGGCTCCGCTTGATTCGGTGACCTCGACAGCCACTCACTTTGTACTCCGCCGTTACAAGGACAAGGGAGTTACATACAAGGCTCCCAGAAAAGACGAAAGGGACGAGTGCGGCGTATGATGGATTATTCAAAAATTCTCTCTGACACAATCGAGGGGATAAAGCCGTCGGGCATACGCAAATTTTTTGATATGCTGGGCGGCAGGGACGATGTTATCGCCCTCACTGTCGGACAGCCCGACTTTGCGACCCCCTGGCACATCAGTCAGAAAGCGATAGAAAGCATTGAGGACGGCAAGACCTACTACACAGCAAACAGCGGTCTTCCAAAGCTTCGCGAGGGCATCTGCGATTATCTTGACAGAAGATTTTCGCTCAAATACAACCCCGACAACGAGATTATTGTCACGGTCGGCGGCAGTGAGGCTATAGATGTAGCTCTGCGCACTGTTATAAACCCGGGTGATGAGGTTATTCTGCCTCTGCCTGCCTTTGTGTGCTACGAGCCCCTGATCGAGCTGTGCGGTGGCAAGCCTGTCATAATAAATACAAAGATAGAAAACAACTTCCGCCTGACGGCAGCTGAGCTCAAAGAGGCTATCACAGACAGAACAAAGCTGCTTATTCTTCCTTTTCCGAACAATCCGACAGGCGCTATTCTTGAAAAGAGCGACCTTGAGAGTATCGCACAGGTGCTCCGCGGCACAAATATTGCCGTGCTCGCAGACGAAATATACGCAGAGCTTACATACGGTATGAGGCACACCTCTATTGCGAGTCTGCCCGATATGCGTGAGAGAACCATCATTGCAAGCGGATTTTCGAAGGCTTACGCCATGACAGGCTGGCGACTCGGATACATTGCAGCTCCTCGCGAGATTGTGTCCCAGATGTACAAGATACATCAGTACGGCATTATGTGCGCGCCCACCGCAAGTCAGTTTGCAGGACTCGAGGCGATAAATTACGGTGATGAGGATATAGAATATATGAAGAGTCAGTACAATCGCAGGCGCGTTATGCTGCTTGAGGGGCTACGCTCTATGGGGCTTCCCTGCTTTGAGCCACAGGGCGCGTTCTACGCCTTTCCCGAGATAGGCGCTATGGGTATGAAGAGCGAGCTCTTCTGTGAAAAACTTCTTGACGAAGCAGGCGTTGCTATCGTGCCGGGCACAGCTTTCGGCAGCTGCGGTGAGGGCTTTGCAAGAATATCGTATGCCTACTCTGTATCTCATATCGAGCAGGCTCTCGAACGAATAGAAAAATTCTTAAAGACTATATAACACAAAAAAAGACCGTCCCACGAGGGACGGTCTTATCTTTTGTTATTTAAGACTTGAGGTTTTCAAATGAAACTTTCTTTTGCCTCTGTCTTGCAGCATACTGCAGTGTTACACAGCCTGCAAAGAGTACAACACCCACAATATCGCTCACCGTTTCGGGAGTGATAAGGCACAGACCCGCCGCAATAAGCAGAATTCTTTCGTACCACGGAGCCTTTGTAAGGAAATACCCCTCCATACCTGCCGAGATAGCAACAATACCTACTATTGAGGTGACAACAATCTTTACAACATCAAAGACTGTTGCATCAATAAAGAGCATCTGCGGCTGGAGTACAAAGATATACGGAATGATAAATGCCGTAATCGCAAGCCTTGTTGCTGTGATACCTGTCTTAAGAGGATCAGACTTTGCAATGGCACTGCCCGCATATGCCGCGAGAGCTACAGGCGGTGTGATGTCTGCAACAATACCGAAGTAGAACACAAACATATGCGCCGAGAGCACGGGAATGTCAGGTCTTAAGCTAAGAATAAGCGGTGCTGCCATTGTAGCCATAATAACATAGTTTGCTGTTGTGGGAACGCCCATACCGAGCACGATACAAGCGAGCATTACAAGCACAAGCGCAAGGAATATGCTGCTGCCCGATACAACTCTCAGAAGATCCATAAGAATCTGTCCGAGGTACGACAGGCTCACAAGGCCTACAACATTACCGGCAACAGCACAGGCAATGGCAACGCCGATAGTGCTCTTTGTTCCCGAAGTAAGAGCTCCTACAAAGCTCTTGGGAGTAAGTCTTGTTTCCTTTGAGAAGAAGCTGACAATAATCGCCGCAAGGATTGCAAGCGAAACGCAATATGCCGGAGGCATACCCCGTCCCATAAGAGCTACAAGCACAACTATCGGCAAAAGCAGATAGCCTTTTTTAAGCATAAGCTTAAAGAAATTGGGGATATCTTCCTTGGAAAGGCCCTTGAGTCCGAGCTTCTTTGCCTCGAAGTGAATCATTACAAATATACCTGCAAAATAAAGTACCGCAGGAAGAATTGCAGAAATAGCGATTGTTGTATATGGAATCTGAGTTATTTCCGACATTAAGAAGGCAGCCGCACCCATGATAGGAGGCATGATTTGTCCACCCGTACTTGCAGCAGCCTCAACCGCTGCGGCAAACTCCGGTCTGTAGCCTGCCTTTTTCATGGTGGGGATTGTAATAGAGCCGCTGCCTACAGTGTTGGCAACGCTGCTGCCCGAGTACATACCCTCCATAGCGCTTGAAATAACGGCAACCTTGGCAGGTCCACCGCTCGCAAAGCCTGCAATAGAGTTTGCAAGGTCAACAAAGAAGGTACCGATACCTGTCTTTTCAAGAAACGCTCCAAAAAGAATAAAGAGCGCGAGGTAGTTTGTACAAATCTGCAGGGGAGTGCCTGTTATACCGTCTTTTGTATAAACAAGCGTCTGTAAAAATCTCGGGAATGTTGTTCCCTGATAGAAAGTGTAACCGATAAGCACCGCAATTACGCACAGAATAGGCAGACCTACAACTCGTCTGCACGCCTCGGCAAGAAGCAGCAGGCACATAATTGCAATAACCTTGTCAAGTGTTGTGATGTTGATAGCGCGGATTGCTATTTCTCTCGCGTTTATCGCGATGTACATAAAGCACCCGAAAGATAAAAGAGCAAGAATCACATCGTAAATCGGAATGTAGTTTATCTTGTTTACCTGCTTTTTATAGGCAGGATAAATAAGATATGTTATAAGAAGAATAAGTGCCAGAAACACCGCACAGTTACCCGGCCAGACCATAATCGAGGCAAGGAACGGTATCTTGTTCAGGAACCTACCCAGCAAAGACACACAAAGAGCATAAAGTGCAAAAAAGACCATAAGCGAGCTAATAAAAAGCTTGCGCTTTCCCGTAAAGTGTCTTGTGTTGGACTCACGGTCAAACTCTTTCATAAGAGCTTCTGCGTCTATTGTATCATCGTGCGTCATAGTCACTTTTGTTTTTTCTTTCATTGGCTCATCCTTAAACTGATTTTTGAGATTATTTAAGCGAAAAAACCACATGGGCGTTTTTTCCGCAAAGCTCACCTAAACTGATCTTTTGTCCACCGATCTCAAGGATATGGTCAGACACGGTGGCGACGATATAGCGCACCTCGGGAAGCCTGATGTCAAGATTTGACACATATATACCGTCGGCCGAGGTTTCGACCACAGCATATTCGGGCCACTCGGTGGGCATACCTGCGCCAAAAGCATGGAACTTTGTTGCAAAGCACAAAAGCTCGCCGTTCTCACCGCGCTGAAAGTAGTCTATTACCTCCGACTGGTTGACCGAATGTATAAAGCTCACCGAAAAGACATCGTCCTGCGTGAACTCATACTTAGCAAAAACCTCCCCCGTCTTGTCATCCGACAAAACGAGCTGCTCCTTTTTGCCGCAGCTTCCCACAAAGAGAGTAACCGCAGCTATCAGTACAACCGCGGTTACTTCCACAATCAGTTTCTTAATGTAAGCTTTATTACTTGATTTCGTCAAAGTACTTCTGAGCGCCTGCGTGGAAAGGAACGCTTCCTACATCTGTTGCATACTCAAGGTTGAGCTCGCCGAACTTAGCGTGAGCAACTATGAGTTCTTCCTGCTTTTCGAAGAGTGCCTTTGTGAAGTTGTATACATCTTCTTCTGCAAGATCTGCCTTACAGATGATAGTTGCCTTAACTGCTACTGTCTGAACATCCTCGTCGATGCCCTCGTATGTGCCTGCGGGGATAGAGTATACAGAGTAGAAAGGATATGCTTCCTTAAGAGCTGCTGCGTGCTCGTCGTCAACGCTGAGGATGTGGAAATCCTTAGCAGAAGCAGAAAGGTCAACGATGTTTGTTGTAGGAGCGCCTGCTGTGCAGAAGAATGCGTCGATAGCGCCGCCCTTGAACTGCTCTGCAGAGTTACCGAAGTCTGCGTTTACAACTGTGATGTCATCCTTTGTGAGGCCGTAAGCTTCGAGAATCTGGAGAGCGTTGAATTCAACACCGCTGCCCGAGTCGCCGATAGATACTGTCTTGCCTGCAAGGTCTGCAACGCTTTCGATGTCGGGTGTTGCAACGATCTGGCAAACTTCAGCATAAAGAGCGCCTACTGTAGCAAAGCTTGTGATAGCGCCCTCTGTTGCAAAGAGGTCTGTTCCGCTGTAAGCGTAGTCCATAACATCGTTCTGAACGATAGCAAAATCAACTTCGCCGTTGTCAACAAGCTGGATGTTAGCCTTGGATGCGCCTGTTGAGTCAACACGGATTGTCATGTTTGCTGCTTCACCGATAATGGGAGCCATAGCGTTAGCTACTGCGTAGTATGTACCGCTTGTGCCACCGCTTGCGAGCTTGTAAGTGGGCTTGCCTTCGTTTGCTGTACAGCCTACAAGAGCAACAACCATCATCACTGCCAATGCAATTGTTAAAACTTTCTTGAAATTCATGGGGTTTCCTCCTGAAAATAGAATTTTTGTCTGGAATTTCCAGACTATTTGATAATATTATACCACAAAAATGACTTTTTGTCAATATATATTATATGTAAGGATATATGCATACAAAAACACATTTTTACAAAATTCGTCATTCCCCTTGCTTTTTGAGTCGATTTGTTATATAATGGGTCGGAACAAAAACATAAATATCAAGGAGATGTGTCACAGGTGTTAAAACAATTTCAACCCAAACTTGTTTCCTGTCTTAGGGAATATTCGGGACAAAAGCTAATAAAGGACATTATCGCCGGCATTATTGTCGCAATAATCGCGCTGCCTCTTTCTATCGCGCTTGCCATTGCGTCGGGCGTTGAGCCTGTAAGAGGTCTTTATACCGCAATTACGGCAGGCTTTGTCATTGCTCTGCTCGGCGGAAGCAGTGTCCAGATTTCGGGCCCCACGGCGGCGTTTGCAACAATAGTTGCAGGCATTGTTGCCACAAAGGGCCTTTCGGGACTTGCGCTCGCAACGGTTCTTGCAGGTATTATCCTCATACTCATGGGACTTGTGCGGCTAGGCAGATTTATAAAATACATTCCCGGAACCATCACAACCGGCTTTACGGCAGGTATTGCCGTGACTCTTGTCATTGGTCAGCTCAAGGATTTCTTCGGCCTCACTTTCTCTCACAGTCCTATCGAAACGCTTGAGAAGCTAAAAGAAGCGGTACACAGTTTTTATACAATAAATCTCACGGCAACGCTTGTCGGAGCGCTCGCACTTACGATTCTTATATTTTTGCCAAAGGTGTTCAAAAAAGTACCGCCCTCGCTCGTTGCAGTTATTGTGTGCGCGGCGGTGGTAAAGCTGTTTGACCTTGAGGTCAACACAATAGGCTCGCTCTATGGTGAGCTCCCGACAGGGCTTCCGCCCTTTGCTCTGCCTGAGTTTTCTGGCGAGCTTGCGCTCGAAGCGCTGCCCGACGCTGTGACAATCGCATTTCTTGCGGCGATTGAGTCGCTCCTTTCGTGTGTTGTGGCCGACAAAATGCTTGGCGACGCCTCTCACAACCCAAATGCCGAGCTTGTGGCGCAGGGAGCAGGCAACATCACCTCGGCGCTCTTTGGCGGTATTCCCGCAACAGGAGCTATCGCGAGAACAGCGGCAAACATCAAAAACGGCGGCAGAACTCCCATATCGGGCATAGTTCACGCTCTTGTACTGCTTCTTGTTCTCATACTCCTCATGCCGTATGCGGCTATGATTCCGATGCCTGCGATTGCCGCAATTTTGTTTGTTGTGGCATACAATATGAGTGAGTGGCGCAGCTTTGTGCGTATATGTAAGACGCGCGGCGTATGCGATATAATTGTGCTTGTTGCAACATTCGCGCTCACTGTCATCTTTGACCTTGTGGTTGCAATAGCAGCAGGTATCGCACTATCTGTGATATTCTATTTTGCAAAAAAGCTCTCAAAAAAGAAAGTCTGATTAAGCAGCAAAACTCCCTCGTATGAGGGAGTTTTTATTTTGCAAATAAAGATATTATTCGTCAAATATCGGGTCTTTCCAGCCGACAATCTCGCCACCGCTGACGATTGCTCTGGGCACGCGCTCGCCGACCGAGCAGAGAATTTCATAATTAATTGTATTATTCAGCTTTGCAATATCTCCTGCAGTATTGCCTGGTGTGCTGCCAAAGACGGTAACTGTGTCGCCGACGCTGCACTCAATGCCCGTAACATCAAGCATGAGCTGGTCCATACACACGCGTCCCACGATAGGGGCGGGCGTGCCGTTTACAAGCAGATGATAGGGCGCCTTGTAGTTTGACCGCCAGAAGCCGTCGGCATAGCCTATCGGCACGGTTGCAACCTTTTTGTCGCTGTCGGCGGTATACTCGCAGCCGTAGCTGACAGTTTCGCCCCTGTGCAGGGTCTTTATATGCGATATAACCGAGTGCACGCTCATAACAGGCGTAATCTCGGGAAAAATCACCTTGTCAGACGGACACATTCCATAAAGAACAAGTCCTGCCCTCACCATATCAAGAGCATACTCAGGGTAGCATACAGCCGCGGCGCTGTTTGCACAGTGGCGCACGGTAAATTTTATGCCCTTTTCACTCAGTGTGTCCACAGCTTTCACAAACAGCTCAAACTGCCGTTCTGTGAGCTCACAGCCGTCCTCACCTTCGTCTGCGACGGGAAAATGAGTAAATATGCCCTCGGGGATAAAGCAGTCGTGTTCGCAAACCTCAAGCACCTGTGCAAGCTCGTTGTCGCGCTCGTCGCGACAGAGGAAGCCGAGTCTGCCCATACCGGTGTCTATTTTGATATGTATCTTTATCTTAACGCCTGCATTTTCGGCGCACTCGGCAAGAGCCTTGCCGTACTCATAGGAATACACACACTGCGAGATGTCATTGTCGGCAAGAACCTTAGCGCAGCTCTCGTTGGTGTATCCGAGAATAAGAACAGGCAGCTCTATGCCATGTCTGCGGAGCTGAAGCGCCTCCTCGATATTGGAAACTGCAAGAAAATCCGCGCCGAGCCTTTTGTATAGCTGTGCAAGAGTAACAGCGTTGTGTCCGTAGGCGTTTGCCTTGATAACGCAGCATATCTTTGTGTCTTTTTTCACCCTTGCTCTCACGGCAAGATAGTTTTTCTCGGCGCTGTCAAGGTCAATCTCTGCCCAGGTACGCCGTCTTATATAGTCAACTTTCTTTTCCATAATATCTCTCTTTCGGTATTTCTGCTACAACATTATATGATACAAAAAACTATTTTACCGTAATTTTTACAACATGAGGATGGTTGAACGACGCCGTCGTGGGGAGAACATACTGCGGAATCACAGTGGCTTGTCCGTCGGGGTTTTTTGCTACTATTTCTGTATAGAAATTTGTGTGGAAATGCCCCGTAAATACGCCCTTTATAACATCGGGACTGCTTGTGATAAGCCCATGTAACGCAAGGGTGTCCTCGTCGTCACCCGGATTTCCGACGCAGGTATCGCAGAAGTTCATATCACAGTGATTTCTGTCGTCGTTTGACAGGATTACAAGAGAATCGACAGCCTTTTCGTCAGGATTATATGTGCAGAGCGGCTGGTGCATAAACATAAGAATGATATATCGGTTGTCTCTCGCCCTTTTGATTTCGGCAGAGAGCTTTTCGCACTGCTCGCGCGTAAACCTGCCGTTTCCGTCGTCGATAGAAACAACAGCAACCTTGTCACCGAGCACTCTTGAGTAATAAACCGGGTCGTGCTTCCACACGCTCTTCAGTATCTCATACTTACGCTCAAGCGGCATTGTGTCGGCAACCTTGCCCTCGCAGCAGCGCGAGAACTCGTGATTGCCGGTTGTAATAATTGTGTCGGGGTATTTATCCCATATCACCTTGTGCATAAGCTCAATAGCTCCGTGCGACAGATAGTCAAGCACATCGCCCGTGACAACCGTCTGGTCAAATCGCGAGGCATACTTGAGCGCCCTTTTCATCACATCAACCGACTCGCCGTTCTTCAGCCACATTCTGTGCTCGTAGGTCGACATAATAGCATGGTCATTTTCCTCAAAATCGCGCTCGTTGAGGTAATTGAAATGAGGGTCGGTAATCTGAATGATTGTAATATCCTCTCCGCCCTTGCCTGTTTCAAATACAGCCTCTCTCACCCACACATACGACTCCTCGATATTGTAGATATATGTGCCGAGATGGTCGGGCGAGCCTGTTACGACTGTAATTGCCTGTTTTTCCTGCGTGTTTTTCATACTGTCCTCCGGGCTTATAAACTATTCTCATTATATATTATCCCGGTGCAAATGTCAATAAATTTCCACCATACAAAAAAGAAAAGCACGCTTTCGCGTGCTTTCCTATTTTGCAGATCTTAATCCGATTATTACTTAACAGTAATCTTGTGAACGAGTGCTCCGCTCACTTTATCGCCGTTGACATAAGGATATGTGATCTTCTGGTTGAACGAAAGAACATGCTGAGGAATGATTGCATCTGTTCCGTCAGAATTCTTTGCAATAATCTCTGTATAGAAGTCAGAGTGCATATGTCCGCAGTAGATACCCTTGATAGTGTCAGCGTTGTTTGTGATAAGGTCATAAACAGACTGTGTTGCCTCATCCATATCAAGACCTATTACAAGTCCTGCTGCACCGTTGCAGTAGTCAACTACAGACTTGCCGTTAGCATCGTTGTATGAGCCGAAGTGGAAGGGCTCGAGCGCTGTCTCTGCAGTGTTGTTTGTCTTAATCGGGATATGGTAGAAGAGGAGGATGATATATCCGTTCTCTTTTGCTGTTGCGATATCTGCGCTGAGTCTCTCGTACTGATACTGTGTAAAGCCCATATTACCATTGTCCATAGTTACAACCATAACCTTGTCGCCGAGAACCTCAGATGTGTAGTAGATATCGTGGTTCCACCTTGTCTCAAGGATTTCGTACTTTTCTTCTGTGGGCATTGTGTCTACAACCTTACCCTCACAGTTTCTCGAGAACTCGTGGTTGCCAAGAGGAATGATAACCTCAGGATACTTATCCCATATCGTCTTCTGTGTGAGCTCGAATGCGCCCTCGGACATATAGTCAAGTACATCACCTGTGATTACTGTGTAATCATAGAATGCAGCAAATTCAAGTGCATCTCTGAGTCTGGGAATGGCCTCACCCTTGGGGTTGAGAACTCTGTTTTCCCATGATGACATGATAACCGGGTCATCATAGTCGTCTTCGTTAACCCAGTTGATATGGGGGTCAGAGAACTGAACGATTGTGATCTCTTCTCCGCCCTTGCCTGTGTCGTACTCAGACTGTCTTACCCAAACATTAGAGTCGTTGAGCTTGTAGAGGTATGTTGTGAGGTCGTCTGCAGAGCCGTTCATATCGGTTGTTTCCTGCGCAAAGTATGCTTCCTTTGCCGCATCCATGATGCCCTGGAGAATTTCCTTCTTTGTTGCAGAAAGTGTGCTGTCGTTGTTAACACCATAATCTGCTACCTTGTATACAGATGTGTAGTATTCGTCTGTGTAGAGAACACCTGCAACACCGTTGCCGTCTGTATACTTGATGTAACCTCTTGCTGTGTAGTCTCTTACATAGTTCCATTCGGAAATATTTGTAAGAACTGCTGTGTAGTAAATTCTGTCATTTTCAGGAGTTTCTGCTTCTGTCTTGTAAATCTTTTCAGCTACTACCTGTGCAGCCGCGATTTCCTGATCGCCTACAGTATATGTCTTGTCAAGCTCAAGAGGAATGAGGTTGTGATACTCTGTAGGAAGCATGAGTGTACCGAACTCGAGGTCTGCAATGTTGATGCTGTCTGCAAGAGCAGTGCTTCTCTCAACGATAAATCTGAGACCCTGAGGATAATCTTTCTCGCCTATTGTCTGAGGAAGTCTTATCTGTACGCCATGTATGCCGAAGTCTGCAACGCCGTCTGCGTAATCCTGATCAAGGTCAACATACTGAGCTGTGAGTGTTGTGTTGGCTTCAACATAGCCTGTTGCAGGGTAGTTGCCATCCTCGTCCATCCAGCCGATAAAGAGCTTGCCTTCAACTTCGTTGTGTTCAACTTCTGCAAAGTCAAAGTATACAGGGTTACTGTAAACTACGATTTCGCTGCCGTCGTTTGTGAAAGGAACTTCATCTGTGTATGTTACATCATAGATACCTGCGGGAACCTTAAGAACGCCCTTCTGGTTTGATGTGTACTCGATAGCTGTGTCTCTGTTTGTAGCAACTGCAAAGAGGTCGCCTGCTACATTGAATGTGCCAATAGTCTCTGTTGCTTCAAGATAGCTGCCATCAACCGCTGCGCTGTGGATTTCCCACTGGTCTGCCTTTTCAAGCATATTTGCTTCAAACCAGTTAGACCATACTTCTGACTCAGTAATAGTTGCGCCGTTATTGAATATCATCTGGAAGCCGCCCGAGAATTTAGGATACTGGCCTCCACTATATGCTGTAACTGACCAGCCGCCAGCATTTACCGTTACCTTGACAGGCTCGTCAAAATATGTGAATGTAAAATTGGGACCACCCTGTGTGCCAAAGTAAAGCTGACCTGAACCGCCGTTGAGTACGATATCTGCTCCGGAAATATATCTTGCTTCTGTAGACCTTCTGCTGCCCACAAGGACATTTCCGAAATCACCGCTGTTTATTGTAATCTTGAATTCACCGTCATAATCTGCATTTGCTGTAGAAACATTGATACCGGGTTTTACAGCTGAAGCAGAAGATGTTGTAATTCCTTCTCCAATATACACTTCATCGCCTGTAGACAAAATGGAGTATATATTTTCCCATGTCTGGCCTGCGGGAGTTTCAGCCGAGCTGTGAATAGCAATCTTTTCAAAGGCTGTGGGGCCGTTTGTTGTAACATCTGTGTCGAGAATAAACTTCGCACCGTCACCGTTACCCTTGATTGTAATCATGTTTGTATGTGCTGCAAGGGCTGTTGACTGAGTGTATTCGCCAATAATCTTAACTTCGCGTGCTGTGTATGTGCCTGTGAGAGCATCGAGAGCGTTAATAGCTGCGTCGATTGTTTTATAAGCTGTCTCGGGTGTTGTACCGTCGTTTTCGTTGCTGCCGTTTACAGCGTCAACATAGCTGTATGCAGAGCCCTCTGTGTAGTCTGCAACATAAGTTACTGTATATACACCAACGGGAACTGTAAGATATCCGCCTGCAGAGAATGTAACTGCACCTGTGCTCTCGTTTACTGCTCTTGCCGCCTTGTCGCCGATTACTTCAAATACGCCCTTGGTTTCTGTTGCCATAATCATGCTGCCGTCGGTAGCTGCACTGTGTATTCTCCAGGGGTTGCCACCATTGCTCGGGAGCCATGAGTAGTTATCTGGACAGCCGTTGTTGAAT
>JAZNMZ010000032.1:0-28473 GCA_045580005.1 Eubacteriales bacterium | reverse complement strand
CCCAACTATCGGGAATCTCAAAAGGAACTTCATCTGCTATGCAGATGGGTTCAGAATTACCAACTTTCTCATAAGGCAAATTATCGGCACCACGAAAAATGACAGACGGGTTCTTTTCTTTCTTGATTTTGCCCTCTTTAATAAGAGCATCTTTCTCCTGACGAATACGCTCTAAAAGGACAGAGGCAGGTTCGTCAGTCGGGTCTTGAGGAACAAGTTTTCCCTGAACTGCCATCTGCAATATTGAGTTTTTTAATTGCTGACCTGTCATCATTCTTCCTCCGTAATGTTGATGCCAAGAATGTCTGTAATCTGTTCAAGAATTCTGTCAATGTCGGCATTCAAACTTGCTCTCTTTTCCTGATACTGCTGTATAAGTTCTTTCGGGGGCAAAATTTCTTCTTCCTCGTGAGGATAACCACAAAGGTCAATGTTATAGTTCTTTTCCGCTATTTCTGCCGCTGTGAATTTCTTTGCCTTATCAAAACCATCAACAGTTATTTCTTCACGGTTGTTCCACCATTCCATAGCAGGAGCAAAGTGTTTTAATTCCATAGGTTTGGTCTTTGAAAAGTTCTTGTATCCATCAGGCATATCAAGACGGTAGAACCAAGTTTCTTCTGTTGGTTTTGTTCTGTCAAAGAACAAAATATTAGTAGTAATAGAAGTGTATGGAGCAAAGACACTGTGAGGCATACGGATAACTGTATGAAGATTGAACTCAGAAAAGAGTTTTTTCTTAATTGACATCTTTGCATTATCTGTACCAAATAAGAAACCATCAGGCAAAATAACCGCTGCTCGTCCGTTTTTCTTCAATCTGTACATAATAACAGACATAAAAAGGTCTGCCGTCTCACTGCTTGCTAAGTCAGACGGGAAGTGATTTTTAACTTCGTTTTTCTCATTTCCGCCGTAAGGAGGGTTCATAAGAATAACTTCAAATTGGTCATCTTCCGTATAGTCAAGGACATCTCTTAAAAGTGAGTTGTTATGATAAATCTTCGGAACATCAATGCCGTGAAGAAGCATATTGGTGATACAAAGCATATACGGGAATTGCTTTTTCTCAATTCCGTAAATGGAGTTATCAAACTTCTCTTGATCCTCGGTTGTTTTTACAAGTGGAAGTAATTCATTTAACCAACTTGTCAAGAAACCGCCTGTTCCACACGCAAAATCGGCAACATTCTCGCCAATCTGAGGTTTTATCATCTTTGCCATAAAGTCTGTAACTGCACGAGGGGTGTAGTATTCACCCGAAGAACCTGCACTTTGCAATTCTTTCAGAATTGTTTCATAAATAACGCCAAATGCATGACTTTCTTCATAATCGCCTAAATCAAGTTCATCAATGATGTTGATAATCTGACGAAGAAGAACACCGTCTTTCATATAGTTGTTGGCATCTTCAAATGTTGTCTTTACAATAGACTTTTTGATGGGTGTTTCCTTGTTCACATCAAGGTTTTTAAGTGTCGGGAACAGTGTGTTATTGACAAAATCAAGAAGAACATCTCCTGTCATAGCATTACCGCTACGGTCATCAACCGCCCAATTACTCCAACGGCAATTATCGGGAATGATGGAAACATATCCGTCATCATCAAATTCCCAATCGCTTTCCTTGGCATCATAAACTTTCAAGAAAAGCATCCACGCCATCTGTTCAATACGCTGAGCATCACCATTGATACCCGCATCATTCCGCATTATATCTCTAATTCTTTTTACAAAATTTGATAAACTCATAAATTTAACCTTCGCTTTCATCTAAATTAGGAAAATTGATTGAAACACCATACTGCTCGTTTATCAAACGATCCATCTCAGCATAAATTTTCCTAATCATACTTTTAGTTGGATATACTTTGTTTTGCTCTTCGTTTTCATCAGTGCAATCAATTGCTACATACGGCGGAAGATGTTTCTCACCATACATAAATGGGTCATCTTCGTCATATTCAGTAGAACCATTGGAGTGAGATAGGAAATCGCAACCTCTGTCATAAACATGAATCAATGCTATTTTATGTACCTTTGCATATTCAATAGCCCCGCTTTGAAAACCGCTTGTTGACATCAGAATTCCTTTCTGAGCGGATAAACTTTGTAATTTATCATTCAACACTGCAACTTTTTCTCTACTCACAGGATGAGAATATTGTTTACATTCACATAAAATTTGAATTTCTGTATTCAGAGCTGTGAAAGTTGCATACACATCAATTTGATAAGTTCCATCTGTTGCAGGAATTTTCACATTGTGTTTGATTGAAAAATCTTTAAGATTTTCTTTTTCCGCATATCCTTTCAAAATCTCCAAACAATACTTTTCGTATTCAGTTGGGGTGATACTGCAAACATATTCTTGCTCCATAAAATACTCCTTATTGCAAGTTGTTTAACTTGCTTTATATAATTCCATTTCAAGTTCCCGTATTGCTTTCAGATAACCTTCTTTGCCACCAAAGAAACTTGCAATTTTTGATGGTTTGCCAAGTCTCTTGAATGGGTCAAGTTGAAGCACTTCGGTTTTCTCAATTTCATAGATGCCCGTATTCATATACTTATCAAGCAATGCTTCGAGAACCTCTCTTGCAACACCGCTGTACTTGCTTAAAAAGTCTCGCTTTTTAACATTGTTAGCACGTTCTTTGCGTGTAAGTGGTTTCTTGTCAAAAGCAACGTGGCAAATGAAATCAAAGTCATCTACATCTGTCATACCTTGGTCTGCTTTCATCTGTTCAAGGTCAATGCCTTGCTCTGTAAGAAGGTCTTTGATAACTTCTTTCTTTTCTTCGCTTGTCCATTGAAGAATGAAGTTGTCAAGAGAAGCATACTTGCCAAGAATATTTGATTTTGTGTAATCGACTATACTTTCCTGACGGAGCAATTTACCATTAGCATCATAAACCGCTACGGTTTTGCCCGTAATATGTACATCACAACCATTTTCATCAACAATATATTTATCTACTGTTGGTGGTGGATTCGGATCGTCACCTGTTCCTGGTTTGGGTGGTCTTGGAGTTGGTTTATGCTCAGGGTCATATCCATCTACCATTTCTATCGGACCGTCCCATTCGGGGTCAGCAAACAAACGGGTAACATTTCTGAAATCCATAACCACAAAATGAGTTTTGCCTTCTTTTTGACGGAGACGAGTTCCTCTACCTATAATTTGCTTAAATTCGGTCATAGAACTAATCATTTCATCAAGGACAATAAGTTTGGTCATCTTGCAGTCTGCACCCGTAGAGAGCAATTTTGAGGTTGTAGCAATTACAGGATAAGGAGAAGATACCGAAATAAAATAATCAAGTTTACTCTTACCATATGTATCCGACCCTGTTATACGGACAACGTAGTCAGGGTTCTCTTTGCTCATATCTGAGTTTAAGTTGTTTAGCATAACTCTCATACGCTCTGCGTGTTCTTCCGTAGCACAGAACACAATGGTCTTTTGCATACGGTCAGTGCTCTTTAAGTAGTCTGTAATTTCTTTTGCTACTTCATATGTGCGATCTTCAAGAATGATGTTATAGTCAAAATCACTGTTGGAGTAAATTCTATCTTCAATTTCATTCCCGTTTTTATCAAGTTGTCCCTTATAAGGTCTCCATCCGTCTCCAATATCGGTTTTTACATTGATAACCTTGAAAGGAGCAAGGAAACCATCTTCAATACCTTCACGGAGACTATATGTATATACGGGTTCTCCAAAGTAGTCAATGTTTGAAATATACTTTGTTTCTTTTGGAGTTGCTGTCATACCAATCTGAGTTGCCGTCTTAAAATAATCAAGGATTTTACGCCAATTGCTGTCCTTTTTTGCAGAACCTCTATGACACTCATCTACAATAATCAGGTCAAAGAAATCTTCTCTGAAAAGTTTTGAAAAGCGTGCAACTGTTTCTTCACCTGCATCATCTTCATCATTCTCTTCATTGCCTGCCAATTGCTGATAAAGAGAGAAATATACTTCGTGAGATGTTATCGTAGTCGGGTCATCTTTTGCAAAGTTGATTTTATGTATTGTCTTTTCAAGCGGAGAGAAATCCTGCTGAATTGATTGATCGACAAGGATGTTTCTGTCTGCAAGATAGAGAACCTTCTTCTTCAAACCGCTTTTCAGCAAGCGATAGACGATTTGAAATGCTGTATAGGTTTTTCCTGTGCCTGTTGCCATTACAAGCAATAGACGGTTCTGTCCTCTTGCAATTGCTTCTACCGTCTTATTTACAGCATTACGCTGATAGTATCTTGGGTCATATGTATTCTGACTTGAATAATATGGTTGATTGATAATTTTCTTTTCGGGTTCGGAAATGCCTTCACCTTTGTTAGCGCCGAGTTCCCATCTTGAAGTCAATTCATCAATAGTCGGGAATTCATCAAGACCAAAGGTTCTTTCTTCTCCCGTCAGAAAATCGTGTTCGCAAAATCCGTCTCCATTTGAACTGTATGCAAAAGGAACATCTAACATCTGTGCATAGGTCTTTGCCTGTTGCAATCCGTGTGAAATGCTGTGATTGTTGTCCTTTGCTTCAACTATGGCAATTGGTTTGCCTTTGTTGAGATAAAGAACATAATCCGCCTTTTTAGGTTTTTCTCTTGAAACAAGATTACCTCGCAAATTTATCCGTCCGTCAGTAATCTTTGTTTCCATAGTCATCCTTTCAAGACCCCATTTGCCTTGAATTGCAGGAGTTATGTATTGAAGTTTTATATCTTCTTCTGTCATTTGTTTTTTGTCAAGTATTGAACTCATGACATCCTTCCTTTCTCAACTTCCCATAATCAAAAATTATCGGAAGTTAGATGGTAAAATATTTTATGATGTTAGTGTTTTGTCTTTTTCCTCATCTTCTATGATTCTAACGCTGACATCGTATGTAGAGTTACCTAAGATTAATTCTAAATAGTTTTCTTCTGTTATTTCCACGGCGATATTTTTCTTTTTGTTTTCAGTCTTTTTCCCGAGGAGTTTATAATACATGAATTCGCGGTTTTTTAAATCTAATAATATATTATTTGTAGTAAAGAAACCACTTTTATAATAGGTCATCATTTTGCTGAATATGGCATCTACATAATAATGAAGATTTTCGATAATGGTATTTATATAAGGCATATGTTCTCCATCATGTACTATCATATTTCTGTTTCGATATATCCTCATTATGTGCCATTTCAATCTTTGAGAATGTTTTTCTAAACATTCTAATATTCCCAGTGAATCTTTGAAAATCACATTATGAAACTCCGCAAGTCTAAACTTAATCAAAGGACAGTCATCAAGTTTTTCAATCATCTCATTGAATTCTTTTTCATATTTTTTTATTGAAATTAGTGCGAGAAATTTTTTATATAAATCATCACCAATTTCTATATTTGGCAAATACTCTTCCAAAACTTTCGGACAACAGGAATTCATATCTTTAAAAAGTGTCACTAGTTTTATACTAATATAATCCGCACATAGAATGGTAGTCAACGCATTGCAAATTTGATTAATCTTGTCATTATCACTAATGTCAGTTTCAACAAATATTTCTATGATAGTCCAAAGGTTTAATAATTGATTCGTTTTATCTTTGTTATCCAATGCTGATGAATGCAATTCTATCATTTTAAAGAACGAATATGGAATTTGGGAAATATTTTGTATTACGGATAACATATTCGTTTTCGCCAAATCGTTTGTCTTATCTGTTCCTACACGCATCGGATTGTAATTTTTATTTACCAACTTGCTTATATTGTTATTTTTGTCAATCACACGTGACTTGTTTGAAATATAATTTTTTTGCGAATGCTTTGCAATTTTCTGAATAGAAATGATGGGTTGTATTTGTCGCATTGCTTCTTGCTGTGCAGCGTATGAATCCAAAGCAAAAACATCATCTACTTCGCAAATCCATCCGTTTTGAATATTATATATAGATTTTGCTTTTCCTCTTGCTTTCTTAAATTTGCAAGATACAGTATTTTCCAAAAAATTATACGATTTTCCATTAATACCTAAAACAACCTTATACTGTTTTCTTTTTAAATTAACCAACTTTATAAAATCAGACAGGTGTTCAATATTATTCGATATTTCATTTTCACTGTTGAAAAAATGTTCTAGAATGGTTTCATAAAGATATATTTTGCTATATCCTGCATTTATTAACTCTGTGGATATACACCGTGTTAATTCAACAATATTTTGCATATTTACAAAATTGAATTCTTCCGCTTTTATATTTTCCACCAAAAGAGTTAGCAAATTGTTAATATAACTCGAATCTGTTTCAAATAAATTCAACAGATAACCGACAGAATCTTTTATTTTCTTATTCACCTTATAAGGCGATTCTTCTGACTGATTATCATTTTTGCTATTTGTGTTTTTCTCTATTGAATAAAAGTTTCCATGTTTGTCCTTAAATGAATAAAACGACTCTTTATCAATTTGGAAGTTTTGCATAGATACATTATTATCTAAATTATAATCCAACTCCTCATACAACGGAATAAGATTTCCTTTGCTCATAACACGTTGTTCGACCAATCTAACCGTGCTAGAAAAATCATAACACAAAAAATGCATATTTAATGCGGGTGCTTTATAAGAATCAAATGAATATATAAAAACACTTTCTAAAAAGGTTTGAACAAACAATAGTGTTCCTTCTTTGTATTGTGAATCTTTCCAATGACTTACATCTAATCTTATCATCTTTTACCTCATATTTGTTTGGATTTTCTTTAACCATTCATGGCATTTTCATCAAGCAGGAACTTTTCAATGCCGATATAGTAAATGCCGTTTTCGTCATGCCAAGGAATGATGTTATCCTTGACTACCACAATCTTCTTAAACGAATCGCCAACACGGTTAAGAGAGCGAATTTCCTGCTCGCGCTTATCTTCGTCCGAAACAGTAAGTGCTGACTGAATATAGTATTTTTGACTGCCTTTATTGGCAATAAAGTCAATTTCAAGATTTGCTCTTTTGCTTTTGCCGTCATCACCACGGTAGAAGTATTCAACCACACCAACATCAACATTAAATTCTCTACAAATCAGTTCATTGTAAATGATGTTTTCCATAATATGATTTTCTTCCATCTGTCTAAACTGTAATCTCGCATTACGGAGACCGACATCACTGAAATAATACTTCAAAGGAGAACCGATATACTTTCTGCCTTTGACATCGTATCGGTCTGCTTTATAGAGCATAAATGCATCTATAAACAAATCAAGGTATCTTCCGACTGTCGCATTATCAATATTGATTTGACGGTTGCTCTTGAAAGTCTTTGCAATATTTCCTGCATTGGTGAGCGAACCGATAGAAGATGATACAATGTTCAATATATCATCAAGTACTGACTTTTCATGGAGTATCTTATTTCGCTCCATAATGTCGCTTAAATATATTTTGTCAAACAGGGTTTGAAGGTATTTTGCTTTATCTTCATGCCCTTGTTTTTTCATTACAAGAGGCAATCCGCCATAGGTGTAGTACTCCTGCCAAGCATCTCTCTTATCACCTTCATAGGCATTGTAGAACTCACTGAAAGACAATGGATTAACTCTTATTTCGTCACCTCTGCCACGGAACTCGGTAAGGATGTCAGAAGAGAGCATTTTTGAATTACTACCTGTTACATAAACATCTATGTTGTCGTGTTTCATAAGTCCAAGAAGCACATCAACAAATCCAATTTTATCTTCTACATCTTTGATATACGGATTTTGAATTGAAACTACTTTCTGTATCTCGTCAAGGAAGATATAATAGGTCTTGCTCTTATCCGCTGTAAGGGAACGAAGATACTCTCCGAGTTCAAGCGGGTTACGATACTTTATGTTCTCGTCATCATCAAGAGCAAGTTCAATTATGCAGTCCTCGGAAACACCAATTGAAATCAGGTAGTCCTTGTATATGTTGAAAAGAAGATAGGATTTGCCACATCTACGGATACCCGTAATAACCTTGACAAGTCCGTTTTCTTTTTTGCTGATAAGTTTATCAAGATATTTCTTTCTCTCAATCATAGCAATACCTCTTTCAAGAAATCTGTGTATTTTTACACTTTTACAGTTTCAATTATATCATACACATTTTCAAAAGTCAATATTCACTTTCAATAATTTTGTGTATTTTCATAAAGTTTTAGTTTTGACAGCAAAAGAAAAAAGCAACCTGAAATCAATCAGATTGCCTTTTCTGTTTTTTAATGTGTTATAATACACATTAACACTTTTTGGTGCGTTTCTATACGCATTTGTACCTATCAGTACGTTTCAATACAACTCCTACTTTTTAAGGCAGGAGAACATGAGCGATATATATTCACCCATCATTCAAATTACATAATTCTTAAATTAAGAATTCTCGAACATATTCATCTTATCGCGTGTTGTTTAATCCGTCAAGAGATAAGTCAAAGAAATTTCGAGAGATTATTTTGCCCTTATAAAGTGCTTGCCATTTCCCACTTATAATTCCACCCGTATGCCACAAAAGTGTCTTTAAACTCGTTTTAGACCCCTCTACGGACGTGTTGAAAAGTGCCGCAAACACCTGTATTTACTAGGGTTTCGGGGTATGTAACAATGAGGTATATAATGGGTCGCCCTCGCGGATTCGCATAGTTCTTCTTATTTCTTTAGGAATGACGACTCTTCCGAGGTCGTCTATTCTTCTTACAATTCCTGTCGCTTTCATATATTTTCTCCTGTTATAAATTTTTGATTGTGGTGCTGTAGTGTTACTTTTCTGCGATTTTGTTGCTGCAGAAATATTGTTTGTAAATAATGGCCTTTTATTCGCATAAAAGAGCTTTCCAAAAATTGTCGAAAAGACAGCGGTGCAAAGGAGTCCTGATACTCAAATGTTGACTTTTAATTTGTTGTGTGCTAAAATAAAAATAGCATAAACACCGTTTTTTGCCAAGTTCAGCATTTTTGCAACATAAATTTTTTAGAAAGGAAAAGATAAAAACCCTTACATTTGCACGGGCTTTTATATGTGATGTTATGCAAAACATAAACACGCAAAAGGTATCGTATGATGCCAAGTACGACCTGCTCAAGTTTTTTCTGTCAATCTTTGTAATTGCAATACACGCAAATCTGTTTCCGTATGTTTTGTACCCGTGGTTACGCATAGCCGTTCCGTTATTCTTTATTTTGTCATCGTATTTTCTGTTTTCAAGACTTCAGAATACCGCTCCGGATGCCCATGGCAAGATACTGAAAAAGTTTGTGCTGCGTAATGCAAAGCTGTACTTTTACTGGTTGTTGATTTTACTTCCGTATACACTCTATCTGCGCAGCGATTTGTATATAGCCAGAGGAGTTGTACGCGGGTTTGTTCATTTTGTTCACAGCATTATTTTCAGCAGCACTTTTGCTGCCTCCTGGTTTATTACAGCGTCTGTTTTCGGCGTGCTGATTATTTATTTTCTGTCGAAGTGGATACGCAATGACTACATAATTCTCGTCTTTTCATTGCTCGCCTTTTGCTTTGTCACATTAAGGTCGAGCTATTCGTCGATTATAGCGACGACACCTCTATCTGCTTTCTTTGATTTTTATTTCGAATATTTCGGCACACCTGCATGCAGCTTTCCTGCCGCTATTTTCTGGGTGTTTGTCGGAAAATGCTTTGCGGATAAAAAGATAAGATTTTCCTCTGTGTTGAGCGTGATTGTCCTGTTCGTGATTTCGTGCGCAGGGCTGTTTCTTGAATGGCGATATGTAATGACTCTTGACGGTTCTTACAGCAATGACAGCTATTTTATGCTGCTGCCTGTATGTATACTGGCTTATGCCGGCATTTTGAAAATCAGACCATTTCAGTATAAGCATTCGCCGTATTTCAGACGCGCCAGCACGGTAATATATGTTTCGCACTGTACACTAGTGTTTATTTTCTCCGATATTATAAAAGAGCTGACCAATGCAGAATTTCCACTGATAAATTTTATTCTGGCTTTCGTTTGCAGCATAGCACTGTATGCTCTGATTGAGTTTTTGAGAGAAAAATTTGCAGGACGCAAAATCGAAGCCTTTCTTAAGGCATTGTATTAAATATTTTATTAAAAACAAAAAGGGCAGAGAACTCTGCCCTTTTTATTTTGGCTGTCACAAGCTTGTATTCACTCTTGGCTATCGCTCAGTTCGGCAATAATCTGCCTGCACAGGTAGTTGTCCGGCTGGCTTCTTGCAAGCTTCAGAGCCTTATCAAAGTAGCTGTCATCCTTGCGGAATATCGCAAAATTAAAATAGCTTACCGCGAGATTCGGATTAAACCTCTCGGGATTCTGTCTTGCGAGAGTTTCTCTTATTACTATAGCCTTAAGGTAGTATTCCTCAGCTTTTTCAGGATGCCCTTCATCACAATAGAGATTGCCGGCATTGTTATAGCTGCAGGCTAAGTCGGGGTTAAACCTTTCGGGATTCTGCTTTGCGAGAACTTCTCTTATTGTAATGGCCCTTAAGTAAAGTTCTTCGGCTTTTTTTGGCTGATCAGCTTCTTTATATAAAACGCCTGTGTTGTTATAGCTGTCGGCCAAATCGGAGTTAAATCTTTCGGGATTTTGCTCGGCGAGAGCTTCTCTTATTTCTATAGCTTTCAGGTAAAACTCCTCAGCTTTTGCAGGCTTTCCTTGATTGTTATAGAAAACACCGGCGTTGTTATAGCTGCTGGCCAAATCGGAGTTAAATCTTTCGGGATTTTGCTCGGCGAGAGCCTGTCTTATATCTATAGCCTTTAAGTAAAATTCCTCAGCTTTTGTAGGTTGCCCAAGATCATTATAGAAAACACCGACATTATTGTAGCTGTCGGCCAAATCGGAGTTAAACCTTTCAGGATTTTGCTCGGAGAGAGCCTCTCTTATATCTATAGCCTTTAAGTAAAATTCCTCAGCTTTTGCACTCTGTCCTTGTTCACTGTAGAAATTACCGGCATTGTGATAGCTGCCGGCTAAATCGGGATTAAATCTTTCGGGATTTTGTCCTGCAAGAACTTCTCTTATTGCTATAGCTTTTAGATAAAACTCCTCGGCTTTTACAGGATTTCCCTGTTTTTTATAGAAAACACCAGTGTTGTTATAGCTTATGGCTAAATAGGGATTAAACCTTTCGGGGTTCTGTCTTGCGAGCGCTTCTCTTATTGCTATCGCCTTTAAGCAAAATTCCTCAGCTTTTGCACTCTGCCCTTGATTACTGTAGAAGTTACCGGCGTTGTTATAGCTTATAGCCAAATCGGGGTTAAACCTTTCGGGATTCTGCTTTGCGAGAGCTTCTCTTATAGATATCGCCTTTAAGTAAAATTCCTCAGCTTTTGCACTCTGTCCTTGATCACTGTAGAAATTACCGGCATTGTTATAGCTGCAGGCTAAATCGGGGTTAAACCTTTCGGGATTCTGTCTTGCGAGCGCTTCTCTTATAGCTATAGCCTTTAAATAAAACTTCTCGGCTTTTGTAGGGTTTTCCTGTTCTTTGTAGAAAACACCGGCGTTGTTATAGCTGCCGGATAAACAAGGATTAAACCTTTCGGGATTTTGTTTTGCGAGAGCTTCTCTTATAGCTATAGCCTTTAGGTAAAATTCTTCAGCTTTTGCAGGTTGTCCCTGATCACTATAGAAATTACCGTTGTTGTTATAGCTGTCGGATAAATCGGGATTAAACCTTTGAGGATTTTGTCCTGCGAGAATTTCTCTTATCGCTGTGGCTTTCAGGTGAAACTCCTCAGCTTTTTCAGGCTGCATCAATCGGTTATAAAGAAGAGCCAGTATGTTATAGAGAATAGAGCTCTTTTCCTCATTCAGTTCGAATGTGTCAGAAAGTTTTTCGGCAAGCTCAAGGGCGTTTTTGTCTTTATTCTGGTCGTACAAATAGCTTACATAATCGTAAGCCGCGTTAGCTTCGATTTTTTCTTCAAAAATAACAGGAACGATTTTTTCATAGCGCTTTTCGATTTCATCAAAGCGCTCTGCATAATCCGTCATAGCTTCAAGAATGTCAATGGCGGTTTTGTGCTCTCTGATATATTTTCTACAGACAGCGATATTCTGCTCCTTTATTCTCTTGCGCTCTCTGAGAAAGTCGCTGTCGATATCGTCGGAATCGAGGACTGCCATACAGCCCTCATAGTCGCCAAGCTCAAAAAGTCTGTATGCTTCCTTTTGCCTTGGTGAAATATCTCCGTGTGCGTCATCGTGCGACATACGAAGTGAAATGTTAAAAATGAGCTTTTGCAGCTCTTCTATTTCGTCGATAAGGCTTTGTCTTTTTGAAGCAACAGAGCTGTAGTGTGCGTAGAATGTGTTGTCGCAGCCACCTTTTGCGTAAATAGGTCTCAGCTGGAAGTATTCTTCCTCTGTTCTGCCCAGTTCTTCGCGGAGTCTTGCAAGATTTTTGTTGTTTGCAAACTCCGAAACATTGTTAAGTGACATTACTTCCTTGCCGTCCACAACACACTTGCCACTGTCGGTTTTTATCTCAAGAAAATCCATCTCCTGCAGCTTGAGACTCAGCAAAATACGAAGCTTGATTGTGTCAATATGCTCGAATGTGCCGTAATAATGTCCGAAGAGTCTATCCAGTTCATCCATAAAGTCATAAAGACTTCTGTCAGCGTCCTCTTTGTCAACACTCTTGAAGTATATATGTATCTTGGGCTTGCCGCTTTCTTCAAAGTGCTTTCTCGCTACTTCAAATTCCTCGCGCGTGTACTGTCCTGCTTTTGTGAAGAATATGAAAAAGCAGAGCTCGCTGCTTCTTATTTTTTCGTTATACTCCTCCTGCTTGCGGCATACAGTGTATGCGTCATCAAAGTTTTCGCACAGCAATGGCTGGACTTTAACATTGTAATTTTCTTCGAATTTATCGCTCACATTCCGTATAAAATTCTCTATTGCCATGCGCTCAACAGCAAACTCTGTAATTGATGAAGCTAAAAATATTTTGATTGTTCTTCTCATTTACTGCACATCCTTATTATAATTTGAAATTTTTTAACATAAAAAGACATTTTCAGATAAATTATAGCATATTCTGCAGTTATTTTCAATGCTTTTGATTTTCAAAAAAATTTCGGTCTTTTGTATATATAACCGAAAGCATATCAAATTTTCGCATAGCAAACAAATAAAAAACAAAACGGAGCTATATGCTCCGTTTTGTTTTTTATTGTTTCGGCTTATTTGTCTTCAAACAGTATGTGCAGAATGTTTAGATCCTCGTTGCGGTAACTCGTACACGGATATACAGGATTTTTAATCTCTGAGCTGCTTCTGACTATATCCTCTGCGCCGCCGTTTGTAACAAGGCGGTTCTTGAACAGCTCCATAAGCTCTGCAGTTTCGAGTTTGAAGGCAACCTCTTTTTTGCCTGCATTCAGCGTTGATGCAATTATTTTGGCAACACGCTGTGCATCGTATCCTGTAAAGAACATTTTGCTTCTTCTGAAGTAGTTGCACTTTGTGGCTGTACACTCAGGATACATTTCTGCATTCACAATTTTTCTTGACTTGAGCAATTCTTCTGTTGTGATACAGAAATAGTCGTATGAAACCTCGCTGCTTTTGTTCTTGCGGTAATCTGTATTGCTGCGGTCGTCAAATGTAACATCTACATAGTAATACTCACCCTCGAGCTTGATAAGATTCCACGCATGATATCCTCCGCTGTGGCATGGGCCTATTACATACGCACACTCAATACCGAGTCTGTTCAAAAGATACTGGAACGCTTTTGCATAGCCTGCACACACAGCCTTTTTCTGTACAAATACGCCGTAAATTGAGCGCAGATTGTCAGGCTTGCTGTCGGCGCTCGGGTCACGGTCCTGTTCGTCAAGACCGATAGAATCGTAGTCGATAAGTTCTACAATATTTCTGTGTGCATTCAGAGCAACCTCGTAGTCGCTCATTGAGGGTTTTATGCCTTTCAGGAACGGCTTTACTGCTTTTTCAATCTGCTTTTTGCGACGCTTGACCTCTGAGGCGTTCATCACATATTTGAAGATTATGTTCCTTACCACACCGTTGCTGTCTGAAGAAACAACAGCAGGGGAGTAGGCTACCCAGAATATGTCGGGGTTGTCATTTACAACCTTATGCACGATATCTTCGCACTGCTTGACGGTGATTTCACCAGTAAGAGCCCCTGTGCTCTCAGCGTGATTCTGAATTGCGTTGTATACCTGGTCGTATATGGCCTTGTGTTCATCCGACAGACGATCGTAGTGGAATCTGGGAAGACTTTTCGGATCACGCTCTGCGATGAATGAAATTCCGTCATCGTCTGTGCCCTCGTCATCAGACTCGCCACCGTCTTTCTTGCCGAAGCTTCCCAGCAGGTAAGCAAAGCTGTCGGTGCTGCCTGACTCATTCAGCGCCTTTCTCAGCTCTTCCAGCCCTTCGTTGCCTGTGTAATAGTTACTGAGCAGTTCAGCTTCGGTTTTGTACCTGAGAGCGTCAAGTACCTGTATCTCTACATAGTCAAGCTGACCGTTGTAAATTTTAGATCCGTCGATGGTTATGTTGCAATCCTGCCAAAGCTCTGTGATCATACGCGCCACGGCGCCGTATGCGGCTGATTTAGGCAGTCCGTACTCGATGTATATGCAGCCGGTCGCATGGTTGCAGCAAGCAACAGGGAGCTTCTGAGACGCTTTCCCGTATCTCTCGCGGAGTTCCTTTGTGGAGATAAAGTCAATGCTTACATTCTTTGGCAGAGTATCTGCAACAGAAGTACTCTTTTCTATCGCATCTATAACCGAGGACAGTACCGAATCAAGTTCTTCAAAGGTGCATACAGAGTTTTCAAGACAGTTGCTACAGATTGCGCGTCGGTCCTCAAGAACCTGTCCCTGCTCGTTTTCAAGAGGCTTATGGCAGAAGAAGCATGAATTCTCGTCATACAGTCTGACAAGCTCGGATCTTTCCACATCGTATCTGAACTGTCTTACTATTTCTTCAAGCTTTTCAAGATTAAAAATTTCGGGACGCTGTTCATATCCGAAATTAAGATACTTTGAATTCTGTCCGTTGGGGGAGATGAGCCATGCAAGATAATCTGCCACAACATGTAACAGGTTTGTAATCATTATGCCGTTGCCGTCAACAAGTGCATCGACAGCTCCGTTTCCGCCCTGTACATCTTCGATTATTGCAAATTTTATGCAGCCGGCTTCCTCTGTGTCCGATTCTTTGTTTTCAAAGGATGTAATTACTCTTGGATACAGGTCGCGTATAGCTGTATCGTCGGCAAAGAATGTTTCTTCACAGTCTTCATCAAAAATCGGGCATACAGAGATACATCTGTATTGCTGTGGGAAGAGAGTTTTCATAAACTCGTGCAGTATTACCGAAAGCGAATATGTAATATGCGGGTCGCTTGCTGCTGCAATGTCAAGCTTAACCACAAGCATCTTTGTGTTGATATCTCTTCTGATTTTGGAAAGGAGAGCCTCGTTTCCTGCAAGATTTACATATTTTGCGAAATTAGGTTTTACAAGGTCAACTGTCTGTACTGCCTTTTCTATCGAGTAGTAACCTGTTGTTTCAACAGTAATATCGGCATCGTATACAGTAAAGCCAACATGTGAAACAACACTGTTCTTTGTCCTGTAGTCGTGTCCGAAGCGATTGGTGTCGGTGGCCTTGGATATATTGTAAACCCTTGTCTGGATATAATCCATAGGCACATTTACACTTGCGCCGGTATCATCAAGCAAAATAACGCCCGACTGTATATCCATATCCTTTATTGTATAGGCTCTGTTGTTACATACAAGAACCTGGCCGGGGATGAAATGCTGAGTCATTTCGTCTTTGAAAACAGGAAGATATTCGACGCTCTGGCTGTTGATATATTCAAGCCTTATTGTCTTTGTATGCTCCAGAAGATTTTCAAAGAGCCTGTCAGCATCATTAAGGTATACAAATATTCTTGATTCAAAATCAGATGTGAGGTTCTTTTTGAGAGTGTACTGAGGAGTGCTGCTTGCCTTTTCACCGAAAGCAACCTCGTAGCACATTCTTACACATTTTTCGGTTTCAAGGTTAATATCTGCACATTGAGAACAATCTTCTGCTGAGCTGTCTGCAAGTCTTTCACCGAGCAGGTCTGTTGCCCGTTTGACAAACAAAGACTGCTCAATTCCATTTATGGCATCGCAAAGAAGCAGGATGATATTTGCCTTTTTAGCTTCTGCGTGCTCGCACATTGTCTCGCCGATCAGTTCAAAATGAGAGGTGTAGTTTTCAGCCTTTGCAGTAAAGTAATCTCTGAGAAGATACGGCTTGCTTATAACATGTAACACAGCGGCTTTGCGACCTGAAAAACGCGAGTAATTATATATCGCATTAGGAAGATTGAACGCGTCGTCGGCAACGATTACATATCCTGTGGGATTATCCGACAGGTCACAGCTGTTTAAGCAGAGGCCGGGAATTTCGTTGAGCTGACTGCTGTATACCGTGGTGTCGGATATCAGGTTTATGTTGGAGATTCCGCAGTTGCAGACATCCTTTGCAATCTGCATTTCCAAAGCCACCTGATTTGCTCCGTTGTCGACATAGAGCGTGGAGTTTACTCCTGTATGCCAAACAAAAACCTCTGTTTTTGATGCAAGACCAAAAGAATGGAATGTTTCAAGAGGGGCATCCTCAAGATTGAAGAACTGACGGATACTGTTACCAAGCGCCTGAATGTAACCGTTTGAGAAGAAACTGTATCTTATTCGCTTTTTAACCGCAACAGATGAATCAGCGTCAATCTTGTGAACACTGTCATAATCGGTAGTGGCTTTTTCGAGCTTCTTTGCCATTATCAGACAGTAGTAGTTGTTTGAAGTGAGAATTTCATCGACATCAAGAACAAATACATCGACAAGCTCCTCAAAGAAATCCTTGCCGTCTATATAAAGACTGCGCTCAAGGAACTGCTCGGGAGTAAGAAGAAGAATATCCGGCTTTTCTCCCTTGTGCAGTTTTTCAAAGGTGCAGATTCTCCAGAGAATCTGAGGGGCGTTTGTGACCTGCCTGAACCCTGTTTCAAGGTATGACGCGGCATTTTCTATTTCCTTTTTGTCTTTGCAGACAAACAATACTCGCTTGCCGAACGAGAGAGTTACAAACAGATAATGAATTATGTATTCGCCAAGGGCAGAGTACAGAGCAGAATCGAAGAGGACATGCTTGCCGTCAAACATATACTCAATACTTTGCATATAGTCGCCGTTTACAAACTTTTTGTTAGCCCTGATGGCTTTTGCCATATTCTGTATAGCCTGTTTTTTATCGGCAATATTGTACGCACTTTGACCGCCAAGTACTTCGGAATCAAAGTTTTTGATACTGTAACTCTGTCCGTACTTATCCAGAAGGAGGGTTCTCGATTTCTCAAGGTCTGCTTTTTTCTCCTCTTGCAGATTGTCAACAAAGCTGATAAACACTTCCTCTGCTTCTTCAGGTTCCTTGTGTTCACCGTCAACAAACCATAACAGTTCATAAAGGAAAACGATAGAAAGCATCGGGTACATATATGTGTTGTTCACAAACCACTGTGCCACAGTATAAAAGCCCGAAAGCTCGTTAAGGGAGAAACAGACAGGTACAAGCATTGCGATACAAAGCACAAGATAAATGCAGGACAGCAGGAACACAAAGTTCTTCAGTTCTTTTGCCCATCTGTATGTTCCAGGCTTTACATATTCGTAGTTTTCTTCTTTATCATAGAATAAGCCGATAAATTTAAACCAGAGGTGTTTGATAAACTCGCCAAATGTAAGACCGTCGTCAAAATCGTCTTTTCTGACTTTTTTGCCGTTTTCGTTTGACGGCTGTTTCTTTTCGATTTTGTAATCAGATATAACGGTATTCTTTACCTGTTCTTCCTTTTTGCTGCTGCCAAATACAAGAACCGAGTCGCGGCGAAGCTGCTTTAAGCGTTTATCGGATCTTCTGTCCGAGCCGACAACCGCTTTCTTGTTTTTCTTGTTCTTTTTGCCTTTTCCTGATTTTTTGTCGTTATCTGTGTCTGAGGTGCTGTCTTTGAAGATTTTTGCGTCAAGAATCAAACGCAAATTTTTCTTTGTAATCAAAAAGATTGCGCACACTATAAGATTTGTGATAATAATAACAGCAACATCAACAGTATAGACAAATCTTCCCGGGACAAAATCTATGAGCCAGCGAATAAATCCAAGGTTAAAGAACCAGTCCAGAAGATTCTTAATAAACGGAGTGATACAAAGCAGCAGAGAGCCTAAAATCACTGTTTCTATTACAAAACAGATATTTTTCCATCTGTCGCTTCTTGTATAACCGGAGGAAGCAAGCGAGAACTTAAACTTCCTGGGAAAGAAGGGGAGACATAGCAGCAACAGTATTGCCGCTACCGATACAATTTTCAAAAGTAAAAATCTCATTTCAGTTTTTATCTCCTTTCTTCTGTGTTTGCGTTACCGTCAGACCAGGTGTCATCAGGCAGTATACTGTATATTTTCTGGTTGTCAACACTGTAAAATGTTTCCTCAGCTTTTAAACTCAACCCGAGATTTTCAAAATATTTTTCGTCATCCTCGGAAATTCTGTATATTGAGATGTCGTCATTGATTTTCAGCAGAGTGATAAAGCGTTCAACCAAGCCGGCCAAAGTTTCAATCTGTTTTTTGTGGTTGTTGAGCATAACATTCTTCTTGGCGTTTTCTTTTTCTCTTCTTTTTATTTCACGCCATAAAAGATTGAGGCTTTCGGTTTTTATAATAGTTTCACTGTAAAATTTATACAGTGCCGCAATACTCTCGGCGCGCTCGCGCTCACTCTGCTCCTTTAGCTGCTCAAGCTCATCCTTAATAATGCGTTTTTTCTTGTATATTCTGTTCATATATATTGAGGAAGCAAAAATATAGAGCACAGCAAAACCAGCAGTAAATAATATGTACAAAATCTTGTGCAAAACATTTTCGTTTATCGAATATGACTGGATATAAACAAACGGCAATACAGAGGCGATTACCGCAACAACTGCTCCTATAAAGGAAACCCAGTACCACTTGCTTTTACGCATTAAATCTCCGTATTTTATAACAAGATTTTTTGTATCCATGAGAATATTCTTGTTTGAAGCGAGCCTGTGCTCTACTTCAGTCACTTCGTTGATCATAGAGTTGTATTCTTCCTCGTACTCTTCTGTTATAAAAGGAAGCTCTATTCTGTCATCTTTGCTTTCTTCGATGGCTTCATTATTTTCTACAGACTCAACGATGTTTCTGAAATCATCACTTGTTCTGCTGTCGCGCCAGGTCCAAAGGTGCATAATACAGTCTTTTACGATCGCATTGTTTTGTGTTTTTATTGTTTCTTTGTCATAGTTGGCAAAGATGGCTGCCACAAGCTTGTAAAAATCGCGGTCTATTCCATGCAGCTTGGGGTCGTCAGCAACAGTACCGCCACTCACTGCGGCGCGATTTTCTTTCATTATGATTTCTACAATTTCATCAAGGGTTTTTCCGACATATTTTTCAGATATTCTGAAAGACTTTTTTTGCTCCTTGAAGATTTTTTCCCTGAGCTTGAATATCCCTGCAAAGCGAACGGGAGTAATTTCGATATTTCTCTCATTTGAAAAATATCTGTATTTTTTAAGAGCGCCGACAAGCATTTCTCTTATTTCCTCTTTTTCATACTTGCGCAGGACTTTTACAAGCTCTCTTTTCTGAACACAAGTGAAAATATTGGCGAACACATTGAAATAGCTTTCTATCAGACTTTGCTCATTAGCTGTTATCATATGAAAGGTAAAACAGTTTATATCGCGCCTTTTATCGGTGCCGATAGGAAAGTCGAGAGTGTTGTTTTCACCCCAATTTCCGGAGATTGCTGTATTAATTGCGTCAAGAGCCATTTTCAGCACTTTGACAGACTCGTCAGACTTTGATATAGAAAAAGCAACAGTCTCGAAAGTGCTTGAAAAATCAATATATTTATCCTCGGAAACAGACGCTTTCATTTTCCATGAAAAAGAGTTTTTGTCAAGTTCTTCTGTCCAGGAGAAGAGCTCCATAATAAGTTTTTCGCTCGGGGTTCTGCCTGTGCCGTCGGGTTTGGAGTCAAAAAAGGTATCATCTTCAAGATCGTCTGATTTGTCAGCTTTTGATTTTTTGCTTTCTTTTTTTACGATTTCGGCTTCTTCGGTATGTCTTTGCTCCGTCGGGTTATCAACAAGAACGCTGGGATCAAAGCCGGTTTCTATTTTTGAAGGATCGGCAAAATACACAGATACACCCAATGGAAGAAGATTAAAATCTTCGTATAGCTTTGACACAATTGTTGTACCTATGTATTTTGTCAACAAGGCTTTATATAGCTTTGTTACAGATATTTCGTTTGCTCGAGGAAATCTGCACAGGTCGACAAGGACTATAAGATTATAGTCCTTGTCAACTATGTCGGATTCGTTAATAAGAGCCTGCTTTATGTTGCATACGATCTCCTGCGGTGCGCCGAGATCACTGTCAAACCAAATGAAGCTGTTCTGGTCAAAGGGGACCTTGAACAAAAGGTCAAGCTTTGTATTTAATGCATCTTTGGATGTGTTTATCACTATTGTTTTCATTTTGTAAAAAATCCCCTTTGATAGTTAATTTTTGTTATTTGATGAGATATTTCTCAACTAATGAGCTGGCCCATACAAATCGCTTATCTCTTGCAACAGATCCGCCGTTAACAAAACTGAGCTTTGCAGTGGCTTTTGAAGCAGTAGAACCATTATCATCGTTAAGCTCAGAAAGATCGTCTCTGCCGAAGTTGCTCTTTGTTTCTTCTTCGACATTGTCGCCCTCGATTGACTTATTCTTGATCTTGCTTTCTATAACTTCGGCATATGATTCAAGGAAAGCCTTTGCAATATGGTCTCTCACATCGATATGGCTATTGTATGCTTCGCTGCCAAGAACCTTGTTCTCAATATCATCTGCATTGTAAGGAGCTTTGCTGTATTTGTTGATAGTATTGCAGAGAAGCTCAACAAGCAATTCACCGTAGTCCTTGTCAATTTCTTTTTCTTCGCTTACATGAAGAGCCCATGCAAGTTCAAGAAGTCCGGCATCAGGCAGCTTCTGAAGTTTCTTTTCCTTGCCGTTCTTTGAACCTATAACCTCAATAGCTCTGATTAACTTGCTCTTGAGACGGTTAAGAATCTGAGCCTTATCTGTAATTGTCTTCTTGTATCCGCCGACAGTTTCACTGTTATCACTCAGCTTTTCAATTTCTTCTGCAACAAGAATATCAAATCTGGCAGCATAAGCAGAGATAAGAGCCTCGTTGTCAGCAAACCAGCTCATTGCTCTGTTTACCTTGTGGTAAGGAATAGAGTTGCCTTTGTAGAAAATGATTTCTGCAGGCTTGCCGAGATTGTTGTCGGCAAAAACAAACTTTGCGTTATTATCCTCGAGAGTATATCCGATCTTGCCATAGCAGAGTGCATAAACAAATGCTTTAGCAAGCTCAAGACGGCGCTCGATTTCCATAGAAATATTTATGTATGGCATAACGCCGTGCTTGTGCCAACGCTTGTCAAGGTGAGGTGTCATCGAATACAGCTGCATTTCTTCCATAGTTGCAATACATGCAGAGTAGTGTTCATAGTAAACTCCGCCGCCGAGCTCGTCAAACGCTTTTATCTGATAAGGCTGCAGACAGTGTACTGCAGAATAGCAGAGAATGCTGTACTGGTCAATTTTGTCGCTCTCTACATAAGAGAGAGTTACAGTCTGATTAGATGTGTCCTTGGGAAGTTCAGCAGCATATCCGCTGTAGAATCCCTGAACAGCACCTGTGCCGCCTGCAGGGTTTGCAATTAGCCTGAGAATAGAATTCTGAACATCGGTATTGTGCGAGAAATATCTGTAGAAGTTGGAAACCTTCTTCACGGGGGATGGGGTATCTTCGAAGATTCCTTCATATGTGTCGACTGCATCATACAGGAGGTAGGGCGCTGCCATAACAGAAAGGCTGAAAAGCTTGTCGGTGATGAATTGGTCAACACGGTTGCGAGCCTCGGCGTTGGCACTGTAAACCTCTACATCAGATGCATAATCGGGGTTTGTAAGGCAATATTCATATATCAGTGCGTCAAAGACATTCTTGTCAAGGTTGCCTTGGATTTCGGGATTTGTTTTTGCGCTTTCTGCAACAATATCAGATACATTGTCGAAGAAGCTTTCGATGCTGGCATTCTTTTCCTTGAGAGTTTCTTTTTTGCCGGTTGCTGCCTTTTTGCGCATAGCTGCAAAGAGGCCCTCGTTTATTCGGCTTGCGGTTTCACCGGTTCTCAAATCGATATTTCTGCTTGCAATTTCATATATCTTATTTTTAATTTCTGCACTTGCACAAACATATACAGTACCTTTGGCGATGTCGTGCATAGTCTCGATTGAAGTAGTGGCTGCAGTTGCCTTTTTAACAAAGTCACCAATGTTATCAAAGAACATTTCATACTGAGAGATGAGCTTGTTGAGTCTTTCGCGAACTTCAGAAAGAGAGAAGTAAACGAGCGCGTTTGCAAATGTTTCGTTTGCTGTTTCAAGGCGCTGACTCAACTTTAAGAAGTATGCTTTAACATTCTCGCCGGCAATTCTTTTGCCCCAGAATCTTTCAAGAGATTTCTGAAGGATCTTTGCATTGGGAAGAGTGTTGTCTTCGCTGGAACTGAGAGTCTTTCTCTGCTTCATAACAAGGTCTTGCATAAGATAATTGTAGAAATCGTCCACATCGTCTGCGGGGGTGTCAATGCCTCCGAAAATGTTTTCAACCTCTTGGTCAAGCTTGTTTCTGAATACATAAAGAAGATATCTTGCCGCAACAGGATGAATCCATTCTCCGCTTTCGTTTTTGAGAAGACCGGTAACGATACTGTAATCTTTCTGGTCGTAGTAGTTCCACAAGTTTTCGCTGTCACAAAGAATTCCGTTGGCAAAAGATACAGACAATTCGTCTACATAAGTAATGCACTTTTTGCTGTATGTTTCAAGCTTTTCATCAATGTCTGCGATCTTTGAGAAAACATTAGCGTTTTCATCAGAAGAGGAATATGAGGAGATTTTATTGAGAACATCGTTCAGCGCAGAATTTATATTAGCTATACCGCAAGATTCTTTTGCTTTGGAGATTCTGCTGTCATCTGCGATTTCTGCTACAGCTTTCGCTTTTATCTGTCTGAACAGAGCATCTACTGCAGAAAATTCTCCTCGCATAATCATATCGTTGAGGAAAGAGAACTCGTTCTTTGAAGCGCCTGTTGTTTTAACGAGCTTTTTAAAGTCCTCAATATAATGAGTAGCTCTCTCGTTGGGAGCGGGTGAATACTTAGCGGGAGCAGCTTCTGCACACTTCATTTCGTAATAATTCAACCATTCGTTATCAAGAGCTGTCCATACACCGTCAAAGCTTTCTTTTATTGAACGGTTTGCAAAGTACCTGATAATGTCGTTGTAGGGATATACGATAGAGGAAGCACCGGCACTTCCGTAAATAGCGTTGGGTGCCAGACGAGGCGCATTAAGCTCGTTGGAAACATGAGTCGAAACAACGCCGGAAAGATCTGTGTACATATGAGAGTATGCAATGTTTGCCATACCGTTGTAATAATCGCTCAGAGTACCGAGAATAGCGCTTTGAGAATTCACCTTGTCGATAAAATACATTGTGTCATAAGGCTTGTCGGTGTATCTGCCGGCAGAGTCCTTTTCAAAAAGCTTGCCTTCGCATGCTGTGCTGATTTCGATGTCAATATCAAGCTTTCCACCGTAAGCTGCAGTCTTGGTGGGACCGCAGATGAGGTTCAATGCGTTCAGTTCTCTAACAACGGCATAAGCGTTGGAATAAAGATTGGGAACCTGTTGCGGGTTAACAGAGCTCACATAAAGATCGGGGCAGGCAAAAAGTCCGATGATGTTAACATTGTGGATGTTCTTTTCTTTGAAGAACTTTTTGATATAAAGAGCAGTCTGAATAAAAATACCCGAGCCTGTTCCGCCTGCAATAGACGAAACGATAAGAACCTTAGGGGGTGTGCCGATAGCTGTGGCGGCATCCGAGTCGGCAGTAATGGCCTTTTCAAGAATAGTTTTGAATTCATTATTGTTGTCTTTCAAAAGGTTTGAAAAACAGAGTCTTGATTTCAGTCTGCACTGAGAAGCTCCGTTGTGCACAGAACTACCAAAGAAGACGCCTTCGTTTTTGGTATTAGGACACCAGTCAGCAACATCCCCGCCGAGGCTTGTATACATCTGACCAACAGTTCCTCTGTCACTGATGCGTACCTTTTCGACACCGAGCTGTGAGAGTGCGTCCAGCTCTCGCTGGTCTGTGTCAATCGCGATGCAGACAACATCTTTCTTGGAAACAAGGTCGCTTTCTTTGTTGAGGCGATCATAAAGCTGAGTTATGATTTTCCCTCCGCTTCCACCAAGACCGATTAGAAAATTGTGTTTCATGTTCGTTTCTCCTTGTTACTTTGTTTTATTAATGAATTTTTTATTAATGATTACGGTTGTTTTCTCCGAATATTCTAGCATAGTTAGCTTCCTCATCTTTGGTTACGAACAAGATGATTGCATTTTCGTTGTTAATAGCCAAGAACTGAGTGTCACTCATTGTGATGTCTTGTTCACCGTGAGCTCTTCCTGTTATATGGCTCAGATCCAACATCAAGTCACCCTGGTCGCCAAAGAGCAGCTTTGGCATTCTGAAAGTAGCTATGTTGCCTTGGTTGAAGTGGCCGTGGTTTTTGCCGGTGCTGACAGGATAAGATCTACGCTTAAACGGGTTATCAATCGCGGACTTAGTTTTGAATTGCGCTCCCGAAATGTTTTTTGTTATCTCTCTATAGGGGAGAAAGACACCTTTGCTGCTTTTGAAAAATGTCAACAGAAGCTTTTTGTTCGGATTTGTACAGTGACGACCGCTTACGACAAAATCAGAACCTTGCTGGCTGAAGTAAATTGTGTAGAATTTACCTTTCGAAAATCTTATGCATGTCATGTAGCAGAAAGCTATCCATGCGATAAAAGCAAGGGAAGCAAGGATGATCAGCAAAATTATCCAAGCAAACTGATTAGTGTTAATATGTATTTGCGCGGTTGCTGTTTCGTTTCCGACAGTGAGCGCTATATCCATGTCGCCGTCGTGTACGCGATAAAGACTGCTCCAGTTCCAGAGAACAGGGGAGATGAATGTCCAACCATTGTATCCGGGTTTGCAGAATAGATACGCTGTACCGTCAGGGTCCACTCTGGCTTCAGTTTCAAGAGATACGCTCTTTTTGTTCCTGCTCAGAACAATGCTATATGGAGCGAGTCCCTCGATTTCTTCCTTGCTAAGAGTGCGTCCGTTTCTTGAAATGAGAAATTCAACGCCCTCTTGGTTGTTCAAGAGATTGATATCTACAAGTGTTATACCGTCTTTGCGTACAGCAACCTCGTATATCGGCTCAACAACCTCGACTGTGGTCGAACTGCTTATTCCGTACTGTTCGATCGAACCCGTCACTGCATGCGTTCTGCCTGCAACCTCTGTGAATACTATTCCGTTATTGTTGTTTTCATCATAAATTGGTGTGAACGATTTTCCGACAGGCTTTTTGGAAGCGTCATATTCTGTTGCAAATTTTCCGGGAAGAGAGCCTGTGTCTATCACAAGCTTGTCGTATACCGACAAATCCCAGGCTGCAAGCTCGCCGAAAGAGCCGTCGCTTTCATAATCTGCCTGAACTGAGAAAACGATTTTTTCTTTGTTGTTCTTGATGGTATCAAGATTAAGCGATGAAGAAATACCGTTTTCCACAACAATTCGGTAAGAAGCGCTGTTAATTGAGAAAGTAACAGCTTCAGACCGCACAGATACGCCGTCTATTGTTGCAGTGGCAAAGATATTGTGCCCTTTGCCTAAGATTTCTTCGGGAGAGATGTCTGTGTTTTCCTCGGAGTCATACTGTGGAACAAAGGCTATGTAATCGTCATCCTCTGCAACATCGCCGGGTAACGAGCCTGTGTCAATAGCAAAGCTGTAATCGCTCTCGCAGTCAAACTGACTTATCGGAGCAAACTCGCCTTTTCCGTAATAGTCTGCTGCAAGAGAAAATCTGATCTCTTTGCTGTTTGTCTTTAAAAGTGCCAGACTGAAATCTTCTCCTTCAAGATCGTTTTCGATTTCAAATCTATATTCGGGCTGAATTACATTTATGTCGATTCTTGCAAGCTCGCTGTCGGAAAAACTATCGTAAAGTGAAACCGAGAAACTTTCGGGCAGCAAACCAAATTTCACTTCGGATATGAGCTTTGGTGTGTAAAAGATATTGTTGCCAACCGTTTTTACACAGTCACTAAGAGACAGACAGCTTCCCGTGGCAAGTCTGTCAAAACCATCTGCCTTTATCTCGAGATACGAGAGCACCGACTCATCAACAGACATGAGAGGGAAAGAAAGAGATTCTTTCCCGTCAAGCCAATTATTCCACAAAGGTTTTGTGAGGGTAAGCTCGGAGATGAGCTCTTCGGAGCTTATGTCAACAACAGGCTTTGTAGAAAGCTTGCCGAAAGTTTCTCTCAGCACAAACGGCTGATATCCCTCGAGGACAGCTTCTATTTTAAGCTCTTTATCCTCGTAATCCTTTGACATTATAAGTTCATATGCGTTTTTTTCACTTTGCAGTTTCTGTGTTGCGAGGGTATTGTTGACATACAGCTTGTATTCGGGTGACAAAATGTCATCGGGAACAGCGTTGCCCAGCGAGCCGTCCTCGTTGATTTCGTAAAGGCCGCATCTGACCATAACCTTATCTCCGCTACGAAGATGCTCTTTTATTTCGGAAAACTCCATCGGAACATCACTGTCGCCCAGATAGTATTTGCAGCCTATCTTTACTGCCGGCTCCACGAGAACCACAATATCGTCTTTGCTTATGCTGTATGCCGAAAGGTCGACAGAGTAGTTGCCTTTTGGAAGTGAAGAACTTCCGTTTGTTATGAGAGATACAAATCCTGCGGGGGGATTTGTTGCCAGTTCTTCCTCGTACTTGATGTTACCTTGTTTGTTTTTTAACTGACCGTCAGGGCACTTTACCGAATATGTGCTGGTATTGTATGAAACAGCAGAGCCGTCTTTAGTTATAGAAAATGTAACACCGCTGAATGTTGTGTTTTCCTTTTGTGCGAAGAGCGTTACACTCAGAGCAGGGTATTTAAGTTCGAAAGACAGCTGCCCGTTTGTCACCTTACATTCTTCGGTCACATCTGTGCGCCCCATGATATCTGCCGAAACTTTTTTCAGCTCGGTTACTATATCATCTCCTGTTGGAGCAAAGCAGTTTGTAACGCCGCTTATGGCAGTTTTCTGTTCACCCATGGCAAAATAAATTGTATCAAAGTCAACGCCCGAAAGCTTTGATCTTGTTTCGGAAGCAATTTCGGGAAGGTCAACAGAGAAGTCTCCCTGATTGTAGTCAAGTTCTCCGTCTGCCATAACAACCAGATAGTACTTTGCGTTGGCTCCGTGAATTGCGTATTCTTTTTCAAGACACTGTGCACCCTCTTTTAACTTGTTGGGGGTGCCGCTGCCAAAAGCTGTATTCTCGGCAAAGTCGTCTATGACAGTTTGCTTTTTGCCATCCGAAAGGACTATATTGACTGTTCCTGCGGGAGCGTTGAGATATGTTACATACAGTATGTCGTCATGCCCCATCATCGCGATAAATGTCTGCATGGCGTAGTTTGTATAAGCCCATCTGTCAGTACCGCTGTACATACTTCCTGAATCGTCAAAAACTATCGAAACTATTCGCGGAATATGCTTGGGAGTTCCGGAATCATCTGCAGCGAGTGAAATGCAGCAAATACTTTGGAAAACAAAAAGCAGCGCCACGAACAATATAAGAACTTTTTTCATCAAATATTGCCCCCCAAAAAATCGTTTTCTACATTATTATACATAATATCAAATAATTTTACCATTTTCTCGCTGATTTGTCAATAGTTTTTGTTGTCAAAAACAGAAAAGCGGGAAAATTACAATAAAATTTGTATTTTAAATTGCTTAGTATTAATTCTACGCTTATTTTATGGTATTCCTTTGCTGGAAAATGTTTCGTGTACCATAAAATGCAGCGGTTTTGTTTCTCACAAAATGTATAACTGCCGAGCACTGTTTTTTCGCATGTTTTTTGTTTTTGATATATCAATATTTGCAAAACACTTGCGTAATATGAAAACGACTGTCTGAGAAAAAAGAAAGACCTGTGCGCACAGGTCTTTTTTCTGCAAAAAAAGAAAAACAGAACGAATACCGTTCTGTTTATATCTTCATATCGCAACCTTGTTATGAAGCCGCAGACTGTCTGCCACAAGAGCGATAAATTCGGAGTTTGTTGGTTTGCCTTTTGAATTCTGTATGG
>JAZNMZ010000031.1:0-7032 GCA_045580005.1 Eubacteriales bacterium | reverse complement strand
GCGATTATTGCGGCATCCATGTCGACAGCCGATTCACAGCTTCTTGTAGCAGCGTCATCTTTTGCAAGTGATATTTATAAGCCGATTATCAGAAAAAAGGCTTCCAACAAGGAAATGCTCTGGGTAAGCCGTATGATAGTTTTGGTAATTGCGATTGTAGCTTTCTTTATTGCAAGCAGCAAGGGAAAGGCGGCACAGGCGATTATGGATCTTGTGTCAAACGCATGGGGTATCTTCGGAGCGGCATTCGGTCCCGCAGTTCTTCTTTCGCTTTTCTGGAAGAGATTTACATATAAAGGTGCGGTTGCGGGTATCATAGTAGGCGCGCTTGTAGATATGCTCTGGCTCTGGCTCCCTGTTCCCGGCGGAAGCACACTTACAGCGACAACAGGTATATACGAAATCATCCCCGGCTTTATCATCGGTGCGATCGCAGCTGTTGTTGTTACGCTTGTTGATAAGGCACCCTCAAAAGAGGTCGAGGCAATATTCGAAAGAGCAACAGATAATAGTCTCGACGACTAAGAATTAAATGGATAATAAAAATGACAACTTCCGATAAAGAAGTTGTCATTTTCTTTTTTGTGTGTTATAATACTCACATAAAGCCTTGCAAGCAAGCCTTTTTACTTCCGTTAAAATGATTTTGCGACACCTAATTTGTACAGTCTTTATAACGGATATTTTGTGAAAAAAAGGTGGCATAAATGGGGAAAAAGATATTTTATGTTATCATTGTTGTAGTGTTAGTTTTTACAATTAGTGGCATTTTATATTACAAAACATTTATTTCGAATAATGAAACTGCGCTGGAGCACAGTGAACCTGCGCCAAATCAAGATATTGCAGTCAATGAAACAAAAACTAACAGTGATATTATTGAAATATCGACTGATAGTGTTAAGGGTATAACGCAACAAGAAGCAGAAAAGTTATGTTATTCTGTTCTTGGGGAGAAAGACGAAGAAACTGGATTTATATTTTCCTTTGGTACTTCGGGGGCTGTTGAAACAGAGGGAAAGCAATACTATGTAATAAGAGTCTCTTGGATGGTGAACAACAGCCACTTGTCATACATTGGAGATTTTTTTGTCTCGGCAGACGGCAAAGAGATTTATGGCGGAACGGCTCTGCTAGGCGAATACATAATGGAAAATGTAATATGGAAAGAATGATTTAGCTAAACAGATTGGCATCTAAAAGATACAGTCTTTATAAAGGATATTTGCCTGATATTGTCGAATAAAGCCAGCCATCCTTGCCTAAAGGAGGGGGCGTCGCAGGCGGTGGGAGGATTCCGACAGGAGAACGCTTGCGGCGGAGGGATAAAATGGTGAAATGTCATGAGAGAGCCTGACAAAAAATGTATTAAGAAGATTAGATAAATACGCAGGACATATATTCATTATTACAGAAAGAGGTATTACTATGAAAAAGACAAAAATGAGTTTTGCTGTTATAAGTGTTTTTGTTTTGATAACGACGCTTTTTTGCGTAATAGCCCTTGCTGAAAGCGGGAGTCCTTCTGGAGCTTTCGGTGAGAATATAAGCTGGACTTTAGACAACGGTGTACTTACCCTTAGCGGCAGTGGTGAAACTTTTGACTTTGAGGCCGACAGGATAAATCCATCGATTGAATCTCAGTACAGAAGAGAGGTTCACACCTTAAAAATCGGTGAGGGAATAACCTATATCGGAAAGAACGCCTTCAACGGCTTTTATTACCTTGAAAACATAAGCTTTCCCGCAACACTTGAGAGAATCGGTGAGAGAGCGTTTTACGAGTCAAACATCAAAGTCCTTGAGTTCCCCGAGGGGTGCAAAATCGAGAGAATAGAAAAAGAGGCTTTTTCCTCGATATATCCGCTAAAAAATGTTGACCTGACAAACTGTCTTGAACTTCACTCCATAGGCGAGAGGGCTTTTGCCGAAAACGACTCGCTCTCTTTCGCGGATTTGCCGAGAGGTGTGCTTTCTTCTATCGAAAAGGGCGCGTTCGAGAAGAACGAGTATCTTCTGAGAATATCCTTCCCCGAAACGCTGAAGTCGGTGGGAGACGGTGCATTCTCAGGTTGTTCAGCACTTATATCCGCAGAAATCCCCAAAGAGGTAGAAAATATCGGTGAGGGCGCGTTCTCGGGCACTGTTGCTGTTATCTTCGGCGAGAGCGGAAGCGAGGCTCAGAAAGCAGCAATATCGCACAGCCTCCGTTTTGTCGAAGGGGATGCGTTACAGGCGGTTGTTATAAGACAGGGTAATCTTTCGGACGAGGTTTCGTGGACATTTGACACAAACGGAACTCTTGCCGTATATGGCAAAGGCTATATAGGTGATTTTCCATCGTCTACATACGCTCCGTGGTATCATATCGGAAACGCTATTGAGAGTGTTACAATCAGTGACGGAATTACCGGAATCGGCAGAGAGAATTTCCAAGGATATAAGAACATTAAGAGTGTGCGTCTTCCGAAAACGCTTGAAACAATCGGCGAATACGCTTTTATGGGCTGCGAGGCGCTTGAGGAAATAGAGCTTCCCGAGGGACTTGCTACCATTGCTGCAAACGCGTTTTATGCATGTGAGTCCTTGAGAGAGTTTAATGTTCCATCAACCACCTGGTATATAAACGAGTGGGCGATCTTTAATCTTGATTCGCTTGAAAAATTCTGGGTAGCAGAGGGTAACGCCACATACTATGCTGACGAAAACGGTGTTCTTTTCAGTGCTGACAAAACAAGACTTTTAAAATACCCGATATCAAACAAGAGCAAGACTTATACTATCCCCGAGAGTGTTGTACGCATCGACCCTCAGGCGTTTAACGGTGCGAAGTATCTCGAAGAGGTAATTTTTACGCAAGGCAGCACTGTCGAGCGGATTGAAACGGCGACCTTTGCCAACAGTGCCTTAAAGAAAATAGAGCTGCCAAAAGGCCTAAGATTTATTGACGGAAGCGCTTTTTCGGGATGCGAGAGCCTTTATGAAATTGACCTCCCCGAAAGTGTTGAAGTAATATATGACTGGGCATTCTCAAGAGTGCCGATAAGCGAAATTACTCTGCCGTCGTCTCTTGTAACGATAGGAAACAGCGCTTTTTCAGACTGTAATAATCTTACGGAGGTTATTATCCCCGAGGGAGTAACGGCTGTTGGTACGGGAGCATTTCATAACTGTATGAATCTTGAGAAAATACATATTCCCACATCACTTACCTGGATAGACCTTTCGAACTATGCAACGGCTGCACCCAAGCTTGATACAATTTCGGTTTCAGCCTATAATCCGTGTTATACGGCGGATGAGATGGGCGCTATATACTTTAAGAAAGACGAGCTTGTGTGGTATCCGGGAAATCGTGACGACACCTCTTACAGGGTCGCAGACGGAACCGTTAAAATCGGCAAAAATGCTTTTGACAGTGCCGAAAATCTGCGTGAGGTAATTCTCCCCGAGGGACTTACGGAAATTTCGAGGAGTGCTTTTGAAAGGTGTATTAATCTTTCAGAGATTACCATTCCCTCATCGGTGAGGGTTATTGACACTGCTGCTTTCAGACTGTGCCGGAATCTTGAAAAGGTTATCTTTGAAGAGGGTGCGGAGATTGAAAGAATAGGCGTTTACGCGTTTGCAGACTGCTCTTCTCTTTGTGAATTTTATCTCCCCGACAGTGTAGAAAATATAGGCAACTCTGCCTTTTACGGATGCACAAGACTCGAGAGCTTCTATGTCGGCGAGGACGCAAAGCTTGAGCGTATACAGATCTCCTCTTTCTCCGAATGTCCTTTTGTGAATATTATCGCACCGGAGGGTTCGGTTGCACACGAATATGCAAAGAAAAATCGCATAGACAACAGAGTCAAGGTAGTGATTGACGGCGAAAAGAAGGATTTTGAGCTTTATCCTACGATAATAAACGGAAGAACGCTTGTGCCCATGCGCGATATTTTCGAGTTCTTCGGAGCGGAAGTGTTGTGGATCGAGGAAGCCGGAAGAGTTGTGGCGCAAAAGGACTCTGTCGAAATCACATTTACCATAGACAGTGACAAAATGTATATCGATGGCAAGGAAATAAAGCTTGACTGTGCGGCGAGAATAATTGCCGACAGAACATTTGTGCCGCTGAGAGCTATATCTGAGGCGTTCGGATATGGGGTTTTGTGGGAAGATGAAACAAGAACCGTCATAATAAAAAAATAATAAAAATAGAGTTATTTGCCTGGCGGATGAAGTGAGATAATTTTGCTTTGCGACTTGTTGCAAAAATTAGCTAAAGGCTTGTCATTTAAATCTTACACTGATTTTAAACTTTGATATACAAGGGACAAAATTTTCCTGACCTGATACAACTCATTATTGTTGAATTGTGGCAAGAAACAAAGTGTAATTAAGAGGTAATAATATGAACCTTAAAGAATTTTATGATAACTTAAAAATATTTTATAAAAGTTCTGCAGAAGTATTTGAAAAACTTTTTGACACCTATACTTTTGTGTGTCACGATATAGGAGAATATGAAAAAGTTTATGTTGTAGAAGACAGTTTTATAGTTTATTTTGGCATAAAGAATTTTTGTGCGTTATCAGATGAAGATGTAAAATATGCTTTTGACAATAACTATGGAAGAGTTAGTGCTTTAACTGGACATATGTTGATTGTTGAAGAACTTACATATAATGATGTGTTTAAGATTAATGCCACCAAATTGAAAAAAGAGATTTTTAATAAAGACGCACCCTATGCACCATACATTTATAAATTCTTTAATGGTAATATCGATAAACCAATAAGAAATTTAAATTTTATTGAAGAAGAGGAGTTCAATGCAGGACGACGAGATTATTTGAAGACAAATTTTTATGATATATCAAAAAGATTGCCATTTTTGAATTTAAAACAAAGAGTTGATGCTTGGAAGGGGGTCCCATATACTTTCATAATATATGAAGTAGAATACAGTGGCAAAAAAGGATATGCTGTCAACTGCACAACATCACCATATATAACAAAATTTGTCCTTAGTTCGATAAGAAAGATTGAAAAAGCTATACGCTGGATAAGAGGCAATCGAGAAATTGATATTTATGATGAAACATTAGAAGGGCAATTTTATACAACTCAAGATATTGAAGGTAGTATATATTATAATTTTCCATACTCTCTTCACAAGGATATAATGGGCGAAATAATATGTTGGAACGATGCTCTGTTTCGAGAGATTTTACTTAAAAAGCTAGATGATTATTATATAGAAAAAAACACTAATATTAAGAAATGTCAAGAATTATCTCCTAGGTTTATAACTGATAATTTTATGAGGTATTGGACATATACTGATTATTTAAAAGATAATTATTTTCCGGAAAAACTTATTGATATAATGAGGCGGGTGGACCACTACATATCAAAAAGCGATGAGACAATTGAATATCATAAAACAAAAAATCGTTGGAAATCAGAAGAATTAATGTATGAGTCTGTCAAAAAAGTATTTTCAAGAAATGAGGTTGTTCATCAGCATAGACCATATTTTTTGCATACAAGAAATGGACAAATGTCTTATGATGTTTTTGTCTATGGCGAAAAAATAGCGTTTGAATATCAGGGTAAGCAACATTTCGAGCCAGTTGAATATTTTGGCGGAAAAGAACACTTTGAAGAACAAAGAAAAAGAGATGAGTTAAAACTTAAATTAAGCAAAGAAAATGGTATAATTTTGATTTATGTAAATTATTGGGAAGATATTACAACTAACTTGATAAAAGAAAAAGTAGTTGATGCATTTAAACAAAAGGGTATTATTAAGAATAAGTATTATTTAAAATAAATTTGTTTTATTTGAAAACTGTATTTAGAAAATGCAAACAAAATACTTTGCCTATTCAGAAAAGGATAAAATTATATGAATAATCAAAAGGTAGAACTAGATATATATCAAGAATGTTTATATGAAATAAATAAAAGAATTGATGTCATTAATGATCATCTTGACGGAGTAATTAATGAAAAACTGTTAGTTGTTGAAGCCGAAACAGTATGCTTGCAATTTAGAAAAATTTTAGAAATGATTGCATTAATTTCTTTGGTTGCAAATAAAGACTTATATGCAAAACAACACGAAAAGTTTGCAAAACACTACAATGCAAGGTTAATCATGAAAGATTTGGAAAGGATTAATTTGGATTTTTATCCTGTTCCAGTGAAAAATGTAAAACATCCAGATAAAAGAGATGAGTTAGTTGAAATTGAAAATGGTTACTTGACAAAAGATGAACTGGTTGAAATTTATGAGAAGTGTGGAGGAATGATGCATGCACAAAATCCATTTTCTACTGAAAAACCAATAATTGATATTATGAAAAGTTTTCATAAATGGTTAGAAAAAATATGTGCTCTATTAACATATCACAAGATTACTCTCGTTGGTGGAGAAAAAGTTCTTGTTGCTATAATGAAAAGGTCTGATAATGGAATGCCACAAGCTGTTTTGTTTAGAAAAGAGAGATAATAGTTTTGGGGAACCCTGCCATTTGACTATGCAATATTTCACTCGTATCAAGTCTATAAAATTTAAAAGAATAGTTTGCCGATTTTAGGTTTTTACATGTATATAAGGTGGTTAAGTATGAGCAAAGAGGGAAGGTTTTTAATCTTTTGCATTGAGATATATAGGTCTGCAAAAAATCTAAAGGGAAAAGAAGTTATGCAGTTGTTTGTAAAACATAATGTGTGTGAATATATAATGAGTTGTTATGGTGCATTGCATACCACCGGAGAGAACTATATTATCAACGATATAGATTTGTATATTGAAGCGAGACAAGTGGCTGTATAAAGAATAATTTTTTTGTCCCTAACTTGACAAAATCATATAATTTAATTAGCAATTATAGGCGGTAAAGAATGGGGTAATATACAGTATGAATATTGTAGGCATTGATATAGGAACAACGAGTATATGCGGAATAGCTTTGGATGTGGAAACCGGAAAAGTTATACGCACACGCACCGAAAACAGTGAGGCATTTATAAAGA
>JAZNMZ010000030.1:0-2679 GCA_045580005.1 Eubacteriales bacterium | reverse complement strand
TGTGTGGGTATATACTGACAAGGTTACCGGAACACTTGAGGAGGTTCTTCCTAATACAGTAGCACCCGTGTCCGTAACAGTTGCCGGCACCTCTTATCAGATAGAAACGGCTGAGGCGGCAATTAGCCTTACAGGCAGGGGGACTTACAGGGAAGGCGATGTTGTAACACTGCTTCTGGGTAAGGACGGCGGTGTTGCGGGCATTGTTTCAGCAAAAGAACTTGCGCAGGAATTCTTTGGAATTTCAACTGCACTCGAGAAGAAAGAATATAAGGATGCCGACGGCAGGATAAAAGAGTCATACTATGTTACGGTTACATCCTTTGATGGCGGCACATACAGCATACAGACGGCCGATAACGATTTTGACATCGGCGTGCTTGTCAAGGTAAAGTTTGAAAACAACAAACAAAAGGTAACAAAATACTCGGGCGGATATTCATCTGTCGCAAATCTTATGTCGGCAATAAAAGCAGGCAAGATAGCTCCCGACGCACTTATTGTCGACTACTACGAAACTTCCTGCAAGACAGTTGCAGCCACGCAGCTGCTTGAGCTTGGTATCAGCGCATCCAAGGTGAAGTATTATAGCTTGAATGACAACGGTGAGGTTGATTATCTCATACTTGAGGATGCAACGGGAGATTTACACTCTTATGGCGTAATCTTAAATTACAAGGGCTCGTATTCCTTCCATACAAGCTCACAGAATTCCTCTATCAGCGACTTCAAGATTCCCACAACAGGCGTTGTAATGGTAAAATATGACGGCAAAACGGCGCAGAGCATATCAGCGCTCGCGTCACTTAGCGGTGTTACGGTGTCTGATTCTGAGGTCGTAAATTCCGATAAGACTCTCAAACTCTGGGACTATGCCGAGTGCTTCGTAATGGATAGAAGAACCTTTAAGGTATCAAAGGACGAGGATGAAACACTTTCGGATGTAATAAGCTCCTGCTCGCTTGATTATATAAAGAGTCTCTCGGAAGAAGGATACAGACTCACAGCTTATTACGATTCAAACGGAATCGCAAGAGTTATCATAGCAACAAGAACATAAAAGAAAAGAGGGACGCAGGTCCCTCTTTTTTATGCTTGAAAAACAACAAAAAATGTGATAAAATACTCATAACAATAATTAAGGAGCTCATATGAGAATAATACTTGCTTCAAAATCACCCAGAAGAATAGAAATGCTGCAAAGAGTGGGACTTTCTCCTGAGATTATTCCCGCGCAGGTGGATGAGAATATAGAGGAGTTTAAAAGCGAGCCGAGAAAGGCTGTTCTTGAGCTTTCGGAAAGAAAAGCAAAAAAGATATACTCACTCCACGGAGAAAATGACACTCTTATTATCGCCGCCGACACCCTTGTGTACCACGGCAAAAGGTTGCTCGGCAAGCCGAGGGATGAGCGCGAGGCAAAGGAAATGCTCTCGCTTTTGTCGGATAACACTCACGAGGTTTATACGGGGGTATCTGTGATGTACGGCTCGAGGCTGGCACAGCACTGCGAGGCTACAAAGGTTATATTCAATAAGCTTAGCGAATCGGATATCGACGGGTATATCGCCACAGGTGAGCCTATGGATAAGGCAGGAGCGTATGGAATACAGGAAAAAGGCGCTCTGCTTGTAAGAAAGATTGACGGCGATTATTTTAATGTTGTCGGACTTCCGCTTTCCGCGCTTTTTTCGCTGATAAAAAACGAGTTTTCTCTTGAGCTCTCGCATCTCATAAAGTAATCCCCAAGAGCCTTTTTAGCATTTTTCAAGCAATATTTTACCATTTTAATAAAAAATGTAAAAAACTATTGAAAATACAGTATCGTTGTGTTATTATGCTACTAGTAAATCAAAGTTGGGAGAGTATATGATGAAAAGATATGATGTTATCCTTTTTGGCGCAGGCTGCAGAGGAAAAATCTATACAGACGAGATGACAAAGCTGCCTGAAAAATATCGTATTGTTGCGGTTTGTGAACCTATAAAGGAAAGAAGAGATTATGTAAAGAACAAATGCAATCTCAGCGACGAGTTCTGCTTTGAAAGCTGGGAGGACGCTATGAAGCTTCCTAAGTTTGCAGACCTTGTTGTCAATGCAACTATGGATCAGATGCACTACGAATCGTCTATTGCGGCAATAGAAAAGAAATATGATATGCTTCTCGAAAAGCCTATCTCCAACGATGTACACGAGTGTGCGAAGATAGCTTTGTGCGCGCAGAAGAATGATGTGAAGATCATGGTGTGCCATGTACTCAGATACTGCAGCTACTATTATGCTCTCAAGCAGTTTATCGACACAGGCAGACTCGGAAGAATTATGTCAATTTCACACATCGAGGAGGTTGGCAATCTCCACCAGAGCCACAGCTTTGTAAGAGGCAACTGGGGCAACTCGGATGACACATCTCCTATGATTCTTCAGAAGTCCTGTCACGATATGGACCTTTTACAGTGGATTGTCGGCAAGAGGGTAAAGAATGTACAATCTTTCGGCTCTCTTACATATTTCACGAAAGAAAATGCTCCCGAGGGAGCGCCTGAGTATTGTATAGACGGCTGTCCTCACGCCGACACCTGCTACTACAATGCAGTTAAGCTCTACTATGACGACAAGGAAAATTCTTGGTTCAGGGGTATGGCGGCTCAGACTCCCGACAATCCTCCCGACGAGCTT
>JAZNMZ010000029.1:0-3149 GCA_045580005.1 Eubacteriales bacterium | reverse complement strand
CACCCTGTTTCTCGCGGTGCTTGCGGGGAATGTGTACGAAACCTTGTAGTAAGCTCCGAGATCTGTTATTTCAGCTTCCTTTCCGTTTACAGAAGCAGATGAGAGTGATTCTGTATCAACAAGGCTGCCGGGAACAACATAAATATTTACTGTATATGCTTCGTTATAGCCGAACTCTTCAACAGGATTACCGTCTGCGTCAAGCCACTCTGCTGTTGCAACATAAAGGCTTGTTGCAGGGATTTCTGTGTTGGGAGTAAAGCCGAACATAGGAGCGTCAACCGTAAGAGCAAGACCTGCTATAACGCTTGCTTCCTCATACGAGAAGATATATGTGCCTGCTCCGGGCAACTTGATGTTGCCTGCAAGATACTGCTTCGTGTTTCCGCTCGCGTCGGTTACATTTACAAGATAGTTTGTGTCACTGTTGCTTACAACGCTCACTGTGCCGTCTGTAAGAATTGCTCCGTTGCTGTCATAAGCAGGGTATACGGTACACTCTGTGCCTGCGCTCTCTATGAAATAGTTTCCGCAATCTGCCAAGGGAAGATTTGCGTCTGCAGGCAGAGCTGCTCCGCTGTTGAGTATAACATAAAGAGCTCCGTTAATGCCGCCTACCTTGACATTATCTGCAGAACCTATACTTCCTGACAGAACATTTACGGCAACACTGCCGCCGTAAATACCGTTGGACACATATTCTCCGTATGCATCATAGCCTAAAAGAAGCGGATAATTCTCTGCTCCGTCGATTGTAAGCAGAGTATCTCCCTCTACCATTATCATATCCGACGCAGCATATGCTCCGCCGAGAAACGCGTTGGTTACAACGCTCGATTTTACTGTGATATCAATGCTCGCTACAGGGTCAACCTCGGCACCGAAGTGTCCTGACACTCCGTTTGAAGCGACAGTAAGTCCGTCGCCGAACACAACCTTGTTTGCGCCTGTGATAAAGTTCTGATACTCGTTTGAGCCAAGGCCCATATTTTCAAACACAAGAGGTCCGCCGAGCACGCCGCTGCCTGTGAGCACAAGTGTGCCGTCGTATGTTGTGTCGCCGTCCTTTGCTGTTACTGTGATTGTCTGCAAGTGTGTCGGCCAGCTCCATGTGCCTGTCTCAAGATAAGACATAACAACAATCTTTGTGCTGCCGTTTGCCGCTGCAGCGCTGAGAGCTGCGTCAAAGCTTGCCAAAGGTGCATCTGCAGATGTGCCTGAGTATGAATCCGAGCCCGAAGATGAAACATATATGGTATCTACAGCCTCAAGTCCTACCACTTCGTCCTCGATTTCTTCTGTTACCTCTTCTGTTACCTCTTCTGTAACTTCCTCGATAACCTCTTCTGTTACCTCCTCGGCAGCTTCCTCTGAAAGTTCTTCCTCTGAAAGCTCTTCTTCTGCTGCGGGGGATTCTTCTGTTTCTGCGGCAGCCTCGTCCTGCACCGCATCTGCGGAAGTTTCAACTTCTTCTGCTGCGATTTCCTGAATTTCAGGCTCTGCAGCCTCTGCTTCTGCCGCGCTTACAGGCAAAACTGTAAACAGCATAAGCACAGAAAGAAGAATGCTGATAAACTTTTTACTTGTCCTCATCTCGTCCTCCTGTTGTAAAAATTAGTCTTTAAATCAAGGGAAAACCCTTTCTTTATACCTCATATTGTACCACAGACAATTTGTTTTGTAAACAGCTTGGCAAAAAAATACACAAACATTTAACAGTTTTTATCTCGTTTGTTGTAAAAAGCGTACTGCGGCAAAAAGACCATATTTATTCGACATTTTTCGATAAGCGGCAAAAAAGGAGGACCGAAGTCCTCCTGCGTTTTGTGATTTCTTACGGAATGTAATAATAAACTCCGCCTGTATTTGTTTCGTTCATTATTGTGTCCTGCGAGCCTGCTGTGATGATGTCTGCAGCATTTTCGTCGTATGGCAGAATTTCTCCGTAGAAATAGCCGAGCGGCAGATCGAAGTCCTGAACATAGATGTTGCCGTCAAACTCAACCTTTTTGTCACCCTCGCTCTCAAGTCTTATAAGCTGATTCTTGGAGCGGTAGATTATGTTGTTGCTGATTATAAAATTGTCAACTTCATCGGGATTCTGGGAAAGCGCATAGCTGTTGATAGACGCAACATGATGCTCTCGTCCGTCGATAACGCCCCAGCCGTAGCCCATCATATAAAGCAGATTGTCTGTGAAGAGAACATCCTTTGTTATTCTCTGATGCTCGTTTCCTACATGCATATTATAGAATTCAAATCCCCACAGGCATCTCTCTACAAGGTTGTTTCTTATAAGGACATCTTTCTGCATGGAATCCACCTTGTACTGCCATGAATACTGGAATGTGATTCCTGTGTCATATATATCGTGCACCCAGTTGTTTTCTACAGTGAATCCATCACAGCTTCCGAAGATTTCGATAGCGTTGCCGTATCTTGTAGGATCTTCAAACTGTGTGTGCTGCGAGCCTCCGATTTTTTCAAAAATACAGTTTTTAACAGTGAAATTTCTTGCTACGGGAAGCTCTACATAGTTCCCCTCATCATCAAACACAGCATCTATGCCATTGGCGCCTATGCCGTGACCGCCGCTGTACATAAAGTGCAGGTTGTCGATTGTTACATCAGGAACATTTGCCTGGATGATATTCTTTCTGTTGGCAAGTTCAACAGATGTGAAGCGTATATCGGGGTCGCCGCCTGCGCTGAACAGATACAGCTGACCGCTTACATTACAGAATTCAAAGTCGCTCTTGAGGTCGTTCCAGTTGTCAAATACAACTCCGTCGTATTCTTTGCCGAGAAGCTTTTTATAGGCAATTCTCTCGGTACCGTTCTTATTTGTGCAGACGATAATACCTATATTGTCTTTGGGGTCAGCGGTATTGAGCTTGTAGATGTTTGCGTATGAGGTTGCGGTCCAGTAGTTTCCGCCGGTATAGTTACGCAAAGACCCGCTGAGTACAGGCTTATCTCCGCTGCCGTATGCAGAATATGTTACGCCCTCCTGTGCGATGAGCCCTGTTGTTCTGAATGTGTCACCTCTGTGGAAGAGTACAACATCACCAGGGTTAAATGTTGCGCTGTTTACCTTGTCGACTGTCTTCCATGCTGTCGATTCGGAGGTACCTGCCTTTGAGTCAGAG